>CADEEJ010000012.1:0-10857 GCA_902826315.1 uncultured Steroidobacter sp.
GCAGTGTCGTACGGGCTGATCTGCCAGGAGCTCGAGCGCGGCGATTCCGGCCTGCGCAGCTTCGTGTCGGTGCAGTCGAGCCTGTGCATGTATCCGATCTACGCGTTCGGCAGCGAAGAGCAGAAACAGAAATGGCTGCCGCGCATGGCGCAAGGCGAAGTGATCGGCTGCTTCGGACTCACCGAGCCGCACGGCGGCTCCGATCCCGCGAACATGAAGACGGTGGCGCGCCGGCAAGGCAAGGATTGGGTGCTGAACGGCGCAAAGATGTGGATCACCAACGGCTCGATCGCCGACCTGGCGATCGTCTGGGCGAAGACCGAAGAAGGTATTCGCGGCTTCCTGGTCGAGAAAGGCTTCAAGGGTTTCACGACCAACGTCATCAAGCACAAGATGAGCCTGCGCGCGTCCGTGACGTCGAGCCTGTTCTTCGACAACGTGGTCGTGCCCGAGCAGAACATGCTGCCGAACGTCTCGGGCCTGAAGGGTCCGCTGTCGTGTCTCACGCAGGCGCGTTACGGCATCAGCTGGGGTGTGACCGGCGCAGCGCAAGCTTGTCTCGCGCAGGTCATCGACTATTCGAAGTCGCGCGTGCTGTTCGGCAAGCCGATCGCGGCGACGCAAGCCGTGCAGATCCGGCTCGCGGAGATGGCGCGCAAGATCACGACGTCGCAACTGCTGTCGATGCAGCTCGGCCGTCTAAAAGATGCTGGCCAGATGGCGCCGACGCAGGTGTCGATGGCGAAGTGGCATAACACTCGCGCAGCGATCGAGATCGCCCGCGACGCGCGCGACCTGCTCGGCGGCGCAGGCATCAGCGTGGAGTACGTGCCGATCCGGCACGCGCTGAACCTGGAAAGCGTGATCACGTATGAAGGCACGGAGACCGTGCATCAGCTCACGGTCGGCCGCGAGCTGACCGGCATCAACGCGTTCTAAAGATCGGCCTCCGTCGTCGGCCCGGCTTCGGCCCGACTCTCCCCCGCGTGCGCGATCCGCACACGGGGCGGCGACACGCGCGTCTCCAGGCGCGCCGACGCGTCCCAGCACAGGACCAGCGTCAGCAGCGACAGCCACGCCCACATCGTCTCCCGCCGCTGCCGCCCGCGGTCGGGGCCTGAAACCGCCGTATTCTGTAGAGTCCGCATCGCCATCTCCGCACGGCACTGCTCGCCGGCGGCCCTATTGCAGCGAAGCGGTGCGGATCGACGGCGCATGCCGGCAGTCCGGCTGCGGGCAGATTGTGATCAATCGTGGCGTGCTCTCCGGCACGCGCGGGGCGGCGCTACACTGTAGCCATGAAGAAAGTCATCGCCATCGTCGAGGACGAGCCTGCGATCCGCGACAACTACGCGGCGGCATTTCAACGTCACGGCTACTCCGTGCGCACTTACGGCGAGCGCAAGGAAGCGATCGACGCGTTCCGCGCGCGGCTGCCGGATCTCGCCGTCATCGACGTCGGCTTGCGCGACGAGCCGGAAGGCGGCTTCGAATTGTGCCGTGAGCTGCGCTCGCTCTCCGCGGAGCTGCCGATCATCTTCCTCACTGCGCGCGACAGCGAGCTCGACGCCGTGTCCGGCTTGCGGCTCGGCGCCGACGACTACCTGACGAAGGATCTGAGCCTTTCGCATCTCATGGCGCGCGTCACCGCGCTGTTCCGTCGCATCGACGCGCTCACGCAGCCGTCGAATCGCGATCAGATCGTGACGCGTGGCACGCTGTTGATCGACACTGCCCGCCTGCACGCGACGTGGCAGGAGAAACCGCTCGGCCTCACGCTCACCGAGTTCTGGATCGTGCACGCTCTCGCGAAGAATCCTGGCCACGTCAAGAACCGGCAGCAGCTGATGGATGCCGCCAACGTCGTGCTCGACGACAACACGATCACGTCGCACGTGAAGCGCATCCGCCGCAAGTTCCAGGCGATCGACCAGTCCTTCGACAGCATCGAGACGATGTACGGAATGGGGTACCGGTGGAAGGAATAGATGTCCCTTCGCACCAAGCTGCTCCTGCTCAGTCTCCTCACGCTGATCCTGCCCTGGGCGGGCTGGAAGTACGCGCAGCAGATGGAGACGACACTGCGGCGCAGCCAGGAAGACGCGCTGCTCACCACCGCACAGGTGTTGAGCCGCGTCGTCGCCAGCGAGCCCGAGCTTCTCTATCGCGTTCCTGATCTGCGTCGCGAGTTCGATCCGGCTCGCGGCGATTTGTTCGCGCCGCTCCTCGTCACCCGCCCGCTGCTCGACGGCTTCGCCGACGAATGGCCGCAGCCTGCGCGTGCAGTACCCGGCTTCGACGCCGCTGGCCCCGGCGCGGAAAGCGCCGAGCCCAAAGTGCGCGTCGGCGTGTATCGGCGCTCGATGCACTTGTACGTGGAGGTCGCGCAGGCGTCGGTGCGCTATGAAGTTCCGGCGCGCGACGAGTCGCGACCGGCCGGCGGCGCGGATCGCGTGATCGTGCTGATTCACGACGAGTTCGGTCACGAGCGCGCCTGGTCGATCAGCGCGATCGCACCCGGCCCGCTGCTCGTGCGCGTCGCCGAGATCGGCGCGCCGTGGAAGCCTGCCGCGGACGAAGTGCCGTATGTCGAAGGCACGTGGCGCGAAACCGGCAAGGGCTATGCGATCGAGCTGCGCGCGCCGCTCAATCTGTTCGGCACTCAGATCGCCGTGCAGGCACTCGACAGCAACAATGCGACCATCGCGCAGACGCGCGGACTCGCGTGGATTCACACCGGTTCGGAAGCGTTGAAGCAGCGACTGGAGCAGTACGCGCCGGATGGCGTGCGCGTATCCGTCGTCGATACTCGCGGTTGGCTGCTTGCGCGCGCTGGTTCGATCGCAGTCGCGACATCGGCGCAATACCCAGGATTGCAGCGCGACGACGAAGGCTTCACGCGTTCGATCTATCGCGGGTTGTTCTCCAGCGATGCGGCACCCGCACTGCCGTACGGACTTCCGTATGGAATGTGGGGCTCACCGGTAGACGCGGCGCGCGACGGCAAGCGCAGCGCGATCTGGTTCGAAAAGGCCGGCGGCGAGCCCTCGCTCGTGCGTGCAGCCGTGCCGATTCCCTACGGCGAGCAGAATCTCGGTGCGCTCGTCGTCGAGCAGGCCGGCGAGCAGTTGGTGCAAGTGCGCGAGATCGCGCTCACGAAGCTGCTCAATCTCACGCTGGTCGCGACGCTGTTCGTCATCCTGGTGACGATCGTGTTCGCCGCGCGACTGTCGCTTCGCATCCGCCGCTTGAGTCGTGCTGCAAGCACGGCGCTCACTGCCGAAGGGAGGATCGAGCCCCACATCCCGGACACGAATGCACGCGATGAGCTGGGCGCGCTGGCGCGCAGCTACGACACGTTGCTCGGCCGGCTGCAGGAATACACGAACTATCTGCAGACTCTAGGCACGAAGCTGTCGCACGAGCTGCGCACGCCGCTGACGATAGTCAGCTCGTCGCTGGACAATCTGAGCTCGGAGGAAAAGCTGCCGCCGCCGTCGCAAAGCTACGTCGATCGAGCGCGCAGCGGTGCGAACCGCATGCACGCGATTCTCACTGCGCTCAGCGAAGCGACTCGCGTCGAGCAGATCATCGAGCACACGGAGCGAGTGCGCTTCGACTTGCGCGACCTCGTGCAGAACATGGGGCAGGCGTATCAGCAGACGTTCGTGCAGCACCGCGTCGAGACGCAGCTGCCCGAAGCGCCCTGCCTGGTCGAAGGCTCGCCGGATCTCATCGCGCAGCTGCTCGACAAGCTCATGGACAACGCCAGCGACTTCACGCCGAAAACCGGGCCGATCGCGATCGTGCTGGCGCGCGGTCCACGCTCGTGCACGCTGACCGTGCGCAACGAAGGGCCGCTGCTGCCGCCGCAGCTCGACAACCGCTTGTTCGAGTCGCTCGTCACGAGCCGCACCAGCACCAACGGCAAGCCGCACCTCGGGCTCGGCCTGTACATCGTGCGGCTGATCGCCGACTTTCATCGCGGCACCGTCAACGCGACGAATCTGCCCGACGACACAGGTGTAGCTGTCAGCCTCGAACTTCCGCTCAGTGGTCGGTGAGGGAACCAGGCTGACGTCGGACCCCTTTACAACGCAGCCGTGATCGCAGGCCTACCGTCGTGGCATTCTCGCTACATCGCAGCATAAGTCATTGTTTCGCTGCAGCGCCGATGGCGCAGGCACGCCACTTGCTCCTTTGTATGCAATCGGAATCGCTCGATGCGATTCGAGGCAGAGAAGCGGGGATGGCACCGCGAAGGGGAAGAGGGACTGAAATAAAGCGTCAAGGACGGCGCCGCTGGGTCTTTCGAATCTGGCGTTAGGGGTCTGAAGGGTTGGAGCGACAGAGCAACGTTTCCTTTTTAGCCGCGCTACCCAACAACTCGAAGAAATCGTCGGCCTGGAAACGAAGAGCCCCGCACCTGCGGGGCTCTTTTTTTTACTTCTGCTTCCAGCCGCCGCCTTCATCCTGGAACCACCAGCCGGACGGCGCTTTGCTCGCCCAGCGCTCGGCGAACGTCGTGCGGATGTCGGCCTCCCACTCCGCATGGCCGTTGGCAGTGGCGATCTCGCGATACAGATTGGTGCGGTCGGCGTTCTCCTCGGCGACCAGCTTGCGTGCGCCATTGCGCTCCGGCAGCGGCACCAGGTTCTGATCGCGCACCGACACCAGGCCGTCGCGCGTCAGGCCGATCGCGCCGGAGTCGTAGTACTTCTTCAGCTGCGCGTGCCGCGCCTCCATCGACTGCGTCAGCTGGCGGATCGCCGGCGTCTCGATGTTCAGGTTCGCCTGCGCCTGTGCCGGCGGGACGATGAAGTTCAGCACCGACGCGGCTGCGGCCAACAGCACGCGCTGCTCACGGGCATCGTCGCGCACGGCCGTCTGCTTGTTGTCTTCGCGCTTGGTGGCGGACTCCGAGGATTTGTCGCTGCCCCAGACGTCTTCGATGATCTTGTCCGCGGCCTTTTCCGCGGCCGCGGCCGGGAAATACACGTTGATCGTCACGCAGGCCGACAGGGCCAGGCAGCATGCGATCAGTTTCAGCGAAGCATGGCGCAACATCAGGGGCTCCTTTTCATCCAGCGTCGAATGCTACTGCTCACTGCACGGTCGGGCCACCGGATTTCGTGGCGGCGATCAGCTGCTGTACCAGCCGCGGCCAATCGACGCGGCGCGAGCTGCCGATGACGTCGATGCGCGGCAGGCCTTTGCCCTTCACGAGGTAATAGCCGCCGTTCGGTGCGGGCGCGACCCCGTCCATGACGCAGACGTCGTTCTCCAGCCGGCAGGACAGGCCCAGCCGGTCGTAGTTGAAGTCTTCGAAGAAACGCAGAAAGCCGCTCGACAGCGCCGCGGTCACGCCGGCACCGCCGCCGCCGATGCTGCCGATATTCTCGACCGCGCGCTGGCTGATGCGATGCTTCGAGCGGTCGTTCGGCGGCGTGTAGAGCCGCGCGTCGAAGGCAACCGGCGACCAGTTGAACAGCCGCAAGCCGTCGACGCGCCCCGACAAGCGTCCGGTGATGCGACCGAAAGAGAACGCGCCGGTCATCAGCTCCAGGTCCAGGTTGTCGAACGCGACGTTCGAGGAAAAGCGCGGCCACTTGCTGAACGGCTGCTCCAGCCGCAGATCGCTGATCGTGACGGTGCCGTCGAACACTTGCGCACCGAGCGTCGTGCCGAGCGTGATGACACCTTCGCGCATGCGCAGCTTGGAAATCGTGCCGCCGACGCGGCCGCCGAATTCCGGCCAGCCGAACGTCCGGGACAATTGCTTGACGTCGATCGGCTCCAGCGTCGCGTCGACCATGAACGCGACGCTCGGCGAACCGGCGTTGCGAATCCGCAGACTCTCCAATGCCAGCGCGCCGTCGAGCAGCGGAATGCGCGTCGGCTGCAACAGCCTGAACTGTCGCGCGCTGCCGTTGAACTGCAGCTCGCTCGCGCCCATCGCGAGTCCGAGGACCGATCCGCCGGCCCAGCGCAGCACCGAGTCCTCGCTTTTCACCTGTGGATCGGCGCGCCAGTGCACAGCACCGCCCAACGACTTGATCGCGAACGTGCGTGCGCCGTCGTCGAAGGTCAGATCGTCGAGAGCCAAGTCGATGCTGCGCGGCGCGCCGTCTGCGATCTCGATCTCGCCCGCGAGCTTGCCCGCCGTCTGCATCGCTTTGAAGTTCGTGTCGAGCAGCAACGGCTGCAGGTAGCTTGCGTACGCACCCGGAAATTCGAGGCTCGCGAGATGCAGCGACAGCGCGCGCAGCGGCTGCTCGTTTTTCAGATCGAGGCGTGCACTGCCGTTGGCCTGCGCGACTTGCGCGTGATCGACGGTGAAGCGCTCGATGATCAAGTCGCGGCCGCCGCGAAAATTTCCCGCAGCGCTGGCACGCAACGCGTGCGCGCCGAAATCGAGAAAGATCGGCTGCGCGTACGCCTGGCCTTTGGCCGAGCTCACATCGACGTCGAACTGCCAGCCGCCCGCGCTCTCGCGTGCAGTTCCGCGCAGCCGCGCACTCAGCTTGTCGGTCGCGAGGCTGCCGGCCTCGTTATTGAGCGTGACTGCCGCGGCCGAAACATCGAACGTCCAGGCGCCACCGCGCAGCGCAGCCGTGAGCGACACCGTGCCGTCGCCGAGCCGGATTCCGTCGGCCGCGACTGCGATCGATCCGTCGATGCGGCCGTAGGCAACTTTGGCGGTGAACGACTGCGCGCCGATCACCGGCCACTTCCCAGCGACGCGCGCACGCTCGCAAGCGATGGTACGAACGGATAATTCCAGCCGCGGACAGTCGATCCGGACGTCGTGTAATTCCTGCGAGGCCGCCCGCAGCTTCAGCGTCTTGATCCTCGCGATGGCACGGTCCGGCAAGCGCCAGTCGACCGTGATGTCTTCCGCCGTCCAGCCGTCGCCGCCGATTCGCTGAATGCTCAGGCTGGCGTCGTCGATCGCGTTGACGAGACCGGCCGCGACCAGTGCCAGCGCCGCGACGGCGAGAGCGATCGCCCTAGGCAAGGTGCGGAAAGTCAGTGCTGTGCAACACGCTGTCACTGTACCCCGAACTCTTTGGAAGCGCGCCAGTCTGCTTTACCCTGATGCGCGTGGAAACCCGCCGTCCATCCATCCTCGGCCGTTATCTCCGGCTACTGTGCGTGCTGCTGCTCGCCGCGGGCGCGACCGGCTGCGGCAAGCTCATCTACAACCGGCTCGATTCGCTCGCGGCCTGGTACGTCGGAAGCCTGGTTTCGCTCGACGATCAGCAAAGCTCGCAGCTGCGCGCCTGGCTGTCGCAGACGCTGGCGTGGCATCGCGAATCGGAGCTGGGCCGCTATGCGACCTTCCTGCGCGAGCTGTCGTCGGAGGTCGCTCGGCCGTCGGGCCGCACTGCCTATCAGCAGGTACTCGACCGCGTGGAGGGATTCGTCGCGGACTTCGGCGCACAGACCTCACCGCAGGCAGCCCGCCTGCTGATGGAGCTGTCGCCGGCTCAGGTCGAGGAATTCCTCGCGAACCTGGAGGAGAAATCCAAGGAGCGCTCGGCGAAAGACCGCGCAGCGATTCGCGACGGCACCTGGCAGAAGAACCAGATCAAGAACGCGCAGCGGCAAGTGAAGCGATGGACCGGCACGGTGACCGAAGAGCAGAAGCTGCTGGTGCGGGAGATGGCACAGCACATTCAGCCGACGACTACCGACTGGCTGGAGAGCCAGCGCCAGTGGCGCACGGCCTTGGCCGATGCTTTTAGCAATCGTGCCACCGCCGAGAAGCGTATCCTCCAGCTGCTGCGCGAGCCCGATACGCAATGGACCGCGCAGTACAAGACGAAAGAAGCGAGCAATCGCGAACAGTTCCTGTCGCTGCTGACTGCGCTCGATGCTTCGCTCACACCGGCGCAGCGCGAACGCATGCAGCACGAGCTGACGAACCTGGCAGAACGACTCGAAGCCTTGACGGAGGAGTGACCATGCGACGTTTACTCTTGCTGGCCCCCTGTTTTGCGATGGCGCTGGCTGTGACCGCTTGCGGCAGCAAGTCGCACGAAGAAACCAAAGCGCCGGAAGCTGCGCCGCCCGAGGCTGCAGCCGCCGCACCCGCACCGACAGCCGATGCCGCGGCGATCGACGCATCGATCGGCAGCGCGGACCGCTCAGCTGAAGACAAAGAGCAGGATGCCTGGCGGCGTCCGGCGGAAGTGCTGACCTTCATGGAGCTGCGACCGGGCGTGAATGCGCTCGACTACTTCGCCGCCGCGGGCTACTACACTGAGCTCATCTCGCGCGTCGTCGGCGCCGACGGCAAAGTCGTCGCGTACAACAACGCGGAGTACCGCAAGTTCTCGGGAGACGGGCCGACCAAGCGCTACGGCAACAACCGCCTGCCGAACGTCGTTGAGGTGACGACGCCGGTCGAGGCCGTGCCGCTCGATCCGGCGTCGCTGGACGCAGTGCTATTCATGCAGAGCTATCACGACCTGTACTGGCGGCCGAAGGACGGCTCGTGGCCGAGCACCGATGCGGCCAAGGCGCTCGCGCAGCTCGTTCCGGCATTGAAGCCTGGCGCAGTCGTGGTCGTGGTCGATCACGTCGCGAACGCGGGTGGCGAGCCGAGCGAAACGGTCACGGCGATGCATCGCATCGACCCGGCGATCCTCAAGCGCGACTTCGAAGCCGCGGGGTTGAAGTTCGACAGCGAAAGCC
Organism: uncultured Steroidobacter sp.; assembly: GCA_902826315.1. GTDB lineage: Bacteria > Pseudomonadota > Gammaproteobacteria > Steroidobacterales > Steroidobacteraceae > Steroidobacter. The sequence goes on from CADEEJ010000012.1 coordinate 8,701, forward strand.
CGGTGTTCGCGAACGCGGCGGACGACCACAAGAAGGAAGTGTTCGACAAGTCGATCCGCCACAAGACGGATCAGGTGATGTACAAGTTCAAGAAGGGCTAGTCTTCTTCGACTGTCTTGAACGCTTTCATCAGCTCCTGCTGTTTGCGCGATGGAACTGGGTCGTAGTGACTCAGTTCCATCGTGTACGTGCCTTCGCCGCCGGTCAGTGACTTGACGCGCGCCTGGTAGTCGGTGAGCTCGGCCAGCGGCACGAGCGCGCTGATTCGCGTGCGCAAGCCGGCGAGCGATTGCGTGCCGCTGACGCGCCCGCGCCGAGTCGCAAGGTCGCCCGTGATATCGCCGGTCGCGTTGCTCGGCGTGGTCACTTCGATACGCACGACCGGCTCGAGCACGATCGGGCCGGCCTCGCGAAAGCCGTTCAGGAACGCGCGCCGCCCGGCAGAGACGAACGCGACTTCCTTCGAATCCACCGCGTGATACTTGCCGTCGTAGACGATGACGCGCAGGTCCTGCAGCGGGAACCCGGCAATCGCGCCTTCGCCGAGAATCTGCCGCACGCCCTTCTCGACCGCGGGGATGAACTGCGAAGGAATCGCGCCGCCGACGACCTCGTCGACGAACTCGAAGCCCTGGCCGCGCTCGAGCGGCTCCACTCGCAGATAGACTTCGCCGAATTGTCCCGCGCCGCCAGTCTGCTTCTTGTGGCGATGATGACCGGGCGCGGGCCGCGTGATCGTCTCCTTGTACGGAATGCTCGGCACGTGGGTCTTGCAGCGCACGCCGTAGCGATCGCCCATGCGCTGGAGCATCACGCGCAGATGCAGATCGCCCATCCCGTACAGCACCGTCTCGTTCATGCTGGCGTGATGCTCGACGCGCACGCACGGATCCTCCGCGACGAGCTTGTGCAAGGCATCCGAGAGCTTCTGCTCTTCGCCGCGCTTCTCGGGCTCGATCGCTAGTCCCGCCATCGCCGGGGGGAACGTGATCGACTTCAGGTGATAGTGATCTTCGTCGTGCGAGTCGTGCAGCACGGCGTCGAAGTGCAGCTCGTCGACTTTCGCCACCGCGCAGATGTCGCCGGGAATCGCCCGCGTGATCTCCGCGTGCTCCTTGCCCTGCAGCTGGTACAGATGCGCGACCTTGAACGGCTTGCGCCCATCGCCGACGAATAACTGCGAGCCCGTGCGCACGGTGCCCTGGTGCACGCGAAACACACCGAGACGGCCGACGAACGGATCGATGCTGATCTTGAATACGTGCGCGATCACGTGACGTTCCAGATCCGGCGTCACCTGCACGCGCTCCGCCTGCGGTCCTTCGCCCTTGAGGAACGGCGGCGGATTGCCTTCCATGGGGTTCGGCATCAGCCGCGCGAACACGTCCAGCAATTCCTTGATGCCCGCGCCGGTCTCGGCGGAAACGAAGCAGACGGGAATGAGATGCCCCTCGCGGAGCGCTTGCTCAAAAGGGTTGTGGAGTTGCTCCGGCGTCAGTTCCTCGCCCTGTTCGAGGTACAGCGCCATCAGCTGCTCGTCGATCTCGACCACCTGGTCGATGATTTCCGTGTGTGCAGCAGCGACCGTGGAGAAATCGGGTTGCGCGGCGCCAGGCGTGAAGAAGCAATCCACCACGCTGCGGCCACCGCCGGCGGGCAGGTTCAGCGGCAGGCACTCGCGGCCGAAGGTTTCGCGCAGATCGGCGAGCACCTGCTCGGGCTTGGCGTCTTTGCTGTCGATCTTGTTGATGACGATGAGACGGCACAGCTCGCGGTCGCGCGCGAACTCCATCATGCGCTGCGTGACCGGCTCGATACCGTTGACCGCGCTGACGACGACCGCCGCGGTCTCCACCGCTTCGAGCACGCTCAGCGAGCGTCCCGCAAAGTCCGGATAGCCGGGCGTGTCGATCAGGTTGACCCGGCAGGCGCCGACGTCGAGATGCACGATGGCGGCGTCGAGGGAATGCCGCAGCTCCTGCTCCTGGGGGTCGAAGTCGCACACCGTCGTGCCGCGCTCGAGGCTGCCGCGGCTGCGGATCGCGCCGGACTCGGCGAGCAGGCTTTCGGCCAGCAGCGTCTTGCCGGCTCCCGCCTGCCCCACCAGCGCAATGTTGCGGATATCTGCGGTCGAATACGCCATGGAAGCCATCCCCC
>CADEEJ010000012.1:10957-15442 GCA_902826315.1 uncultured Steroidobacter sp.
ACCAGCGCAATGTTGCGGATATCTGCGGTCGAATACGCCATGGAAGCCATCCCCCCTGCGCGCGCGGTGCTGGTCCGAGCATACTCCTCAGGGCACGCCCGCGTTGTCGGTAATGACCCCGGCGACTATCATCCCGGGCGCCATGACCAAGCGAGCCCTGATCGTCGACGACTCGCGCTCCGCCCGCGTCATCCTCAGCCGCATGCTGGAAGGTTACGGACTGCAGGTGGACTCCTCCGAGAGCGCGGAGCACGCCCTGGAATATTTGCGGCAGACCCGGCCGGACGTGATCTTCATGGATCACCTGATGCCGGGCATGGACGGATTCCAGGCCATCCAGGCGATCAAGGGCAATCCCGACACGGCGATGATCCCGGTCGTTATGTACACCTCGCAGGAAGGCGAGCTGTACGTGAGCCAGGCGCGCGCGCTCGGTGCCGTCGGCGTGCTGCCGAAAACCGTCAAGCAGGTGGATGTATCGCGAGTCCTGTATCAGCTGCGGCTGCTGCCGGAACGCCGCGATAGTCGCCCCGCTGCCCCTGCCTACACCGGCCAGGAAACTGCCGCGGCCCGCACCCAGGCACCGGTCGTCGCAATGGGCGAGATCGAAGCGGCGGTCCGCAGCGCGAGCGCACCGCTGCTCAAGGAGCACAACACGGAGATGCGCCGCTTCGTGCTCGCGAGCCTGGAGGCTTTTGCACGGCGCATCGGTACCGATCTGAAGCCGGCCGCGACGCCGCCGGCGCCGGCTCCCGAGCCGATCGAAGCTGCTCCGCCACCCCCGCCGACGAGCCGTTGGCCGCTGGTTGCCGCGATCGCGGCGCTCGCGCTGCTGCCGACGTTAGTGCTCGCTGTCATCCATACGCGGACACTGGACGCGATGAGCGAGCTGGCGCAGTCGAATACGAGGCTCGCCGCGTTTGCCGAAGAGCAGCAGTTGCAACTGGCGGCATTGCGCCAGGCCGTGCAAGGCCGTGAGGTTCAGATCGCTACGGCGGCAGCGGCGCGCCCTGCCGAGGCGAATGTCGAATACGAGCCGGTGCCGTATGGCGAGGCACCGCTGGCGGGCGCGCGGCTCGAACGCATGCGCGAAATGATTCAGCAGCTCAAGGCGGGCGGGTTTCGCGGCACGCTGAAGGTCGCGACTTTCGTCGGCGAGTTCTGCCTGGTCGGCAACGGCATCGAGGGCTACTCGATGGCGGCGGACGATCTGCCGGCGAGCCGCTGCGATCTGCGCGGCAATCCGTTCGACGACGGGCTGAGCACCGCGCAGCGCCAGTCGCTGCCGTTCGCGAACCTGGTCGCATCGCTGCGTCAGGACAAGAACGACTCGTTGCGCGTCGAAGTCGAGCACGAAGGCCGCCAGCCCACGGTGCCGTATCCGCGCGGCGACCAACTGGCGAAGGTCACGGCCGGCGACTGGAACAAGATCGCCGCCCAGAACAACCGCGTCGAGTTTGCCGCTCAGCCGGCGGGGTCATGACTGAGACGGGGTCATGACTGAGAGCTGGCTGCTCTACGGGGCGAACGGCTACACCGGGGAATTGATCGCACGCGAGGCGGTCGCCCGCGGCATGCGGCCTGTGCTCGCCGGCCGTTCGCGACACAAGGTCGAGAAACTCGCTGCCGAGCTCGGCTGCCCGAGCGCAGCGTTCGCCCTCGACGATCACACTTCACTGGTGCGCGCACTCGACGGCATGACTGCCGTCCTGCATTGCGCGGGTCCGTTCTCCGCAACCGCGCGGCCGATGATGCAAGCCTGCCTCGCCACGCACGTCCACTATCTCGACATCACCGGCGAGATCGACGTCTTCGAGCTGGCGCACAGCGTCGACGAGAAGGCGCACCGCGCGAAGGTCGTGTTGTGTCCCGGCGTCGGCTTCGACGTCGTGCCGACCGACAGCGTCGCTGCGAAGCTGAAGCAGGCGCTGCCGGATGCGACGCATCTCGCGCTCGGCTTCGAGGGCAACTCCGGATTGAGCAAGGGCACGGCGAAAACGTCGATCGAATCGGTCGGCGGCGGCTCGCGCGTGCGACGGGACGGCAAAATCGTCGCCGTCGAGCTCGGCTCGCAAACGCGGCGCATCGACTTCGGCGGCGGCGAGCGCCTCGCGGTCGGCATCCCGTGGGGCGACGTGAGCACTGCGTACTTCACTACCGGCATCCCAAACATTGAAGTGTTCACTGCAATCTCGCAGAAGGGTCTCGACGGCATGCGCCGCGTGAACTGGATCGCGCCGCTCCTGCGGCAACGCTGGATGCAGGGAGTCGCGAAGCGCATCGTCGACGCGCGCTTGCGGCCGCCGGACCGTACCCAGCGCGACAACAACCCGAGCTTCGTGTGGGGCGAGGCGCGCAATGTCGCCGGCCAGTCGAAGACAGCGCGCCTGCGCACCGCTAACGGCTATTCGCTGACGGTCGCCTCCTCGCTCGGTATTCTAGGCACGCTGCTGGCGCAGCCGCGGATGTCGGGCTTCGCGACGCCCAGCGAGCTGGTCGGCGCCGACTTCGTTACCACGCTGCCGGGTTCCACGCCGATACGCATCGATTCATGACTCTCGCTCCGCCCGCCTCCTTCGCGCCACCCAGCTGGCTCGTCAACGCGCATCTGCAATCCATCGTGCCGAGCCTGCGGGTGCGGCGTCCGCTGGTCGTGCGACGCGCGCGCCGCATGCTCGCGTGCGTCGCAACGCAGATCGTCGAGTGCGGCGATGGTGTGCGACTGCTCGGCCACTATTCGAGCCAGGTCGCCGCGGGACGGCCGCCGGCGCGCGATCTCGTGATCCTGCTGCACGGTTGGGAAGGCAGCGCCGATTCGATGTACGTGCTGTCGCTCGGCAGTTATCTGTTCGAGCTCGGCTGCGACATCTATCGGCTGAACTTCCGCGATCACGGCGCGAGCCATCACCTGAACGAGGAGATTTTCCACTCGTGCCGGCTCGACGAAGTCGTCGGCGCCGTGCGCGCGATTCAGCGCGCGATCCCGCAGCCGCGCGCCACGATTGCGGGCTTCTCGCTCGGCGGCAACTTCGCGCTGCGCGTCGCCGCGCGAGCGCCGGCGGCAGGCATCACGCTCGAACGCGCAATCGCGATCTGTCCGGTGCTGCGACCCCACAGCACGATGGACGTGCTCGAAGCGGGCCCGTTCGTCTATCACCAGTACTTCATCGGCAAGTGGAAGCAGTCGCTGCGGCTGAAGCAGCGGATATTCCCGAAGCGCTACGACTTCGCGCCGATCCTCGCCCAGCGCAGCATCAAGGAAATGACGCGCATCATGGTCGAGCAATACAGTGAGTTCCCGACGCTCGACGCTTACCTGAGCGGCTACGCGATCATCGGCGACCGCCTGGCGCAGCTCGCGGTGCCGAGCCACATCCTGCTGTCGCTCGACGATCCGATCATCCCGGCGCGCGATCTGCAGGACGTCGCGCGCTCGCCGCAGCTGCAGATCGCAGCGATCCCGCACGGCGGGCACTGCGGATTCATGGAGAGCTTCGCGAGAGAAAGCTACGCGGACCGGCAGGTCGCGAAGTACATGGGATTAGCCTGACTGCTTGCGCGACTCTCTGACCATGTCGCGGATCGTGCTCGTCTCGACCAGCCGCGCGCCGCGGGCGGCGAGATCGAGCGCCTGCTTCGCCGTTCGCACGTCGTAAACGACCCAGCGCCACGGGCCTCGCCACAGCTTCGAAGTGTTTTGCGTCAACAACTGTTGATCGCAGAACAGGTAGTCGGGCGCGAGCGCCTCGCATTTCAGCGCAGCAGTGTTGGTGTATTCGGAGAGGCGCCAGCCGATGCGATACGGCGAAACCTGCCGCACGTGATGCACGGCCGCGAAGTCCGATGAAACCAGCACGCACTGGCGCGCCACCGGCTTGAGCACTTCGCACACCTTGCGCACCACTGCTTCGTGGCCGAACGCGCGCAGGCTCGCACGCTTCAGCTCGACGAACGCGGTGGTCGTGGCATGGCTTGCCAGCATGTCGACCGCCTGGCCGAGTCGCGGAATGCCGATGTCGGTGGCGGTGACCGCGACCTCCGCCAGGTCGTTCCACGTCATTTCCAGTGCATTGCGATCCACGCCGGCAATGCGCTGCAGGTTCGAGTCGTTGAGCAGCACCGGCTGCCGGTCGACCGACAGCTGAACGTCGAAACCGAGATGGCGCGCGCCGAGCTCCAACGCAGAACGCAGCGCAGGCAGTGTGTTCTCCGGGTACTCGGCGACGTTGCCGCGGCGTGCGATCAGCTCGGGGAGTCGGCTGGAGGGCATTAGGGGCGTCATTCTAGCTGCACCATCGCCTGCTACGGACCGCACGTGCTGGCCGATGCGTTAATTCGTCGCCACCGCCCGACACTTGGCGGCTCCGATTGCATCTGCTATTGCATAGCCCTGCGGGGAATCCATGTACGACCGAGCTTCCAAGTGTGCAGCCTTGTTGCTGGCGTTGGTTTGTCTACACGCATGCAGTAGCGGCGAAGACACGC
>CADEEJ010000012.1:15542-22085 GCA_902826315.1 uncultured Steroidobacter sp.
ACGATCTCGCTGACGCGCTACACGAACCTGACGTTCGCCTCGCCGATCGCGATGCTGCAGGCACCGAACGACAACGCGCGCTGGTTCGTCGTCGAGCAGGGCGGCGTGGTCCAGAAGCTTCCCGTCGCCAATCCGGTGAAGAGCGTTTTCATCGACATCACGGGACGCGTGGACGGTGGCGGCGAGCAGGGCCTGCTCGGCTTGGCGTTTCACCCGAATTTTCCGCAGGACCCGCGCGTGTTTCTCTCGTACAGCAACGAGGATTCCGGCCGCGTCTCGCGCATCTCGGCTTTCCGCACGCTCGACAACGGCGCGACTCTCGACCCCGGCACCGAGCAGATTCTTCTGACCGTCAGCCAGCCGGCGGCGGAGAACAATCACAAGGGCGGCAACATCGCGTTCGGCCCTGACGGCATGCTGTACATCGGGCTCGGCGACGGCGGGGGCGGCGGCGACAACCACGGCACTACCGGCAACGGGCAGCGCCTCACCACGATGCTCGGCAAGATGCTGCGCATCAACGTCGGCTCCGACCCGAACGGGACGACATACACCGTTCCGACCGACAATCCCTTCTTCAGGTCTACCGTGCCAGGTGACAAGTGTCCGGCGGCGGGCCGTGCCAGCGACACCTGCCCGGAGATCTACGCCTACGGCTTGCGCAATCCCTGGCGCTGGAGCTTCGATCGCGGCGGCAGCCACGAGCTGTGGGTCGCGGACGTCGGCCAGGGCACGTGGGAAGAAGTGAATCGCGTGACGGCCGGCGGCAATTACGGTTGGCGCTGCCGCGAGGGCGCCCACAACTTCAACACCTCTGGCTGCACCGGCAGCGGACTGCTCGATCCCGATGTCGAGTACGACCATACGCAGGGCGCCTCGATCACCGGCGGCTATGTGTATCGAGGGACGCAGAACACAAATCTCGTCGGCCGCTACGTGTTCGGCGATTTCGTCTCTGGCCGCATCTGGGCCTGGATTCCCGAGAGCGCGCAGTCGCCGCGCGCGCCGACGGAGCTGCTCGACACGAGCTTGAACATCTCGTCGTTCGGCCAGAGCAACGACGGCGAGCTGTATGTCGTCAACTACGGCGGCACGCTGCATCACATCGAGTTCGAGACCGGCCCTGTCAGCAATCCAGCGCCTGCACAACTCAGCCAGACCGGCTGCGTCGTCGCGGCGAACCCGCAGCAGCCGGCGCCGGGCCTGATTCCGTATGCGATCAATGCACCGTTCTGGTCGGACGGCGCGAGCAAGGAGCGCTGGCTGGCGCTGCCGGACGGACAGTCGATGACCGTGCGCACCGACGGCGACTGGGACTTCCCGAATCGCAGCGTGCTGATGAAGAACTTCCGCGTCGGCACGCGGCTGATCGAGACGCGGTTGCTGATGCGCCACCCGGACGGCAGCTGGGGCGGCTTCACCTACGAATGGAATGCGCAGCAGACCGACGCGACCCTGCTCGAAGGTGGCGCCGTGCGTGACCTCGGCAACGGCCAGAACTGGATTTTCCCGAGCGAAGCGCAGTGCCTGATCTGCCACACGCAAGTGGCGAACCTCGCGCTCGGGCTGGAAACCTCGCAGCTCAATCGCGCGCTCACGTACACGCAGACCGGTCGCACGGCGAACGAGCTCGCGACGCTGAGTCACATCGGCCTGCTGTCACCGCCGATCACCGACTCGACGACGCAGCCTGTCATGCCCGATCCGGCGGATACGACTGCAACGCTCACCAACCGTGCACGCGCCTACCTGCACACGAACTGCTCGCAGTGCCACCGCGCGAACGGACCGACGCCAAGCAACATGGACCTGCGCTACACGACGGCGCTGAACGCGACGAACGCTTGCAATGCCACGCCGACAGCAGGCGATCTCGGCATCGGCGCCAATGCGCGCCTGATCGCGCCCGGCAGCGCAGCGAATTCGATCCTGGTGAATCGTGCGAACCGTCGCGACGGCAACGCCATGCCGCCGCTCGGCTCGAATCGGGTCGACACAGATGGAGTCACGCTGCTGACGCAGTGGGTCAACAGCCTGACCGGCTGCTAGGTCTTTCTCTTCTCTTCGTAGTGCACGACCGCGGCGCCGCTGGTCACGGCCATCTCGCCTTCGATGACCGCGCCGCGCGCGACGGCGATCGAGCGTGCGCTGAGCGCGCCGCGCAGTCGGGCACTCGCACGAATCTCGAGTTTTTCCGCGACTACGAGCGTCCCCTGCACTTCGCCGGAGATGACGGCGTTCGCTGCCTCGATGCGACCTTCCCAGCGTCCGCCTTCCGACAGCGTGAACGAGCCGCGCACGGTGCTATCGCCGTTGACCGAGCCCGCCACGACCAGGTCGCCGCCGCATTCCAGGTTGCCGGTGAGCGCCGAGCCCGAGCCGATGAAAGTCGGGCTGCCGGAAACATGGTCGGCGAGGCGGCGGCGCGGGGTGTCCGTCATGAGGTCATCTCCAAGCTCAGTCCCGAAAGAGGTGCGCGATTATGCCGTGTCGCAAGCTGACAATCCTTGTCAGCCCGCACACCTGCGGCGGCCGCCCGAGAACATCGTAAGCCACTGATCACGATCACATTCGTAGGTTGGCACAGCCATTGCAATCTCTGTTTGCGCAAATCGATGCGCTGAACCTGGGGTTGGACTCGCGCGCTTGCCCACCAAGCGCGGGGTCGACGATCCCACCCGTAGCTTGCAAGAGCGATCTCAGGTTCGGATTCGACGCCGCCTGCATTCTTCCCTGCTGGCGGCGTTTTTTTTTCGCTGATCCTCGGTCGAAAGCGGCCGAGGCCCTTTCGACAACGCCGGCAAAAGGCGTGGCTTTTGCCAGCTATGATTCGCCCCTCGCTTTCATCGGGTGGTGCGTATGTCTCGCGGATTGCTCGGTTGCACGCTGCTCGCAGCAGCGCTGTCTTGTACGTGCGCGGCTTCGTCCGCGATTGCGCAAGTGCCCGGCGCCGACCAGGTGCAGGCCGTCACGCTCGCGAACGGCATGCAGGTCATCGTCTGGCCGGACCACGACATCCCGAACATCGCGCTGTTCAACTGGGTGCACGTCGGCAGCCGCAACGAAGTGCCGGGCATCACCGGGCTCGCGCATTTCTTCGAGCACATGATGTTCAACGGCACGACGACGCGGCCGCAGGGCGAGTTCGACCGCGTGCTCGAAGCGAACGGCGCGCGCAACAACGCGTTCACCACCAATGACGTGACGGTGTATCAGGACTGGCTGCCGCGCGCGGCGCTGGAAGCCGTGTTCGAAGTCGAAGCCGATCGCCTGCGCCATCTCGCCTTCGAACCGAAAGTGATCGAGAGCGAGCGCGGCGTGGTGCACTCCGAGCGCCGGTTGCGCATCGAAGACAGTTTCGTCGGACGCCTGCAGGAGCAGGTGCAGGCGACTGCCTATCTCGCGCATCCGTACCAGATCCCGACGATCGGCTGGCCGTCCGACATCGCGTCGTGGCGCATCGAAGACCTGAAGACTTTCTTCGCGACGAACTACGCTCCGAACAACTGCACGCTGGTCCTCGTCGGCGACATCGAGCCGAAGAGCGCGATCGCGCTGGCGCGGAAGTACTTCGAGCCGATTCCGGCGCACTCGCCTCCCGAGCCGATCCGCACGCAGGAGCCGCCGCAGGAGGGCGAGCGCCGAGTGAGCATCGCGGCGGAAGCGCAGACACCGCTGCTGCAGTTTGCCTATCACGCACTGTCCGGCTCCGACCCGCGGCAACCGGCGCTCGAGTTATTGACGCGGATCCTCACCGACGGCGACGCGTCGCGCCTGCATCGCGTGCTGGTCGAGGATCAGAAGATCGCAATTTCGGCGGACAGTTACCTCGATCGCGGTTTCGATCCGGGCCTCGCGTGGTTCCTGCTCACGTTGCCCGCGGGCGGCGATGCGAAGCAGGCCGAGGTCGCGTTCGATCTGGAAATCGCGCGCCTGCGCGACGGCGGCGTGACTGCGCAGGAATTGGCACGGGCGCGCAGCCAGGCGCTCGCCGATTTCTGGCGCGGACTCGCGACGATCGACGGCAAGGCACAGGCGCTGGGCCAGTACGCAGTGTTGCAAGGCGGCTATCAGCGCTTGTTCGAAGCGCCGCGCGCTTATGAAAGCGTCACAGCGGACGACATTCGCAAGCTCGCTGCGGACCTGCTGGCACCGGGCAATCGAACGGTCGGCGTACTCACCGCCGCCTCGACGGCGCCCGCGCAGGGAGAAGGCCGATGAACAAGATCGTCGCCACCCTGCTGCTCTTCTGTTCCGCTTGTGTGTGTGCTGCCGACAACGGCGTGAAGGTGCCGCAGTTCGAGCGCGTGCAGCTCGGCAACGGCGCCGTCGTGCTGCTCATGGAACGTCACGACGTTCCGTTGATTGCGTTCACCGCGGTCCTGCGCGGCGGAGCAGTCAGCGATCCTACGGGTGAATCCGGCGTCGCGAGCCTGCTCGCGGGGGTACTGCAGAAAGGTGCCGGCTCGCGCGACGCCGTGCAGTTCGCCGAGACCGTCGCGTCGGTCGGCGGGCAGATCGAAGCTGCGGCGAGCACCGAGAGCATCTCCGTCAATGGCTCATTCCTCGCGCGCGATCAGCAGCTCATGGTCGAGTTGCTAGCGGACATGCTGCAGCGGCCGCGGCTGGACCTGGCGCAATTCGACACCTTGCGCGCGCGACAGATCGAGTTCATTCGCGCGGCGAAGGAGTCGGACCTGGCCGCGCTGACGCCGATCTACGGCGAAGCGTATCTGTTCGGCGGACATCCTTATGGGCGGTCCGTCGACGGCAGCGAGGCGAGTCTCGCTGCGATCAAGCACGCCGATCTGCAGCAGTACTACCAGCAACAGGTCGGCGCCGACCGGCTGATCCTTGCAGTCGCCGGCGACTTCAAGACGTCGCAGCTGAAGCAGCGAATCTCGCGTGCGTTCTCCGGCTGGCGCAAGGCAGGCACAGCGCTCGCGCCGGTGCCGAAGGCGGAACGAGTCGCGAAGCGACGCGTGCTGCTGATCGACGCGCCCGAATCCGTGCAGTCGTATTTCTGGGCGGGCAACGTTGCCGTGCCGAAGAGCGATCCGCGCCGGCCGGCGCTCGACGTGACGAACACGCTGTTCGGCGGCCGCTTCACCTCGATGCTCAACACCGAGCTGCGGATCCGCACCGGCTTGAGCTACAGCGCCAGCTCGCACTTCGACCGCCTGCTGCAGACCGGCCACTGGGCGCTCAGCTCGTTCACGCAGACGGAGACGACGACGCAGGCAATCGATCTCGCGCTCGCGACGCTCGACAACCTGCACAAGTCCGGACTGGAGCCGACGATGGTCGAGTCGGGCAAGAGCTACGTGCAGGGGCAATTTCCGCTCGCGCTGGAGACTTCGGGGCAGTGGGCGGCACAGCTCGCGACGCTGGAGTTCTACGGCCTGGGCCGCGATTACATCGACAACTACTCGGCGCAGCTCGCGGCAGTGACCCCGGCCGATGCCAAGAAAGTGATCGACGAAGTGTTCCCGTCCAGCAGCGCGCTGACGATCGTGGTCGTCGGCAACGCCAGCGCGATCCGCGAAGGCTTGCGCAAGTACGGGCCGATCATGGAAATGAAGCTGGCGGACCCGAGTTTCGAGCCTAAGAATTAGCCCGGCGAAAGTCGCGCCTTTCGCTGGGCGCGCGTCGAAAGGGCCTCGGCCGCTTTCGACCCGAAAATTAGTGTGAGACGGTTCACATCTGCGAGAAGCCGCGGGCACTCGAAAGGGTGGCTGCGGTCTGACCCGTAACGACTCCCGCGCGGAAAATCGCGGGAAAAACCGCTAGGGACACCGCGCGCGACACGCGCTGTGGCAAATTTCTCGACATGGACAACCCAGGCAGAGCGGCTAGACTCCGGCCGATACGAGCGCGCGGAAACGCGCCGTCAGAAGCGTCAGCCATGCAGTATCGGCGCAGTGATTTCGACGTCACCAACACCGTGCAGGTCAGCTCGACCGACGCGGTGCGCCGTGCAGTCTGCGAGTTGTTCCGGCAGAACTGGCCGCACTATCCGTTCGACCGCGTCGAGACCGCGTTCCGCGACTTCGAGCGGCTGTTCAACGGGCAGTTCCCCGGCTATTACGGCTGCGACACCGTCTACCACGACCTGCAGCATTCGCTCGACGGCACACTCGCCGTCGCACGCCTGATCGTCAGCTACGACCGCACGCACCTCGCCGACGAGCGGCTCGGGCCCGAGCGCGCAATCGTCGGCGTGGTCACTGCGCTGTTTCACGACGCCGGCTACATCCGGCAGACGGACGACCAGACTCATCGCAACGGCGCCGAGTTCACGCTCAGCCACGTCAGCCGCAGCGCGCACTTCATCAGCCGCTACCTGCCGACGATCGGCATGGCCGAGTGGGTGCCGGTGGCGACGAAGATCGTGCACTTCACCGGCTACGAGGTGCAGTTCGACCAGATCCGTCTCGACGATCATCGCGATCGCAAGCTCGGGCACCTGATCGGCACGGGCGACCTGATCGCGCAGATGGCCGACCGCTGCTACCTGGAGAAGTGCCGCGACCGGCTCTATCC
>CADEEJ010000012.1:22185-27917 GCA_902826315.1 uncultured Steroidobacter sp.
TCGCGCAGATGGCCGACCGCTGCTACCTGGAGAAGTGCCGCGACCGGCTCTATCCCGAGTTCGTGCTCGGCGGCATCGCAATGCCGAGCGACGCGCTCGGCAAGACTTCGGTGCGCTACAACTCCGGACTCGACGTGCTGCGCCAGACGCCCGACTTCGTCGACGACGTGCGCCGCACGCGCCTGGACGGCGAGTTCGGCGCTGCTTACCGCTATCTCGAATCGCTGTTCAACGGCCGCAATCCGTACATGGATGCGATTCAGCGCAACCTCGACTATCTCGCCGAGGTGCTGCGCACCGGCCGCTGGCCGATGCTCCGGCGCGATCCGCCGTGCTTCACGTGGGAGCGCAACCCGGTGCAGAACATCCGCTCGCTCGTGATCGGGCATCTGAAGCAGGTGTGGAAGAGCAGCTGATCATCCGCCTGGCCGCGGCGCTCGCAGTCGGACTACTGATCGGCATCGAGCGGGAGCGGAGCAAGGGCCAGGGACCGCGGCGGGCCGCCGCAGGTGTCCGCACCTTCACTCTCATCGCACTGACCGGCGCCATCAGCCTCGAGCTCGGCGGACTGCCGGCGTTTCTCGTCGTCACTGGCGTCGTCGGTGCCTTCGCTGCGATCAGCTACGTGCGCTCGTTTCGCCGGGATCCCGGCCTGACGACCGAAGTGGCAATGGTCGTCACCGTGCTGCTCGGCGGTCTCGCGCTGAGCGAGCCGCGAGTCGCCGGCGCGCTCGCGGTCGTCGTCACCATCATCCTGGCGGCGCGCACCAAGGTTCACGACTGGATCAACAACGTGCTCACGGACGACGAAGTCCGCGACGGCTTGCTGCTCGCGGCCGCAGCGCTCGTCATCCTGCCCCTGTTGCCCGCGAAGACGATCGATCCCTGGGGCGTAGTCGATCTACGCAAGCTGTGGATGCTCGCGGTGCTCGTGATGGCCATCAACGGCCTGGGCTACATCGCCGTTCGCACGCTGGGCGCGAAGGTCGGGCTCGCACTCGCTGGTTTGTTCTCGGGGTTCGTGTCGAGCACGGCGACGATCGGCGCGATGGGCTCGCGGGCGAAGGCGCAACCGGCGCTGCATCGAAGTGCCGTCGCCGGTGCTGCGGCCTCGTCGATCGCCACGATCGTGCAGCTCGCGATCGTCATTGGCCTGGTGAGCATGGGCACGCTCAAGGCATTGCTGCCGTCGCTCGTGCTCAGTGGGCTGGCAGCGGTGGCCTACGCGGGACTGTTCACACTACGCAGCGTGCGCGAGACGACGCACGCCGACCTGCCGGCGGGACGGCCGTTCTCGCCGAAGACCGCGGTGTTGTTCGTCGTGGTCGTCGGGCTCGCACTCGCCGTTTCCACCGCACTGACCTATTGGTTGGGCGATCGCGGACTGCTGCTCGGCACCGGCGTCGCCGGTCTGGCCGATGCGCACGCCGCCGCGATTTCTGCCGCTTCGCTCGCGGCCAGCGGCAAGACGGACGTGTCGCTGGCCGCAATCGCCGTGCTGGTCGGATTCAACACGAACGCGATCAGCAAGGCCGTCGTCGCGTTCTCGCTCGGCGACCGGCGCTTCGCATTGGAGCTGCTGCCGGGGCTGGTGCTCATGGTGCTGGCTGCCTGGGCAGGATGGTTCGTGAGATCCTTGCTCGCATGACCCCACTCTTCGAACGCCTCGCGCGCCGCTTCCCCGCGAAGCGTGCCTTCATCACTGGCGCCAGCAGCGGCTTGGGCCTGGAGCTCGCGCGCGCTCTCGGACGCGATGGCTGGACGCTCGGACTGTTCGACCGCAACGTCGAGCGCCTCGCACATGTAGAAGAAGAGCTGTCGACCGCCGGTCTCACGGTGCTGGCGTACCCGGGCGACGTCACCAACTCGGACGAGCTGACGGTTGCGGTGAACTCCTTCGCAGCGACACACGACGGCCTCGACGTGATGATCAACAACGCCGGCGTCGCCGGCGGCGGTGCGCTGATGGAAGTGCCGCTCGAAGACTGGCGCTGGATCGTCGACATCAATTTCATGGGCGTCGTGCACGGTGCGCGCGCTGCGATCCCACATCTGCAACGCAACGGCACTGGCCTGTTGATCAACGTCGCGAGCGCCGCCGCGTTCGCGTCCGCGCCCGGCATGAGCTCATACAACGCGACCAAAGCGGCAGTGCTGTCGCTGAGCGAAACGCTGAGCGGCGAGTTGCGTGCGGCGGGAACCCAGGTGTCGGTGGTGATGCCGACATTCTTCAAGACCAGCTTGCTCGAGTCCTCGCGCGGGCCGGCGGCGGGGCGTGAGCTGGCGGCGCAGGAGATGGAGAATTCGAAGTACGTTTCGACGCAGGTCGCACGCGACGTGCTGCTGCAAGCTGGGGCCGGCCGCCTTTACATCGTGCTGCCCCGCTCGGCCCGCATGTTGTGGCGGCTGAAGCGCTGGGCGCCGCTGTTCTTTCTCAAGCGAGTGCTGGCTGTGCGGGAAAAGATGAGAGCTGGCCAGGCGAATCCACCGCAAGCATGAAGCGCGTGTAGATTTCCGGCAGCCGCGCCAGCACGTGCGGCTTGCCCGCGATCGAGCTTCCTTCCAGCACGTGCCTCAGCATCGACAGGCTCAACGACTCCAACGCCGGCAACGACACCGGCCCATAGCTCAGGTGCCACGGCTCCGGGCTGACGCCGCCGCGATCGGTGCGGTAGGGCCGGAAGAAGCCGAACCGCTGCATGTTCGCGTCCAGCCACGACGATAGCCGGCCGAAGATGCCGTCGCGCGCGTACTCCGCCGGGACCAGCTGCACTGCATAACCTGGCGGCACGCTGGCGGTATCGATGACGTCGACGTCGCTGCCCCAGTGATGCCGGCTGCCGCCCGGGATCGCCGACCAGCACAGGATCGCGTCGACCGCCTGGCTGTCCGCGAGTTGCCGGCGCTCGAGCTGCCGGCCCTGCCGGTCGTAGAGCGGACGCTCGCCGGACCACTTGGCATTCCAGATCGTCAGTTGCGTGTCGAAGTCGCGGAAGCTGGAGCGGGCAACCAGGTCGATCCCGTCGCGTTGGGCCGCGTCGCGCATCGCCAGGAAGGAGGCGGCGGCCTCGTAGTGCAGAGCGCAGCGCGGCTGGGCCAGCTCAACGATATGGGTGCTCGCGCGTCCGGTCAGCTCGAACTCGTTCATCCAGTCTCGCTCGCGGGAAATTCGGGGCAGTATCGCAAAAATGCTGTCAAAAAAACCGACATCGCAGGTATTACGGTTTGACCTCTGCAACGCGAGTATCATGTTGCGCTAATGTAAGCAACGAATAGCGTCTGATCGATGCAGCGTCGAAGCCGGGGCACTTCGCGCGCGCAGCGGATATGGCGGCGGCGGAGCATGCGTTGAGATCGCACGGCCTCAAAGCTCGACTACTTTTGATCGCGCTTTTCGCGGGATTCGGAATCACCGCGACGCTGTTCGTTTTGGAATACGTCGACTTTCGCCAGACCCGCGCCGCCGTCGGCGATCAAGGCGAGCGCTCGCTCCTCACTGCCGAAACCCAACGTCTCGACGCACTCGCGGGCGATCTCGCCGCGGCAACTGCACCCGCGCTCGAAAATGCCTTGCGTGCCGGCGACGAAGATGCGGTTCGCCGCATAGCCAACGCGCTCCTCGAAAATCATGCGACCGTCGCGGTGCGTGTGCTGCGTCCGGACGGTACGTTGCTGTTCGAAGCGCGCCGCTCCAGTGCGTGGGCCAGCTCGCTTACTCCCGAAGAGCAACGCACGGTGCGGCGCGAGCTTGGCGATCTGCAGTTGCTCGGCACGGTCGAATTGACGGCTGCGCGCCCGGGACTGCGCGGCTCGGCGACGGCGTTGCGCTCGCAACTGCAACATGTCGAGCAGCGCGGCTTCGCACGCAAGGTGTGGATGATCGTCGGCGCCGGCGCACTGATCACGGTGTTGCTGGCAATCGTCGCCTGGATGCTCGCGCAGCGTCTCGAGCGGCCGATCGTCGAGCTGATCCGCTCGGCCGAGCGCATCGGCGAAGGCGACTACACGCGGCCGCACCAGGTCACGAGCAACGACGAGATCGCCGACCTGGAAGTGGCGCTCGATCGCATGCGGCAGAAGCTGCAGCAGACGACGATCACGAAGAACTACCTGACGAGCGTGCTCGACAGCATGAACGACGCCGTGCTCGTCACGGCGCCGAACGGCATCATCAAGCGCATCAACAACGCGGCCGTGCGGCTGTTCGGCTACAGCGAGGAAGATCTCGCCGGCCGGCCGTTCACGATGTTGCTGGCGGAGAACGAGCGCGCAGCATTCTCGATGGAAGCGGCGACGCTCGACACGCGGGAGACCGTGATCGCGACGCGCAGCGGCCAGACGATTCCGGTGTCGCTGTCGGGCGCACCGATCGCAGCCGAAGATCCGCAGTTCCAGGGCACGATCTTCGTCGTGCGCAACATCACGGACCGCAAGCGCGCCGAGCGCCGCATCCGCTACCTGGCGCGCTACGACGCGCTGACCAAAGTGCCGAACCGGATGCAGTTCCAGCACATGCTGCAGCAGGCGATCGCGCGCGCGCGTCGCAACGACCGCGGCATCGTGCTGTTGTATCTCGACATGGATCGGTTCAAGGAGATCAACGACACCTTCGGACATGCCGCGGGCGATCGCACGCTGGAAGTACTGAGCGAACGGCTCACGCACATCCTGCCGAAGGAAGCCGTCGTCGGCCGGCTCGCGGGCGACGAGTTCGGCTTGTTCATCGAGGGCTTCGCCGAAGAGCAGAACGAGCAGGCCGAAGCGGCGAACCTCGCGCGCATGGTGCTTGCCGAGGTCTGCAAGGCGTACTACGTCGATCAGCAGGAAGTGTTCCTGACCGCGAGCGTCGGTATCGCGTTCTGTCCGAAGGACGCGGAGAACGTGATCGACCTGATCCGCAACGCCGACGCGGCGATGTACCACTCGAAGCAGAACGGCGGCAACAGCTTCGCCTTCTATTCGCCGGAGATGAACGCGGCCGCGGTCGAGCGGCTGATGTTGAAGAGCAAGTTGCGCCGTGCGCTGGAGCGCGACGAGCTGGTCATGTTCTATCAGCCGAAGGTCGACCTGCGCGACGGCCGCATCATCGGTGCGGAAGCGCTGCTGCGCTGGCGCCTGCCCGGCCACGGCGACATCTCGCCCTCGCAATTCATTCCGCTCGCAGAGGAGACGAACCTGATCCTCGGCATCGGCGAGTGGGTGCTGAACCGCGTCTGCGCCGACTACCGGCGCTGGACCGAGCGCATCCAGAACCCGGGACGAGTATCGATCAACTTGTCGCTGAAACAGCTGCGCCAGGCGAGCTTCATCGGCCGCTGCCGCTCGGTGTTCCGCCGCCACGAAGTGTCGCCGACCAGCTTCGAGCTGGAGATCACCGAGACGACGCTGATGGCCGACCCGAAGCGCACTATCAAGCTGCTCGACGAGCTGTACGCGATGGGCGTGCACCTGTCGATCGACGATTTCGGCACCGGCTATTCGTCGCTGAGCGCGCTCCAGCAGTTCCCGATCGGCACGCTGAAGATCGACCAGTCGTTCGTGCGCGACGCGGCGGTCAACTCCGACGACGCGACCATCGTGCGCACGATCATCGACATGGGCAAGGCGCTCGAAGTCGAGGTCGTCGCCGAGGGCGTCGAGAACGAAGAGCAGTTCAACTTCCTGCGCGCGCGGGGCTGTCACTACGCGCAAGGCCGCCTGTTCGGCGACGCCATGAGCTCCGACGAATTCCT
>CADEEJ010000012.1:28017-31187 GCA_902826315.1 uncultured Steroidobacter sp.
GGCGGCTGGCGCATGCGGCTCAATCTCGCGCAGGCGCTCATGTGCCGCTCGGATCTGCTGCTGCTGGACGAGCCGACGAATCACCTCGATCTCGACGCGGTCTTGTGGCTGGAGGACTGGCTGCGCAGTTACCCGGGCACGCTGCTGATGATCGCGCACGATCGCGAGTTCCTCGATCGCAGCGTCGATCGCATCGTGCACATCGAGCAGGGCTCGGCAAAGCTGTACACCGGCAACTACTCCGCGTTCGAGGAACAGCGCGCGGAGCAACTCGCGCAACAGCAATCGCTGTTCGAGCGCCAGCAGCGCGAGATTCGTCACATGATGAGCTTCGTCGAGCGCTTCCGCGCGAAGGCGAGCAAGGCGCGCCAGGCGCAGAGCCGCCTCAAGGCACTGGAGCGCATGGAGCGGATCGCGCCGGCTCACGTCGATTCGCCGTTCGAGTTTGCGTTCCTCGCGCCGCAGAAGCTGCCGCGTCCGCTGCTCACGCTCGAGCAGCAATCGGTGGGTTACGGCGAGCGCGTCGTGCTGCAAGCATTGAACATGACGATCGTGCCGGGTGCGCGCATCGCGCTGCTCGGCCGCAACGGCGCCGGCAAGTCGACGCTGATGAAAATGCTCGCAGGCGAGCTCGCAGCACGCGACGGCAAGCGCACGGAGGCGCGCGATCTGCGCATCGGCTACTTCGCACAGCATCAGCTCGAACAACTCGATGTCGAGGAGTCGCCGATCGAACATCTGAAACGTCACGGCGGCGAAGCGGCTGCGCGCGGCACCGAGCAGGAGCTGCGCTCATTTCTCGGCGGCTTCGGTTTCAGCGGCGATCGCGTGTTCGAGCCCGTCGCGCCGTTCTCCGGTGGCGAGAAGGCGCGCCTGGTGCTGGCGCTGGTCAGCTTCCGTCGTCCGAACCTGCTGCTGCTCGACGAACCGACGAATCATCTCGACCTCGAGATGCGACAGGCACTGGCGGTCGCGCTGCAGGACTACGAAGGGGCAGTCGTGCTAGTAGCGCACGATCGTCATTTGCTGCGCGCTGTCGCTGACGAGCTCGTACTCGTGGATGCGGGACGCGCGGCGCCATTCGACGGCGACCTCGAAGATTACGCTCGCTGGTTCCTCACCTCATCGGCGCCAGCGCAGGAACAGGAAACCGCGGCGAAGCCCGGAGCTGAACAGAAGAAGCAACGCAAGCGCGAGGAAGCGGAACGGCGCAATCGCCTCAGCCCGCTGCGTGCAGAAGTGGCCCGATGCGAGGCGCGCATTGCGGAACTGGAGCGGCGGCGGCAGGAAGTCGAAGCGGAGCTCGCGACTCCGGACATCTATGGCGAGCAGGCGAAGCAGCGGCTGCAGGAATTGCTCAAGCTGCAGACGCAATTGCGCCGCGATCTGCAGGCCGGTGAAGACGCGTGGCTCGCGGCGAGCGAGCGCCTCGACGCGGAGCTCGCGGCGGACCCGGAGTGACAGAACGCATACTGACAAGAACCGCGAAGAGTCGTACCGCGGCCGCGGGCTTTGTGGTCTACTCGGGCCCCATTCATGGGTACCACCGTCGACGCTAACCCTATCTCCGGCCCTGGCTCCGGCTTGAGCATCGATCGCGCGCACCGGCGCGTCATCGCCGCTTCCTCGCTCGGCACGATGTTCGAGTGGTACGACTTCTATCTCTACGGCTCGCTCGCCGCGATCATCGGCAAGCAGTTCTTCGCCGGCGTCAACGAGACGACCGGCTTCATCTTCGCGCTGCTCGCATTCGCCGCGGGATTCGCAGTACGGCCGTTTGGTGCGCTGATCTTCGGCAGGCTCGGCGATCTCGCCGGCCGCAAGCACACGTTCCTGATCACCATCGTCATCATGGGCGTCGCCACCGCGCTGGTCGGCGTGCTGCCGGGGCAAGCATCGATCGGCGTGGCCGCGCCGATCATCCTGATAACCCTGCGACTGCTGCAAGGTCTCGCAGTCGGCGGCGAGTACGGTGGCGCCGCGACGTACATCGCGGAGCATGCCCCGCCGGGCCGGCGTGCGTACTACACGAGTTGGATCCAGATCACCGCGACTGCGGGCATGATCCTCTCGCTCATCGTGATCCTCGGCTGCCGCTGGCTGCTCGGCGAGCATTTCGAGACGTGGGGCTGGCGCGTGCCATTCCTGCTGTCGATCATCTTGCTGGGGATTTCCGTCTACATCCGCATGCAGCTGGAGGAGTCGCCGGTGTTCCGCGAGATGCGCGCGGCCGGCAAGCTCGCGAAACATCCGCTGCGCGAATCGCTCGGGCGCTGGAGCAATTTGAAACTGGTGCTGCTCGCGCTGTTCGGTGCGATGGCCGGCCAGGCCGTGATCGGTTACGTCTCGCTGGTCTACATGAACCTGTTCCTGACGCAGACGCTGAAAGTGGACGCGTCGACGTCGAATTTGCTGGTCGCAGCAGCGCTGACAGCCGCCTGTCCGTTCTACATTCTGGTCGGCAGGCTCGCGGACCGCTACGGACGCAAGCCGCAAGTCGTGATCGGCTGCCTGATCGCAGCGCTGACGTTCTTCCCGATCTTCCGCGGGCTCACACACTCGGCGAATCCGGAGATAGCGGCAGCGCAGGCGAACAGTCCTGTCGTAGTGATCGCAGATCCGAGCGAATGCAGCTTTCAGTTCGATCCAGTCGGCGGCGCGCGATTCACGAGCTCGTGCGACGTCGCCAAGAGCGCGCTCGCAGGCCAGCGCATCCCGTATTCGAATGAAGCAGCTGCCGCTGGAACAGCTGCGGTCGTGAAGGTCGGCGGCGCGTCGGTCGCCGCGTTCGACGGCACGACGTTGAGCGCGGACGACTTCAAAGCCCGCAGCGTGCAGTTCAAAGAGCAGCTGTCAGGTCTGTTGAAGAACGCCGGCTATCCGGCGAGCGCGGATCCGCAACGCATCGACTACCCGATGGTGTTCTTGCTGCTGTTCCTGTTGTCCGTGCTCGGCGTGATGACGTACGGGCCGATCGCGGCGTGGCTCGTGGAGTTGTTTCCGCCGCGCATCCGCTACACATCGATGTCGCTGCCGTATCACCTCGGCAATGGCTGGTTCGGCGGCTTTCTGCCGAGCATCGCCTTCGCGATGATCGCGTACACGGGCAACATCTACTCGGGGCTGTGGTACCCGTTGATCGTCTGCCTGATGACGACGGTCGTCGGCAC
>CADEEJ010000012.1:31287-38664 GCA_902826315.1 uncultured Steroidobacter sp.
AGCATCACGATCTGGTCCGTGAGGATTGCCGGCTCACGCACGCCGATCCGGTCGACGAGCCCGCGAACCCGACGCCGCAGCTCCTCCATCACTTCCAGCGCCACCAGGCGCGCCGGATGCTGATCGTCGGCGAACTCGACGGTGACGTTCATGAAAGGACACCCTCGATATTTCGGGCTGCTGACGTACTTCGCGATGCCGGCGAGTTGTGCGCGCAATTGCTCGCGCGGATCCGTCGGGTTGCGCTGGGCGGTGTAGTCCCAGCCTGACCAGCGATCCTTGGCTTCTTCCTCGATCACGGCCGCGATCAGCGCGTCCTTGGAAGGAAACCAGCGGTAGAGGCTCGTCTTGGCGACGCCCGATTGCGCGACGACCGTATCGACACCCACGGAGCGCGCGCCTTCGCGATAGAACAGCTCGCGCGCCGTGTTGAGGATTCGATCCCGCACGCTTTCCGTACCGCTCACGGCCTCATCGGCCGCGCGCGCCCGTCCGGCTTTGACCATCTCCAACCCCCCGACATTTATGTAGTCTGTGCTTGACACGCTACAGACCTGTACGTACGATCGCGAACAGACAGGTCTGTAGCGCGCGCTAATGTAGCTCCGGCACCCGGCCAGTGCAACCTCGGTGACATTAGCGCAGCGCAGCAGCCGGTCCCAGACCCTGGCCCCCGCTTCGCGTTGGAGATCACCATGAAGACGCTCTTCGTTTCCGCCCTGGCAACACTGGCCGTTGCGACCGCCCTGCACGCTCCGATCGCAGCCGCGGACGCCACCTGCAAACCCTCCCTGGTGCAGAAAGAAACCAGCTTCCCGCTCAGCTCACAGATCCGTGGGCAGGAAGGCACCGTGTACATGAACGTAACCATCGACGAGAACGGCCGTGCGCAGCACGCCGACCTGCATCGTTCGAGCGGCTACCGCAAGTTGGATCGCGCTGCCGCGCGCAGCGCAGTCGAGAACTGGGTGTTCGACGTCTCGGCATGCGAGCGCAAGGATCTGCCGGTGACGCACGTTGTGGCGGTCGAGTACCACAACGACTCGTATTGATTTTTTGCGCGGACGACCCCCGCAGCTCACCCTCCTCCGCGAATAACGGAGGAGGGATCTTTTTTTCCGTTCAGATGACGCCGTCGCGCGCCAGCGCTTGCAGCTCGCGCTCGTCGATCCCCAGGCCGCTCAACACTTCCTGCGTGTGCTGACCTAACGTCGGCGGCGCCGTTGCGTAGCGCGTCGGCGTAGCCGACATGCGGATCGGACTCGCGACGCTCGGAACCGAGCCCGCGAGCGGATGCGACAGCTCCAGTTGCATGCCGCGGCTCTTCACCTGCGGATGCGCAAATACCTGCGCGAGATCGTTGATCGGCCCGACCGGCACGCCGATAGGCTCGAGCAAGGCGACCCACTCCTTCACCGTGCGCCGACGCACGATCTCCTCGAGCAGCGGCACGATCACGTTGCGATTGCGCACGCGATCCGCGTTCTTGCGGAAGCGTTGGTCCTCATGCAGCGAGCAACGCGCGGCTTCGCAGAACTTCGCGAACTGACCATCGTTGCCCACTGCGAGGACCAGCTGGCCGTCGGCCGCTTCGAACACCTGATAGGGCACGATGTTGGCGTGCGCGTTGCCTATGCGCTGCGGCACGCGGCCGGAGATCAGGTAATTCATGTTCATGTTCGCGTTCATCGCGACCTGCGTGTCGAGCAATGCCATGTCGATGTACTGACCGTGCCCGGTGCGCGTGCGATGAAACAAGGCTGCGAGGATCGCGACCGTCGCGTACATGCCGGTCGAGAGGTCGGCGACGGCGACGCCGACTCGTAGCGGTCCGCCGCCCGGTCGCGTGTCGGCTTCACCGGTGACGCTCATCAGGCCGCCCATCGCCTGGATGATGAAGTCGTAGCCCGCGACGCTGCGCATCGGTCCCGTCTGGCCGAAGCCCGTGATCGAGCAGTAGACGAGACCGGGATTCAGCGCGCGCAGCTGCTCGTAGCCCAGGTTGTAGCGCGTCAGGTCGCCTGCCTTGTAGTTCTCGATTAGGACGTCGCTCTGCACAGCAAGCCGCCGCGCGATCTCCTGCCCCGCCGGCTTCGCAATGTCGAGCGTCACCGATTTCTTGCCGCGGTTCGCGCCGAGAAAATAAGCCGATTCGTGCGTATCGTTGCCGTCGCGATCCTTCAGGTAAGGCGGCCCCCAGCCGCGCGTGTCGTCACCGCTGCCCGGCCGCTCGACCTTGATGACTTCGGCGCCGAGGTCCGCGAGGATCTGGCCGCACCACGGGCCGGCCAGCACGCGACTCATGTCGAGCACTCGCACGCCCGCGAGCGCCCGGGCCGGCGGAGATTCTGAAACTTGCGTCATGAGTCTGGTGATCCCGGTCCGATTACGGCAAATCCAGTGAACGAATGTACACGCCTGCGCTCTCACCTGTCACAGAGTGAGGCGCACTCATGAACATCACCACCCTGCTGGTCATCGCCGGTCTCGCCTTCGCTGGCGCGACTGCCCACGCCGACGACCAAGCCGCCGCTCCCGCTGCCGAGCCCAAGCTGCTCGATCTGCGACCGCCCACCATCACCGAGCTCTACTCGCACGAGCAGCTGGCACGGCTGATCGCGAAGATGGAAGCCGAGAACATCGAAGAGATCGAAGTCGAAGGTGCGCGCGTGCCACCGCCGACGTTCACACCGCGCGTGTGGCCCGCAATCGCCGCGCCCTTCTGGGCGCTGCTGCATCCGACGCAGGCGTGGCGCATCCTCGCGCCGATTCCGCCGGACCAGGCGCGGGACATCGGCAATCAGAAGTTCGATACCGAAGGCTTCCTTGAACCGATCGGCGTTCCGCCCGGCGATCCCTTCAAGGATTGACGATGTGCGAGAATGCACGTCCTCGACAGCAATCTTTCCCCCGATAGATGAGGAGCGCTTCGATTTCCGACACGCGCGCCCGGCTCGTGTCGCTGCACGGCGGCTGCAATTTTCGCGACATCGGCGGCTATCCGACGCAAGGCGGCGGCACGATCCGCTGGGGCCGCGTCTATCGTGCGGGCGTGCTGAGCTATTTCACCGATCGCGATCACCCCACGCTGCACGACCTCGACGTCCGCGCCATCTGCGATCTGCGACGCGCCGAAGAGCGTGAGCGCGAGCCCAGCTCTTGGCCGGCGCACGCTGCCCGGCAGCGACCGACACATCTGCACTGGGACGACGGCACCAATACACCGACGATTCGCGCATTCGCGGCACGCCGGCCGTACACCTCCACGGGCATGTTCGACGCAATGATTGACCTGTATCGCGCGCTGCCCGAGTGGATGGCGGCTCGTATTCGCGGACTGTTCGAATGCGTCGCGACGGGCTCGGTACCGCTCGTCGTGCATTGCGCGGCGGGTAAAGATCGCACCGGTGTTGCCGTCGCCGTGTTGCTGCGCGCAGTCGATGTCTCGCCGCAGACGACGATCGAGGATTACCTGCTGACGAATGAGTCTGGCGATTTCGAGCAGTTCCTGCGCACTCGGCATGACACGCAGCTCGGGCTGACCGACATTCATCATCCGCTGCTGTCGATGCCGGACGACATCCGGCGCGTTCTGTTCATGGCACACGCCGACTTCCTGCAAGCTGCGTTCGAAAGCATCGATGCGCTCGGCGGGCTCGATCGCTACTTGGAGAAGACCGTAGGCATCAGCCGCGAGCAGCGCGCATCGGTGCTCGCAGAGTTGGTGTAGACCTCGCGGGCGGCTGATAATGCCGCCCCATGCATCCCAGAGCTGCTTTCCGCATCAGCCTCGCCGCCGGCTTGCTGGTGCTCGCCGTGACATTGCTGTCCTTCACGCAGGAGCCGGTGCAGCCGTGCGGCGACCTGCCGCCGAATTACGCGCCGATCATCGCATTCGAGCTCGCGCGCAGCCCCGCAGACCTGGAAGCGATCTTCGGCACGCAGGAGCCTTGCCGCTCGAACGTCATCGCCCGCATGGACGCGATCAACGTGATGGACGTGCTCGTCTACATCCCGGTGTACGGCGTGTTCATGGCGTTCTTTTTTCTCGGGATGCGTTCGCGGCATGCAACGCTCGGCACGCTCGGTTTTCGCGTGGCGATCATCGCCGCGCTCGGCGACTTCGCCGAGAACGCCTGCCTGATGAACCTCACGCCGCAGCTCGACCCGGCCTCGCCCTGGTTCACGCTGTTGCCTTGGGCGACGGGCATCAAATGGCTCGGACTCGGCGTCGCAGCAGCGATCGCGGCGGTCCTCTATGTGCAAGCCAACAGCACGAAGCCCAGCGGCGCGCGAGTCGCGAATCTGGCGGCCGCGGCGATGTGTGGTGCGGCGTTCCTGAGCACGGTGGAGGCGATGGCATTGCCTGCCAGGTTCGGACCCATAGTCAGCCTCGGCATCGGATTGAGCTGGCTGGTCTACCTGATCACCGCCGCGGCCGCCGCTTTCCGACCGATTGCCGGAGCAGCGGAACTGCCCCGACCCGGATGAGTTAATCTGGCATTCAAGGTACGGGAGACAAGCATGAAAGTCCGAGAAGCGATGACCCGCGACGTGCGCCTGGTCAGCCCGGATCAACCGATCCGCGAAGCCGCGAAATTGATGGCCGAGCTCGACATCGGTGCGCTGCCGGTGCAGGAGAACGACCGCCTGGTCGGAATGATCACGGACCGCGACATCGCGGTGCGTGCAGTCGCAGCGGGCCGCGGGCCCGACACAGCCGTTCGCGAAGTGATGAGCGGTGAGATCAAGTACTGCTACGAAGATCAGTCGGTCGACGAAGTCACGCAGAACATGGGCGAGCTGCGCATCCGCCGCTTGCCGGTCCTGAGCCGCGAAAAGCGGCTGGTCGGCATTCTCTCGCTTGGCGACCTGGCGATCGATGAAAGCGCCCGCGACGAAGCGGGCGAAGCGCTCGGCGGCATCTCGCGGCCAGGCGGGCAGCATTCACAGTCGCAAGAGCAGCACTGACCTGACTTACTCGCTCACTCGTCGTCCGTCTCCACGCGCCGCTTCGACTCGCCGATCATCCACGCGATGCCGAAGCCGCCGGCCAGAGAATTCTGGCGGCGCGTGAGCGGGCTGTCCTCGAACTCGGCGCCGCCGAGCCAGTCGTAGCGCAGGAACGCGCCGAACCAGTACTTCGGAAATCTCTTCGACAGAGCGGCGAGCACGTGCATGCCGGAGTAACCGCCGTCGGCGCGATACTCCGGCCGGCCTGCTGTCGCGAAGCGCGCCGGCACCGAGTAGTAGTACTCGTGGAACTTGTCGGCGGCGAACACCGGTCCGACGCCGGCGCCGAAATTCCAGCCGGCGTGCCCTGCCACGTTCTCGAAATCGACGTTCAGCCGCGGCGCGAACAGCCACTGCAGCGAGCGCGGCGAGCTCTCGAGTGTGATCGGCACGCGCAGCGGCATCACGAGATCGAGCTTCGTGGCGCGATCGGCCGAATGCCACAGGTGCAGCTCGAGCGACGGGCCGAGCTCGAGCGTCGGCTTCAAGTCGGGCATGCCGCGCCGTGCCGAGTTGTCCTCGCTGTTGACCGGGATCGTGCCGTTGACGCTGAGGCTGAGCTCGGCGTACTCGCGGTCGAACAGCTCGCCGCGCAGGCCATCGCGATCCGCTTTGAGAAACCGGCCGCGGTAGACGAAATAAGGCACGGGCACCGGATAGACCTGCGTCTCGTCGGCGCCGCGATAGTCGGGAAATTCGAGCGCGCCGACGCCGAGCCCGAATTCCCACAGCGGTTTCTCCGCTGCAGGCGCGGCCGTCGCGAACAGCGCGAGAGCGGCAGCGCACGCGCCGCGCGGCGCAAGTCGTCTCACAACAGCGCCTCGATGTCCTTCGCGAGTGCTTGCGGCTCGGTGCGCGGGGCGTAACGGCTGACGGGATTGCCCTTGCGATCGAGCAGGAACTTCGTGAAGTTCCACTTGATGCGCTCGGTACCGAGCACGCCGCGTCGCACTTTCTTCAGCCAGCGATACAACGGATGCGTCGCCGGCCCGTTCACGTCGATCTTCTCGAACATCGGGAAACTGACGCCGTAGTTGCGCTCGCAGAACGCACCGATCTCGTCGGCACCGCCCGGCTCCTGCGACAGGAACTGGTTGCACGGAAAGCCGAGCACCACGAGGCCGCGGTCCTGGTACTTGCGGAACAGCTCTTCGAGACCCTGATACTGCGGCGTGAAGCCGCACTTGCTCGCGGTGTTGACGATCAGCACGACCTTGCCCTGGTAGTCGCGCAGCGCGACGGGCTTGCCCGCGAGCGAGCGCGCTTCGAAGTCCTGGATCGTGGTCACGTTTCCTCCCTTCTCGCCTCGGAGTAGGCCCTAGCGCTGCATGCGCGTGAAGCTCTCGGCGAAATACGGCGTCTCGGCGAAGCAGTTGGTCGGCACGCCGCGATGCTCGGTGTAATGCAGGCGGATCTGGTCGCCGACGGCAGACGAGAGTTGCTGTGCGAGCTTGTCATCGCGCGTGCTGAAGTACCAGATCTGCGGCGCGACGCCGCCCACCACGTATTGCGCCAGCTCGCCTTCGTACGTCTTGCAGATCCAGCCCTTGCTCGAAAACTTCTGCAGCACGCCGGCGCGCTCGCCCTCGGAATAGGCCCAGGAGAGCGAGAACCACGTCCAGAGTCCGCCGAGCAGCACCACGAGCAGGAGCGCCACGATCAGGATGCGGCCGAAGCGCCCGCCGCGCCGGACTGCTGATTCTTCCACGACCATGTGTGTCCCCTGTGAGCCAAGGTTGTGAGGCCGGCAGTTTAGAGCATCCTGAACCTTATCTTCACGACGACCCAGAAAAATCCAACGGTGCCGCACGCACGTTTACGGCTGCATAGGCCGCACGTAGAGTCGCACCCCATGAGTGAATACAAACTGTACTGCGTCGGCGAATCCGGCAACTGCTACAAGGTTGCCCTGATGCTGAACGTCTGCGGTTGCGACTGGCAGCCGGTGTTCGTCGACTACTTCGGCGGCGAGACGCGCGGCGATGCGTACCGCGGCTCGGTCAACGAGCTCGGCGAAGTCCCGGTGCTGGAACACGGCGGCCGGTGCCTGACCCAGAGCGGCGCGATCCTCACCTGGCTGGCCGACCGCCTCGGCCGTTACGGCGGTCGCGACGAGCACGAGCGGCTGGAAATCCTGCGCTGGATGCTGTTCGACAACCACAAGTTCACCAGCTATTACGCGACCCTGCGCTTCCTCAAGGGCATCTTGAAGAGCGGCGATCCGGCCGTGCACGAGTTCCTGCGCGGCCGCACGCTCGGCGCGTTCGCGATCGTCGACAAGCATCTCGCACAGCAACCGTTCCTGCTCGGCGAGCAGCCGACGATCGCCGACTTCTCGCTGGTCGGTTATCAGTACTACGACGA
>CADEEJ010000012.1:38764-46548 GCA_902826315.1 uncultured Steroidobacter sp.
CGCGACCAGGAGCTCGAATCCGACTTGTACGGTATGAAGTACATGAAGCTCGCCGGCTACGATCCGTGGGGCGCGGTGACGTTGCAGGAAACATTCGTGCGGCTGTCGCAGCAGGAGGGCGCGAAAAAGCAGGGTTGGCTCGACGGCTTGTTCGCTTCGCATCCGCCTTCGACCGAGCGAGTCGAGCAGAACAAGCGCACGGCGGAGCAGCTCACTCGCGGCGGCGATCTCGGCGAGGAAAAGTACGGTGCGCGCATGAAGGCGCTGCGTGCCGTCGAGCCGGCCTACGCTAAATACGATCAAGCGTTGACGGCTGCACGCAAGAAAGATTTCAGCGGTGCACGCTCGCTCGCGCAAGACGCGACGCAATTGCTACCGAAGGAAGGACGCTTCCACGAGCTGCTCGGCGAGATCTCGCTGGCGCAGAAGCAGCCGCAGGATGCGCTGCCTCATTACCAGAAGGCGATCGATCTGAACCCGGACTACTTCGGCTCCTATCTCGGCGCCGGCGTCGCGCAGTTCCAGGCCGGCAACCACGGCAAGGCCGAGGAATGGCTGTCGAAAAGCTCGCAGCTGCTGCCGACCGCGCCGGCTGCGTACTATCTCGGCACGATTGCGCGCGAGCGCGGCGATCGAGCGAAGGCGATGGAGTACTACCGCGCTGCTGCCGGCTCGCAGAGCCGCATCGGCGAAATGGCCGCCGGCGAGTTCGTTCGCATGGATCTGCCGCAGAACCCGGACAAGTACGTCGCTGCAGCGGGTCAGTTCGATGGCCAGGGACGGTTGTTCGTGGTCGTGCAGAATCGTTCGCCGGTCGCGCTCAGGGATTTCCAGGTCTCCCCGGTGCTCGTCGATGCAAACGGTCGCATCGTGCAGCAGGGACAGCCGGTGCGTGTCGGTGCGGTGTTGAAGCCGGGCGAGCAAGTCGCGGCGGCATCGGGGATCGGCAACATCTCGCAACAACAGCTGCCGTATCTACGGTTCAGAATCGACGGCGCGCGAATCGCCGAATGACTACGCCTTCTTCCAATACTCGTCTCTGAGCAGTCGCTTGTAGAGCTTGCCGTTCGGGTGCCGCGGCAACTCGCGCGTGAACTCGACCAGCCGCGGCACTTTCACGTGGCTCAGATGCTCGCGCGCGAATGCCAATAACTCAGCGGCGAGCGCGGGACCGGCAGCATCGAAGTCGACCGGCTGTACGACCGCGACCACCTTCTCCCCCATCTCATCGTCCGGCGCGCCGAACACCGCGACATCCATGACGCGCGGGTGCGTGATCAGCACGTTCTCGATCTCCTGCGGATAGATGTTCACGCCGCCGGAGATGATCATGAACGCCTTGCGATCGGTCAGGAACAGGTAGCCGTCGCGATCGATGTAGCCGACGTCGCCGAGCGTGCTCCAGCCATAGCGGTTGCGCGTCTCGCGCGTCTTCTGTGGCGCGTTGTGATACTCGAACTCGCGACCGCCCGCGAAGTACACGGTGCCCTCGGTCAGCGGCGCGACCGGCTCGCCCGCTTCGTCGCAGATGCGAATCTCACCGTTGATCGCGCGGCCAACCGATCCCTTTCGCTGCAGCCATTCGGCTGCCGTGATCGCCGTCATGCCGTTGCCTTCGGTGCCGGCGTAATACTCGTACACGACCGGACCCCACCATTCGAGCATCTGTTCCTTTACCGGAATCGCGCACGGCGCAGCAGCGTGCAGCGCGACCTTCATCGACGAGACGTCGTAGCGAGCCCGCGCCTCGGCAGGCAGCCGCAGCATGCGAACGAAATGCGTCGGCACCCACTGCGCGTGCGTGACCTTGTAACGCTCGATCAACGCGAGCGCTCCTTCCGGCTCGAAGCGATCCATCAGCACGACCGTGCCGCCGACGAAGTTCACAGTCATGCACCAGCGCAACGGCGCTGCGTGATACAGCGGCGCCGGCGAAAGGTAGATCGACTCGGGTCGCAGCGAATAGAACTTGCTCGCGAGCTGCACCAGCACGTTGGGCGTATCGATCGGATCGGTGGGGAGCGGCGACTTGATCCCTTTCGGCCGGCCGGTCGTGCCGGACGAATACAGCATGTCCGCGCCCGTGCTCTGGTCGGCGATCGGCGTCGCCGGCATCGCGCCACGCTCGCGTTCCCACGATCGATACGGTGCGACAGCGTCGCCGACCATGAACAGCAGTCGCCCGTCCAATCGCGGAGCAAGCTGCTGTGCAAGCTCCGCCATATGCGACGACGTGATAAACAGCTTCGCGCCGCAGTCTTCGATGATGTACTGCGCCTCGGCCGCGGTGGCCTTCGACGAAATACAGACGAGGTACGTTCCGGAGCGCTGGTTCGCCCAGGAGATTTCCAGGTAGCGCGGATGATTCTCCATGCACACTGCGATCACGTCGCCGCGCTGCAGGCCCAGCGAGCGCAGCAGCTGCGCGCCCTGGTTCGAGCGCTCGTCCAGTTGGCCGTACGTGATGGTCTCGCCCGTGGCCGCGATCACGATCGCCGGCTTGTCCGGATTGGCGCGTGCGTGGAGATAGGGATGCATACGGCGCCCGCTGCGACTAGTTGAGCACGTATCTCATCGGCAATGTCTTCGGGCCGCCCACGAACGTCGACGCCGAGCGGCGCGGCTCGCCCGTCAGCTGGACGGACTTGAGCTGCGGAATCAGCTCCTCGAACAGGATCCGCATTTCCAGCCGCGCCAGGTGCTGGCCGAGACACGCGTGCGCGCCGGTGCCGAACGAGATGTGCTTGTTCGGGCTGCGGTCGCTACGGAACGTGAACGGCGCGTCGAACACTTCCTCATCGCGATTGCCGGAGAGATAACACAGCATCAGCCAGTCGCCCTTCGCGATCGGCACGCCGCGCAACGTGTAGTCCTCCATCGCCGTGCGCATGAAGTGCTGCACCGGGACGGTCCAACGGAAGGCTTCCTCGACGAGACCGGGGATCAACGACGGATTGGCGCGCAGCTTCTCCAACTCGCCCGGCTGCTCGCACAGCGCCCACATCGCACCGCAGGTCGATGACGACGTCGTATCGTGTCCCGCCGCGGCGATGATGATGTAGTAGCCCATCGCCTCCCAGTCGGAAATCGGCCGGCCGTCGATCTGCGCGTTCGCGATCACCGTCGCGACGTCGTCGCGCGGCTGCGCACGCCGCGACTCGGTGAGCTTGCGGAAGTATTCGGAGAAGTCCGCGACGACGGCCTGCAGCTGCTTCACCATTTCCGCCATGTCGAGGATCACCTGGCGCGAGCGGTTGAGCTCCGGATCCTGGCTGCCGAACAGCTGCTGCGTCAGCATCAGCATGCGGCCCTCGTCTTCGCGCGGCACGCCCAGGATCTCCATGATGACGTGCAGCGGATACATCACTGCCACGTCGCGCACGAAGTCGCACTCGCCGCCGTGCTCGATCATGCTCTTGACCTGCGCGCGAGCGATCCCACGAATGCGCTCCTCGAGCTTGCGCACGCTCTGGTTCGTGAACCATTGCTGGGTCAGCGAGCGATACTTCGGATGATCCGGCGCATCCATCTGCACCAGGCTGCGCACGAGATGCGGCGTGCCGGTGAGCTTGCGGACGAACGCATCGGCCCCGGCATCGGTGAGCGTGGTGGCGCGATCGCCGTTGTGGAACAGCGCGTTCTGCCGGCTGATTTCCGCAATGTCGGCGTGCTTGGTCACGACCCAGAACGGATCGAAGCCGCTCACTTCGGCGCGGCTCACGGGCAGGTGCGCGCGCAGCCACGTGAAGTCGTTGTGCAGCCCGTGCGCTTCCGCATAGCTCAGGGGATCGCAAAGGCTCGCCGCGATGCGCGACGGCGTCTTGGGAAGCTCGGTCATCGGCCACTCCTTTTGACTGCGCGCCGGGCCGGCCGTGACGGCGGCAGGTTGCGCAGGCCGTGAATGAACACATCGCAGACGTGTGCGATGTAGCGCTCGCGGATTGCGTCGTCGATGCCGGCAGCGCCGGCCAGCGAGCGCACCGCGTAACGCGCGTTGAACAAGTGATCGCAGGCGCCGAGCACGCTGACATAGAACAGCAACGGATCGACGGGCTTGAATTCGCCGGTGCGCATTCCTTCGGCAAGCAGCTCACGCTGCAACTCCATCAGCGGCTGCACGAAGATGCGACTGACCTGCCGCGCGCTGCGCGAGTGGCGATCGTCGAGCAGCGAGTGCAGCAGCCGGTTGAGGTAGGGCGTGCGAAAGAAGTTGTTGATGATGCCCGCGATGTGGCGGCGCAGCTTCTCGGTCGGCGGCAAGTCCTGACGCAGCAGCTCCCTGAATCCCTGCAACGCCGCGACCGCCTCGCGCTCCACGAGCGCGAGCAGCAGTCCGTTCTTGTTGCCGAAGTAGTACTTGACCAGCGCGGAGTTCAGGCCCGAGTGCCCGGCGATTTCGCTGAGCGAAACGTCGATGGAGTGACGGTCGCTCATCAGGCGCCCGGCGGTGTCGAGCAGCCGCTCGCGCGCGCTGAAATCCGGCTCGACGGCCGCGCGTGGAATGCGCCCGGCGCGACGGCGCAGGCGTTTGGCCCGGGTCGCGACCGCGGTCTCGCGCGTTGCAATCGGCACCTGCGTCAACTCCCGTTAAGACCTGATTAACCGATTGATTAATTCAAACCAATGGTGTCTATTGACGCTCACTCTTGCAAGGGGGAATTCTCATGAGCGCTGCCTACATCGTCGCGGCCGTGCGCACGGCCGCCGGCCGCAAAGCCGGCCGGTTGTCGGACTGGCATCCGGCGGATCTCGCCGGCAAGGTTCTCGATGCGCTGGTCGAGCGCACGCACGCCGACCCGGCATCGATCGACGACGTGATCATGGGCTGCGTCAGCCAGGTCGGTCAGCAGGCAGGCAATGTCGCACGTAACGCGGTGCTCGCGTCGAAGCTGCCCGAGAGCGTGCCGGGCACCAGCTGCGACCGGCAGTGCGGCTCGTCGCAACAGGCGCTGCACTTTGCCGCGCAGGCCGTGATGTCCGGTGCGATGGACGTGGTGATCGCCGCGGGCGTGGAAAGCATGAGCCGCGTGCCGATGGGACTGTCTTCGCAACTGCCGGCGAAGAACGGCTTCGGCACGCCGAAGAGCCCGAAGATGGAAGAGCGCTATCCCGACATCCAGTTCAGCCAGTTCATGGGCGCCGAGATGATGGCGAAGAAGTTCGACCTGTCGAAAGACGCGCTCGACGAGTACGCGTTCATGAGCCATCAGCGCGCGATCAAGGCGACCAGGAGCGGCGCGTTCGAGAAGGAAGTGCTGCCGATCGAAATCACGCTGCCGGACGGCAAGAAGGAGCAGCACCACATCGACGAAGGCATTCGCTTCGACGCGAGCCTCGAGGCCATTCGCAGCGTGAAGCTGCTGGCAGAAGGCGGGCGCATCACTGCGGCCACTTCCAGTCAGATCGCCGACGGCGCCTCCGGCGTCATGGTCGTGAACGACAAGGGACTCAAGGCGCTCGGCGTGCAGCCGTTGGCGCGCATCCATCACATGACGGTCATCGGTCACGATCCGGTGATCATGCTCGAAGCGCCGATTCCGGCGACCGCTGCGGCGCTCAAGAAGGCGGGCATGAAGCTCGATGACATCGACCTGTTCGAGGTCAACGAGGCGTTCGCTTCCGTGCCGGTCGGTTGGTTGCACCAGCTGCACGCGGATCCGGACAAGCTCAACGTGAATGGCGGCGCGATCGCGCTGGGCCATCCGCTCGGTGCTTCCGGGACGAAGTTGATGACGACGCTCGTGCACGCGCTCAAGGCACGCGGCAAGCGCTACGGCCTGCAGACGATGTGCGAAGGCGGCGGGCTGTCGAACGTCACGATCATCGAGAGGCTGTAATGAAACTCGACTCGAACATCACCGCCGTCATCACCGGCGGCGCGTCGGGGTTGGGAGCCGCGACAGCGAAAGCGCTCGCGGCCTGCGGCGTCAAAGTTGCGCTCTTCGATTTCAACGCCGAGAAGGGCGAAGCGCTCGCGAGCGCCATCGGCGGCGTCTTTTGCAAAGTGGACGTGACATCGGATGCGGACGTCGATGCCGGCTTCGCGAAGTCGCGCGCTGCGCTCGGACAGGAGCGCATCCTGGTGAACTGCGCCGGCACCGGCAACGCTTTCAAGACTGCGTCGCGCGACAAGACGACACGTGAGATCAAGCATTTCCCGATCGACGCATTCAATCGCATCATCCAGATCAATCTCGTCGGCACGTTCCGCTGCGCTGCCAAGTCGGCCGCGGGCATGCTCAGCCTCGAACCGCTCGACGCGCACGGTGAGCGCGGCGTCATCATCAACACCGCGTCGGTCGCGGCCGAGGACGGCCAGATTGGACAAGCCGCCTACTCCGCTTCCAAGGCCGGCGTCGTCGGCATGACGTTGCCGATCGCGCGCGACCTGATGGGCGAAGGCATCCGCGTCAACACGATCCTGCCCGGCATCTTCGACACGCCGCTGATGATGGGTGCACCGGAGAACGTCAAAGCTGCGCTCGCGGCCTCGGTGCCGTTTCCGAAGCGCTTCGGGGCGCCGGAGGAATACGCGTCGCTCGCCATCGAGATGTGCCGCAACAGCTATTTCAACGGCGAAGACGTGCGGCTCGACGGCGCGATCCGCATGGCCCCACGCTGAGGTACAGCAGATGAGGCGGACCATCTTCGAGCCCGAGCACGAGCAGTTCCGCGAGTCGGCGCGGCGTTTCTTCCAGAACGAGATCGGGCCGCATGGCGAGCGCTGGCGCGAGCAGGGCTGCGTCGACCGCGAAGCTTTCAAGAAAGCCGGCGATCAAGGCTTTCTGCTGCTGTGGGCGGATTCGAAGTACGGCGGCGCCGGCGAGCGTGACTTTCGCTACGAGCAGATCCTGATCGAGGAAAACGGCCGCTACGGTGAAGGCGGCTTCTTCATGACGCTGCACTCGCGGCTGGTCGCGCCCTACATCGGCGCGCTCGGCACCGAAGAGCAGAAGATGCGCATCCTGCCGCGCTGCGCGTCCGGCGAGACGATTCTCGGCATCGCGATGACCGAGCCCGGCGCGGGCAGCGATCTCGCCGGCATCAAGACGCGCGCGGAAGACAAGGGCGACCACTGGCTGCTCAACGGCTCGAAGACTTACATCTCGAACGGGCAGATCGGCGACCTGTTCATCGTGGTGGCGCGCACCGATCCGAACCGCCGCCACGGTCTCGGCTTATTTCTCGTCGAGCGCGGCATGGAAGGCTTCAAGCGCGGCCGGAATCTCAAGAAGATGGGCCTGAAGGCGCAGGACACGTCCGAGCTGTTCTTCAGCGACGTGAAAGTGCCGAAGAGCAACGTGCTCGGTGAGCCGGGCAAGGGCTTTCATTTCCTCACGCACTTCCTCGCTGAAGAGCGCTTGATCACGGCCTGCGGCGCGATGACGTTGTGCCAGGTGGCGTTCGACGCGACGCTGCAGTTCGTCAAGGAGCGCAAGGCATTCGGCCAACCGATCGGCACGTTCCAGGTGTCGCGCTTCAAGATGGCCGACATGCGCGCGCAGATCGACGCGATGCAGTGCTTCGTCGATCAATGCGTGCTGGAGCACAACGCCGGCCGGCTCGACGCAGTCACGGCAGCGGAAGCGAAGTTGCTGACGACGGAATTGGAAGGTCGCGTGGTCGACCAGTGCGTGCAATTGCACGGCGGTGCCGGCTACATGGACGAGTATCCGATCTCACGCATGTACACGGGCGCGCGCATCAGCCGCATCCTCGCGGGCAGCAACGAGATCATGCACGAGATCATCGGCCGCTCGCTCGAGCTCGACGACCGGAAGCTG
>CADEEJ010000013.1:0-8465 GCA_902826315.1 uncultured Steroidobacter sp.
AAGCGCAGCGTGCGTCGCACGGCGCTGTGGCTCGCGCTGCTCGCGGCAATGTTCTATTTCGGTTTCATCGCCCTGGGCGTGTGGAACAGCGCGCACTGATGAACGACGACGCGAAAAAGGCCAATCGCAAGCTGACGTGGCAGCTGTGGCTGTTCGCGGCCGGCAGCCTGGCGTTCGGCTTCGCGCTCGTACCGCTGTACAACGTGCTCTGCGAGGTGACCGGCTACGGCGATCGCAGCAAGCTGCGGGAAGCGGCGAGTGTCGTCGAAGCGCCGGATGAAGCGCGCACGGTCACGATCGAATTCATCTCGACCGCGCCGACGTTCGGCAACTGGGAATTTCGCCCGGAGGTCACGCATCTGGCGGTGCACCCGGGCAAGCTCTACGAAGCGAAGTTCTACGCGCGCAATCTGCGCGAGCAGGCAGTGACGGCGCAGGCCGTGCCGAGCATCGCGCCGCTACAAGCGACGCAGTACTTCCGCAAGACCGAATGCTTCTGCTTCACGCCGCAGCAGTTCGCGGGCAAGCAGGCCCGCGAGTTGTCCGTGCGTTTCATCGTCGATCCGCAGCTGCCGGCGACGATCGATCGTCTGACGCTCGGCTACGCGATGTACGACGCGCCCGAGCAGAAGCAGATCGTCTCGAAGACAGGAACCTGACGACCTATGGCTCAAGTACACGCACCCATGGCACACGCACCCACGAGCACTGCTTCCGAGAAGTATTACGTCCCGCACGGCAGCCCGTGGCCGATCGTCGGCTCGATCGCGCTGTTCACGACCGTCGGCGGCGGCGCGTTGTGGCTCAACCACGTGCACGCCGGCCCGTGGGTGATGACGGCGGGCCTCGCGTTGCTCGCGGTCATGTTCATCGGCTGGTTCGGCACGGTGATCCGCGAGAGCGAAGGCCGGCTGTACAACGAAGCGGTCGATCGCTCTTTCCGCATGGGAATGATGTGGTTCATCTTCTCCGAGGTCATGTTCTTCGTGGGCTTCTTCGGCGCGCTGCTGTACGCGCGGCAGTTCTCGGTGCCGTGGCTCGGCGGCGAGGGCACGAAGCTGCTCACCAAGGTCATCCGCGGCGACGACTTCGAAGCTGTGTGGCCGACGAACGGCCCCGGCAACATCGGCGGCGACTTCGAAGTGATCCCGGCGTTCGGCCTGCCGGCGATCAACACCGCGCTGCTGTTGCTTTCGGGCGTGACGATCACCATCGCGCATCACGCGCTCAGGGCGGGCAACCGCCGCATGCTCAATATTTTTCTGGCGGCGACCTTCCTGCTCGGCTTCGTGTTCGTGTACCTGCAGGCCACCGAGTACATCGAGGCTTACACGCATCACAACCTCAAGCTGAGCACGGGCATCTACGGCTCGACGTTCTTCCCGTTGACGGCGTTCCATGGCTTCCACGTCACGATGGGCGCGATCATGCTGGTGGTGATCTGGTTCCGCTGTCTCAAGGGCCACTTCACGCCGACGCATCACTTCGCCTTCGAAGGCGTGGCCTGGTACTGGCACTTCGTCGACGTGGTGTGGCTGTTCCTGTTCATCTTCGTGTATTGGCTGTAGCCGGGCTGTAGAGGCAGGTGACACGCCTTCTCATCCTCGCCGGCTTCCTGGCGATCGTGCTGAGTCTCGGCTCGGCACTCTTTCACCTGACGCGCGGTAAAGGCGATTCGAAGAAGGTGGCGCGAGCGCTGACGATCCGCGTCGCCTTGTCGATCCTGCTGTTCGTGCTGCTGCTGGTCGCGTGGCAGCTCGGGTGGATCCAGCCGCACGGCAGTTGATGCGCATCGCCAATCGCAATTTCGCCCCCACGCTGTTCGCGCTGGCGATCACGATCGCCGCGGTCGTCGTATTCGTGCGGCTCGCTTTCTGGCAGATCGGTCGCGCCGCCGAGAAGGAAGCGATGCAGGCGCAGTACGCAGCCGGCCAGCAATCCGTCGTCGAGCTCACTGCGGCGAACACTGCGACGCTCGAGCAATATCAGCGCGTCAGCGCGCGCGGCCACTACGACAGCGCGCATCAGATCCTCCTCGACAGCATGCCGTCAGCGATGGGCCAGCCCGGCTATCGCGTGGTGACGCCGTTCGAGCTCGAACAAGGCGGATGGGTGCTCGTCGATCGCGGCTGGCACCGGCCCGGTGCGACGCGCAGCCATCTTCCCGGCGTCGCCGTAGGCGAAAACGCGCGGACGGTCGCGGGACAGCTCACTGTCTTGCCGCGTCCCGGTGTACGGCTTGCAGCAGCGCCGGGCGGCAGCGGCGACCAGTGGCCGCGAGTCATGAACTACCCGGAGCAGGCGAGCATCGAGCAGGCGCTCGATCGCAAGGTGCTGCCCGGGCTCGTGCTGCTCGACGCGGATCAGCCCGACGGCTTCGAGCGCGTCTGGCAAGCGCGCATCGACATGGGATCGGATCGACACCTGAGCTACGCGGTGCAGTGGTTCGCCTTTGCGCTCGCGGCCGTGGCGCTGTTCGTGGTGCTCGGTTTCCGGCGCGGCCAGCTGCTCGACGAGCAGTCGAAATGAACATGCCGGCACAGCAGGGGCGGCGACGCTCGCAGATCTGGATCCTGGTCGCCGTGTTTTTCGCGCCGCTCGCCTTGGCATTTCTTTTGTACTACGGCGGCGGCGGCTGGCGTCCACCCGGCAGCACCAATCGCGGCGAGCTGATCTCGCCGGCGCGCCCGTTACCGAGTGTCGAGTTGCCGACGCCCAGCGGCGCGCCGCTGCCTGCCAGCACCTGGCACGGCAAGTGGACGCTGGTTTACGTCGGCGACGGACGCTGCGACGACCGTTGTCGAGCGGCACTCATCTTGATGCGTCAGACGCGACTCGCTCTCAACACCGACATGGCGCGCGTCCAGCGCGTCTTCCTGGCGACCGGCAACTGTTGCGATCTGACATATCTGGCAGCGGAGCATCCGGGCCTCGCGGTCGCGCGTGCGGACAACGAGCCCGGCGCGGCGCTGCTCGCGGCGTTTCCTGACGCGGCGGAGGGCTCGATCTACATCGTCGATCCGCTCGGCAACCTGATGATGCGACATGCGCCGACGGCGGCGCCGTCGAAAGACCTGCTGGAAGATCTGCGCAAGCTCCTGAAGCTCTCTCATATTGGATAAGGGTGGATCAGGGGTTCCCCCTTATCTTCCCAACCCAAAATCCCTGTGCGAAACTCGGTCCCGAGCGGCTCCGCTCACATAAGTATTAGATTTTGATGAGGTAGAGCTTGTAGTCGAAGGTTCACGGTCTCGGGGGATTCATGAAGGCTTTGTATTTCCTTGCCCCAACGCTTGCTAGCACGCACGACGTGTCGGAAGACCTGCATCAGGTCGGCGTCGAAGATTTCTACTTACACGTCATCTGTAAGGACGAATCGGGGCTGCGGAAACAGCACATCCACTCGAGCAACTACCTCGAAACCCTCGACGTGGTCCGCGACGGCTTCATCGGTGCCGCGCTCGGCCTCGCCGCCGGCCTGATCGGCGTCGCGCTCCTCAAGTATTTCGATCCGTTCGGCCCCGAGTACCAGGTGCCGGTGTACGTGTACGCGATCCTGGTCGCGGTCGCGACGCTGTTCGGCGCGTGGGAAGGCGGGCTGGCGGGCATCGGCGCGGAAAACAAGAAGCTGACGCGCTTCCACGACGACATCGAGGCCGGCAAGTACCTGGTCCTGGTCTACGTCCGCAAGCAGCAGGAAGACACGGTCACGAAGATGATGAAGGAACGTCATCCGGAGGCCGAGCTGGTCGGCGTCGATTCCCATTTCATCAATCCGTTCAGCAAGGTCTCGCGACTGAACGACGGCGCCGGCAGCGCCGGTACTTTGAAGAAGGCGTGAAGACCGAGATCAGGGCCGCGACTGCGGTTCAGCTGAATTACTGACGACATAAAGTAGAGCTCGACGAGCGTCGGGAGGGCTGGCGAATGGTATTTGCCTGGGCACTGATCCTGCTGGTGGTCGCTACGGTGGTCTTCCACTTCGCGAGCCCTTGGTGGTTCACCGATATCGCCTCGAACTGGACGATGATGGATCAGACCGTCAACGTCACCTTCTGGGTCACCGGTTTCGTGTTCGTCGTCGTCAACTTGTTCATGGCGTGGGCGGTGATCAAATACCGCCATCGCAAGGACAAGACCACGAAGGCCGAGTACGAGCCGGAGAACAAGAAGCTCGAGTGGTGGCTGACGATCATCACCTCCGTCGGCATCGCTGCGATGCTCGCGCCAGGCCTCGCGGTCTGGGCGAAGTTCGTCACGCCGCCGGACGATGCTTCGATCGTCGAAGTCGTCGGCCAACAGTGGGCCTGGACCTACCGCCTGCCCGGCCGCGATGGCGAGCTGGGCGCTTCCGACGCGAAGCTGGTGACGATCGACAATCCGCTCGGCGTCGATGCCAAGGATCCGAAGTCGGGCGACGACGTGATCGTGACCTCGCCCGAGCTGCACATTCCGCTCGGCAAGAGCGTGAAGTTCCTGCTGCGCGCGAAGGACGTGAACCACCAGTTCGCCGTGCCGCAGTTCCGCGTCAAGATGGACATGGTGCCCGGCATGGTCACGCATTTCTGGCTGACGCCGACGCGCACCGGCGCTTTCGACGCGCTGTGCGAGCAGCTGTGCGGCGTGGCGCACTTCGCGATGCGCGGCCGCGTCGTCGTCGACGAAGAGCCGCAGTACCAGGAGTGGCTCGCAACGCAGCCGACGTTCTCGCAAACGGCCGCGATCGTCGCCGGCGACCCCGAGGCGGGTAAGCCGCTGTTCGCGACGTGCACCGCCTGTCACGGCGATCAGGCCCAGGGCAACAAGGAGCTCGGCGCGCCGAAGCTCGCGGGCCAGGATGGCTGGTATCTCGCGCGGCAGCTGCACAGCTTCAAGCAGGGCGTGCGCGGCTCGCACGAGAACGACACGTACGGCAAGCAGATGATCCCGTTCGCATCGATGCTCGCGGACGACACGGCGGTGCGCAATGTCGTCGCGTACATCGGCTCGCTACCCGATACGCGCCCCGACACCAGCGTCGGCGGCAACCCGGAGCGCGGCAAGAAGTTGTACGCGACCTGCGCCTCGTGTCACGGCGACAAGGGCGAGGGCGTGTGGGGCACGAACGCGCCGCGACTCGCCGGCATGAGCGACTGGTACCTGGCGCGACAGCTCGAAAATTTCCGGCAGGGCATTCGCGGCACGCATCGTCAGGACTTCCACGGCGCGCAGATGCGCTCGATGGCACGGGCCCTGAAGGATGAAGCGTCGATAAACGACCTGCTCGACTACGTACATACGCTTTAGAGGAATCATCGATGGCATTCGTCGCAATCGCCGACCGCGATCATGAGCACGCCTTGCATGATCCCGAGACGTTCATCCGCAAGTACATCTGGAGCCAGGATCACAAGGTGATCGCGATCCAGTACGCACTGGTCGCGATCGGCATCGGCCTGGTCGCGCTGGTGATGTCGGTGCTGATGCGCCTGCAGCTCGGCTTCCCGGATACGTTCTCGCTGATCGCGCCGCAGGACTATTACCAGTACATCACCATGCACGGGATGATCATGGTGATCTACCTGCTGACGGCGCTGTTCCTCGGCGGCTTCGGCAACTACCTCATCCCGCTGATGTGCGGCTCGCGGGACATGGTGTTCCCGTACATGAACATGCTGAGCTTCTGGTTCTACCTGCTCGCGGTGCTGGTGCTGGTCGCCGGCCTGTTCGTGCCGGGCGGACCGACCGGCGCGGGCTGGACGCTGTATCCGCCGCAGGCGATCGCGCCGGGCACGCCGGGCCACGGCTGGGGCATCATCTGCATGCTCGCCTCGCTCGCGATCTTCGTGGTCGCGTTCACGATGGGCGGCCTCAACTACGTCACCACGATCCTGCAGGCACGCTGCAAAGGCATGACGCTGATGCGCATGCCGCTGTCGGTGTGGGGCATCTTCATGGCGACGATCCTCGGCCTGCTGGCCTTCCCGGCGCTGTTCGTGTCGTGCGTGATGATGACGCTCGACCACTCGCTCGGCACCAGCTTCTTCATGCCGGCGGTCGTGCAGATGGGCCAGCAGACGGTGCACAGCGGCGGCTCGCCGTTGCTGTTCCAGCATCTGTTCTGGTTCTTCGGGCATCCCGAGGTGTACATCGTGGCGCTGCCGGCGTTCGGCATCGTCTCCGACCTGCTCTCGGTGCACGCCCGCCGCAACATCTTCGGCTACCGCATGATGGTGTGGGCGATCCTGGCGATCGGCTGCCTGAGCTTCGTCGTGTGGGCGCACCACATGTACGTCAGCGGCATGAATCCGTACTTCGGCTTCTTCTTCGCGACCACGACGCTGATCATCGCGGTGCCGACGGCGATCAAGGTCTACAACTGGATCCTGACGCTGTACAAGGGCGACATTCATCTCACGGTGCCGATGCTGTTCGCGATCGGCTTCATCTTCACCTTCATCAACGGCGGCCTCACCGGCCTGTTCCTCGGCAACGTCACCGTCGACGTGCCGCTGTCGGGCACGTACTTCGTGGTCGCGCACTTCCACATGGTGATGGGCGTGTCGCCGATCCTGGTGGTGTTCGGCGCGATCTATCACTGGTATCCGAAGATCACCGGCCGGCTGCTCGACGACCGGCTCGGCCGCATCCACTTCTGGGCGACGTTCATCGGTACGTACGCGATCTACCTGCCGATGCACTACCTCGGCATCCTGGGCGTGCCGCGCCGCTACTACTCGTACAGCGACAGCATCGACTTCATCGGTCAGAACGTGCACATCGCAAACGAGTGGATCACGATCTCGGCGGTGTTCGTCGCGGCCGTGCAGCTGGTGTTCCTGTTCAACCTGGCGTGGTCGCTGCGCAAGGGTCGCGACGCGGGCCCGAATCCGTGGCGCGCGACGTCGCTCGAATGGCAGACGCCCGACACGCCGCCGAAGCACGGCAACTGGGGCAAGGATCTGCCGGTGGTGTATCGCTGGCCGTACGACTACAGCGTGCCCGGTGCGCCGCAGGACTTCATCCCGCAGGATGTGCCGCCCGGCGATCCGCGCGCGGGTAATGCGCCTGCCGGCCGCGACCACGGAGTGCACCATTGAGTCTGACGGTAGCGTACGCAGCTCTCGCGACCGGGATCATCGTCTGGCTGATCCTGGTCCGTAAGCTGTCGACAAAGTCGTGGGAAGCGCAGCCCGCTTCTGCGACAGATGTCGAAGCGCCGCGTTGGCCGGCGCAGCGTGTCGGACTGTGGGTCTTCCTCGCTGTCATCACTTCGCTGTTCGGTCTGTTCACCTCGGCGTACTACATGCGCCTGCATGGAGCGCACGGCAGTGCTGCGCCGACGGACTGGGCGCAATTGAGCGAGCCGCCGGTGCTGTGGTTGAACACGCTGCTGCTGATCGCGGCGAGCGTCGCGATGCAGGCAGCACGCAAATCAGTGCGCAGCAGCGCAGAGCGCGGCTTCAATGCGTTGCTGCTCGGTGGGCTGCTGACGCTCGCGTTTCTCGGCGGCCAGTTCTATGCGTGGTCGCAGGTGCGCGATTCCGAGTTCTTCTCGCCGCTGAATCCGGCGATCGCCTTCTTCTACCTGTTGACGGCCGTGCACGGTCTGCATCTGCTTGGCGGCCTGTACGTCTGGGGGCGAACGCTCGCCCGCTTGCGACGCAAAGACGTCGAAGTCATCGACGTGCGCCTAAGCATCAACCAGAGCGTCGAGCTCGTCAGCGTGTACTGGCACTTCCTGCTGCTCGTCTGGCTGGGTCTGTTCGCCG
Source organism: uncultured Steroidobacter sp. (assembly GCA_902826315.1). Lineage (GTDB taxonomy): Bacteria > Pseudomonadota > Gammaproteobacteria > Steroidobacterales > Steroidobacteraceae > Steroidobacter. The sequence goes on from CADEEJ010000013.1 coordinate 7,752, forward strand.
TGATGTTGTCCACTTGAGGAGTCATCAGTGAGTCAAGATTCATCTGCCACGCTGCCCGCAGTCCCCGAGGGCTTGCAGGGCGTGACCGCCGACTGGTCCGCCGACAAGCAGGCCTTCCCGGTGCCGTGGGGCAAGGCGATGATGTGGATATTCCTGCTCAGCGACACGTTCATCTTCTCGTGCTTCCTGATCTCGTACATGAACGTGCGCATGTCGACCACGACGCCGTGGCCGAACCCGAGCGAAGTGTTCTCGCTGACGGTGTTCGGCACTGCGGTGCCGCTGTTCCTGATCGCGATCATGACGATGATCCTGATCACCTCCAGCGGCACGATGGCGATGGCCGTGAACTACGGCTACCGGCGCGATCGCACCAAGACCGCGCTGCTGATGTTCGCCACCGCGCTGCTCGGCCTGTCGTTCGTCGGCATGCAGGCGTTCGAGTGGAGCAAGCTGATCCTCGAAGAAGGCGTGCGGCCGTGGGGCAACCCGATGGGCGCGGCGCAGTTCGGCTCGGCGTTCTTCATGATCACCGGCTTCCACGGCCTGCACGTGTCGTGCGGCGTGATCTACCTGTCGGTGGTGGCGACGCGCGTGCTGAACGGCTTCTACGAGCGCAAAGGCACGTACGAGACGGTCGAGGTCGCGGGCCTGTACTGGCACTTCGTCGACCTCGTCTGGGTGTTCATCTTCGCGTTCTTCTATCTTTGGTAG
>CADEEJ010000013.1:8565-12933 GCA_902826315.1 uncultured Steroidobacter sp.
CACGGCGAGGGCGTGCAGCATCCGATCAAGATCTACCTGTGGATCTGGCTGCTGCTGTTCGTCTTCAGCACGTTCTCGTACCTGGTCGACTTCTTCCGGTTGCAGGGCTACCTGCGCTGGACGCTGATCATCATCTTCATGCTGCTGAAGGCCGGCTTCATCGTCGCGATCTTCATGCACATGGCCTGGGAGCGCCTCGCGCTCAAGCTCGCAATCCTGGTGCCACCGCTCGCGCTGCTGGTACTCGTCGGCTTGATGGCGATCGAAGGCGACTACACCTTCGTCACGCGGCTGCAGTCCTTCGTGCACGAAGTGCAGAAGCCCAGCGCTCACGGTGGCGGCCATGCGGCGGAAGAGCCGGCAGCAGAGCATCCATGACGCTGCCGGGTTCGGTGCTCTGGATCTGCGCGTTCGTGGTCACGGGCGTGTTCGCGGTCATGATCCATTCGATCGCGACGTTCCGGCGCGACGACGCGCGACCGAACGCGCGCCGCAACTCCCTGGCCGAAATCTTCTGGGCGATCGTGCCGATCTTCATCATGGTGAGCACTGCGCTGCCTGCGGTGCGCATGGTCGCCGCGCAGCAGACGACGAGCACCGTTCAGGCGTATAACGCCGACCACGAATGACTTCGCGTTACCGTCTCTTCCGGCGCCTCGCGCTGGCGGGCGTCGTGCTCGCCTTCGGCGTCGTCGTACTCGGCGCCTGGGTGCGCCTGAGCGCGGCCGGCCTCGGCTGCCCGGACTGGCCCGGCTGCTACGGCCATCTCAGCGTCGACGACGCGGCCCGCAACGCCGCTGCGATCAACGAAGCATTCCCGCACCGGCCGTTCGAGTATCACAAGGCCATCAAGGAGATGGTGCACCGGTATTTCGCCTCGAGCCTCGGGTTGCTGATTCTCGTGCTCGCGGGACTGGCGATTGCGAACCGCCGCGATCCGCAGCAGCCGCTGACTTTGCCGATCGCGCTCGTCGGGCTCGTGATCCTGCAGGGCCTGCTCGGCATGTGGACCGTCACGTTGCTGTTGAAACCGCTGATCGTGGTGCTGCATCTGCTCGGCGGGTTGGCGACGCTGTCGCTGCTCGCGTGGCTCGCGCTCGGCAGGCCGGCAGAGGCGACCAACAAGTTGAATGTGCCCAGACTCCGGCGGGTCGCCGTCGTGGCGCTCGTCGTGCTCGGCTTGCAAATCGCGCTCGGTGGCTGGACCAGCAGCAACTACGCCGCGCTCGCCTGCCCCGATTTCCCGACGTGTCAGAACTCGATGTGGCCGCACATGGACGTACAGGACGCTTTCGTCCTGTGGCGCGGCCTTGGCATCGACTACGAAGGCGGCGTCCTCGACCATCCGGCGCGGGTCGCGATCCATTTCGTGCACCGGCTCGGGGCCATCGCCGCGGCGCTGATGCTCGGCTTCGCGAGCATCATGGCGATGCGGCTCGGTCCGACGCGCGGCGTGCGAATCGCGGGTGCTGCGGTCGGCGCGATCCTCGTGTGTCAGCTGATTCTCGGTCCGGTCATGGTGATCCGCGCACTGCCGCTCGCACTCGCCACCGCACATAACGCCGTCGCAGCGCTGCTGCTGCTCGCCGTCGTGGCCCTGAACAGGCAGCTAAGCAACGACCGTTAGCAGCTTCCAGCCTGTAGAATCCAGGCGTGGAATCCCCGTCCATTCAGCATCCGCACGCCACCTGGCGCGACTTCTACGAGCTCGGCAAGCCGCGCGTAGTCATGCTGATCATGTTCACGGCGATCGCCGGCATGTTCCTCGCCGCGCCCGGCTTCCCCCCGCCGAACGCACTGGTCTTCGGCACGCTCGGCATCGCGCTCGCCGCCTCCGCCGCCGCAGCCGTCAATCACGTGCTCGATCGGCGCATCGACGCGCAGATGGCACGCACACGCAATCGCCCGCTGCCGCAAGGCCATCTGACGCAGCGGCAGGCGCTCACCTACGCAGCCATCCTCGGAGTGCTGTCGATCGTGCTGCTCTGGGGCTGGGTGAATCCGCTCACCGCCGTGCTCACGATTTCCTCGCTGCTCGGCTATGCGGTCGTCTACACCGCGTGGTTGAAGCACGCGACTCCGCAGAACATCGTCATCGGCGGAGCCGCGGGCGCGGCGCCGCCCGTGCTCGGCTGGACGGCCGTCACCGGTCAGGTCGACGCGTACTCGCTGTTGCTGTTCCTGATCATCTTCACGTGGACGCCACCGCACTTCTGGGCGCTCGCGATTGCGCGCCGCGAGGATTACGCCAAGACCGGCGTGCCGATGATGCCGGTCGCGTACAGCAGCGAGTTCACCAAGCTGCACATCCTGCTGTACACGATCCTGCTGGTGATCGTGACGCTGCTGCCGTACCTGACCGGCATGAGCGGGCTCATCTACCTGGCTGCAGCGACGATCCTCGGCGGCTTCTTCCTGTATCGCGTAATGCAGCTGAAAGCACGCACGGACGTGCGGCTGCCGATGCGCACGTTCAGCTTCTCGATCACGTATCTCGCCCTGTTGTTCGCAGCGCTGCTGATCGATCACTACTTCACGATCCGCATCGGGTGAGGCACTGTGGCCGGCATGCAGAGTCGCTCGGTCATTCTCTGGCTGCTGCTGGTCGTCCTCGCGCTGATCGTTTACGGCTCGCTGTATCCGTTCAACTTCAAGGCTGACGCCATCGAAGGCGGCGTGTTCCAGGCGCTGCACCAGCTGTCGTGGGCGCGTGCCGGGCGCGGCGATCGGATCTCCAACGTGCTGCTGTACCTGCCGCTCGGCTTCTGCCTGTTCCTGTGGCTGGAGACACGCTGGCGGCGCGCGGTGTCGATGATCGTCGCGACGGCGCTGGGCACGTTGCTGTCGCTATCGATCGAGGTCGCGCAGGTCTACATCTCGGCGCGCGTGCCGAGCCTGACCGACGTGACGCTCAACGCCATCGGCACGCTGCTGGGCGTGACTGCGGGACTGGCCTGGGGCGGGCTCACCCGCCTGATGCATTTGCCCGGCCGCGCGGAACGGCCGCTGCGCGATCCCGGTGCAGTGCTGCTGCTGGGATTGTGGCTCACGTGGCGCTTCGCGCCGTTCGTACCGCAGTTCGATCTCGTGAAGCTCAAGGCGGCGCTGCAGCCGCTGTTCAGCCCGCAGTTCGATCCCGTCATCGTGTTCAGCTTCCTGACGTTCTGGCTGGTCGTGAACCAGGCTGTCGCGGCAGTCGTCAGCAGGCCGCGAAGGCTGGAAGCGCTGCTGCTCGTGATCGCCACGGTTCTCGTCGGCCGCCTGATCGTCGCGAATCAGACGTTCCTGCCCGGCGAGCTGCTTGCGCTGCTCCTGCTATTGCCGATGCTGCTGGTCATGCATCGGCTGCGGCCGCGCCCGCGGCGCGCCGTGCTCGTGTTCGCGGTGATCGTCGTAATGCTCATCGACGGGCTCGCGCCGTTCGACTTCACCCCGCCGATGGGCCGCTTCGACCTGTGGCCGTTCCGTGGCTGGTTCGAGATCGGACTGCCGGCCGCGATCCAGCTCATCGACTGGAGCGAGCTATTCGGCAAGCTGTTCCTCTACGGCACGCTGCTGTGGGTCATCAAGGAGTGGGGCGCGTCGATCGGCGTCGCCGTGATTGCACTGACCACTACCGTTTTCGGCATCGAGCTGCTGCAGACGTGGCTGCCGGAGCAGAGCGCGTCGATCACCGATCCGCTGATCGCGCTCGGCGTCGGGCTGGCGTTTCGTTCGCTCTATCAGCGCCTGCGGCCGCGCGCGTTCGCACGCGACACTATTTTCCAACGCGCGCGCAACCGCTGAATTCCTTGCTGTCGAGGATGGCCCGCGCCGCATAGGCGAACAGCTCGCCGGACATCGAATCGCGACACGTCTGCGCGTCGACGAGCAGTTCGAGCTGGTGCCCGTTGCCGCTGGCGTGATAGCGCACCGTCCCTTCGGCGTCCTGCGTCTGCGGTGCACCCAGCGCAATCTCCTTCGGCTCGGCAGGCTGTCGCCAGACGATGCCGTTGTCGCCGACTTCTACCGCCCAGAACGGCTCATTGCCGCGTGCCGCGACGATGTAGTTTGCCGCTGGCTCGTCGCAGCCTTTCACCTGGCCCTGAACGCCTGCGTACGTCACCTCTTCGAGCACGAACGTGCCGGCGTATGCCCGCGCTTCGGCGATGTCCTCGGCCACGGGCGCGCGCTCGCCATACGCTTCGATGTACAGCATCGCCGGACCCTTCTGCATCTCGCCTTCGAACGTCTGGCGCAGCACGCCGTCGCTCTGATCGAGCAGCCACAGTTCGGCCTTTTCGTTGCACGGGCGGAACGTCATGCGGTCCTGCGCCAACATGGCCACGCCGCGCTTGATCGAGAGACTGGAATCCGCCGGCGGCTCGG
>CADEEJ010000013.1:13033-15194 GCA_902826315.1 uncultured Steroidobacter sp.
TCATGGATATCACTCCCATCGTCGGCGGTCTCAACGACGCGCAGCGCGCGGCCGTGACCGCACCGCTCGCGCCGACGCTCGTGCTTGCCGGCGCTGGCAGCGGCAAGACGCGAGTCTTGACGCATCGGGTCGCGTGGCTGGTGCAGGTCGAGAACGTGTCGCCGCACGGCATCCTGGCCGTGACGTTCACCAACAAGGCCGCGGGCGAGATGCGCGGCCGCATCGAGCATCTGCTCGCCACGCCGAGCGCGCCGCTGTGGGTCGGCACGTTCCACGGCATCGCGCACCGGCTGCTGCGCATCCACTGGCGCGACGCGAACCTGCCGCAGGCGTTCCAGATCATGGACTCGGAGGACCAGCAGCGGGCGATCCGCAAGCTACTCAAGTCGCTCGATCTCGACGAAACGCGCTGGATCCCGAAAGAGATCATGTGGTTCATCAACGCGCGCAAGGACGAAGGCCTGCGCGCGAAGCACCTGAAGGACGACGGCGATCCGACGCGCCGCCAGTTCATCAAGATTTACGAGCAATACCAGGAGCAGTGCGAGCGCAGTGGCGTAGTCGACTTCGCAGAGCTGCAGCTGCGCGCGTTCGAGTTGTGGCGCGACCGGCCCGACGTGCTTGCGCACTATCGCGCGCGCTTCCGTCATATCCTCGTCGACGAGTTTCAGGACACGAACACGATTCAGTTCGCGTGGATCAAGCTGTTGGCGGGCCCGGAGGGATTGCCGTTCGCGGTCGGCGACGACGATCAGAGCATTTACCGATGGCGCGGAGCACGCGTCGAGAATCTGCAGCAGTTCCGGCGCGACTATCCGAACGTGCAGCTGTTTCGCCTCGAGCAGAACTATCGCTCTACCGGCAACATCCTCGCGGCGGCGAATGCGCTCATCGCGAACAACAACGGACGGCTCGGCAAGAATCTGTGGACTGCTGGCGAGACCGGCGAGCCGGTCAAGCTGTACGCGGCGTTCAACGAGCGCGACGAAGCGGATTTCGTCATCAACCGCATCCGCGAATGGACGCACAGAGGCGGGCGGCGCAGCGACTGCGCGATCCTGTATCGCTCGAACGCTCAGTCGCGAACGTTCGAAGAAGCGCTGATCACTGCGCGCATTCCGTATCGCGTGTATGGCGGGCTGCGGTTCTTCGAGCGCGCGGAAATCAAAGACGCACTGGGTTACCTGCGCCTGATCTTCAGCCGCGCCGACGATGCGTCGTTCGAGCGCGTCGTGAACCTGCCGGCGCGCGGCATCGGTGCGAAGACGCTGGATACGATTCGCAACTACGCGCGTGCCAACACATGCACGATGTGGGAAGCCGCGGGTGCGTGCATCCAGGAGCTCGGCGCACGCACCGGTCAGAGCCTGCACGCCTTCATGCGGCTGATCGAGGACATCGACAAGCAGATCCGTCCACTGCCGTTGCACGAGCAGGTCGACCACGTCATCGCTGCCAGCGGGCTGTTGGCGCACTACCAGCAGGAGCGAGGCGACCGCGGCGAAGCGCGAGTCGAGAACTTGAACGAGTTGGTCAGTGCGGCGCGCGGCTATGAGCCCGAAGCCGACTCCGAGGTGTTGCCGATCGCGAGTTTCCTGGCGCACGCCGTGCTGGAGTCCGGTGAAGATCAGGCCGATGCATGGGAAGACAGCGTGCAGATGATGACGCTGCATTCGGCGAAAGGCCTGGAGTTTCCGGTCGTATTCCTCTGCGGCATGGAGGACGGGCTGTTTCCGCACACGCGGTCGATCACCGACATCGACGGCCTCGAAGAGGAACGCCGGCTGTGCTACGTCGGCGCGACGCGCGCGATGAAGCAGTTGTTCCTCAGTTACGCGGAGCAGCGTCGGCTCCACGGCGTCGACAGTTATGGCACGCCGTCGCGCTTCATTCGCGAGATTCCCGCCGAGCTGCTCGAAGAAATACGGCCGCGCATCCAGGTATCGCGTCCGGTGTATATGCCGCCGCGCCGTAGCGTGGTGGAAGAAGATCCCGCGCCGGGCGGCGTCCGCCTCGGCCAACGCGTGCGGCACGGCAAGTTCGGCGAGGGCGTGATCCTGAACCTGCAAGGTCAGGGCAGCCACGCGCAGGTACAGGTGAATTTCGAGCGACAGGGCACGAAGTGGCTGATGCTGGCGTACGCCAATCTGGAACCGGTATA
>CADEEJ010000013.1:15294-21000 GCA_902826315.1 uncultured Steroidobacter sp.
GCCGGCCAGGTCGGCCGCACTGCTGCCTATCACCTCGCCCGCGAGCCGGCGAACGAAGTCACCGTGGTGGACGTCAAGGACGAGCTGCTGCGCGACTTGCAGGATCGCATCGACATCCGCACGGTCGTCGGCAGCGCGACGCAGCCCAGCATTCTCGAAGCCGCGGGCGCGCGCGAGGCGGACATCTTCATCGCGCTCACCAACAGCGACGAAGTGAACATGACCGCGTGCCAGATCGCGTGGAGCCTGTTCAACAAGGACGCGACGCGCATCGCGCGCATCCGCTCGGCCGATTTCACCAAGCATCGCAAGCTGTTCCAGGACGAGGATCGCGCCTTCGCCGTCGACGTGCCGATCAGCCCGGAGCAGCTGGTCACCGATCACGTCGTGCGCTTGATCGAGTATCCCGGTGCGCTGCAGGTGCTGGATTTTGCCGACGGCCGCGTGCGGCTGGTCGGCGTGAAAGCATTGCGCGGCGGCGCACTCGTCGGCCAGCAGCTCAAGCAGCTCGCCGGTCACATCAAGGGCCACGATGCCCGGGTCGCGGCGATTTATCGCAACGGCCAGAGCATCAAGCCGACCGGCGACACGGTCATCGAGCATGGCGATGAGGTGTTCTTCATCGCCGCGCGCGAGGACATCCGGCTGGTGATGAACGAGATGCAGAAGGCCGAGGACCCGGTGCGGCGCATCGTGATCGCCGGCGGCGGCAACATCGGCTTCAGCCTCGCGCAGCGCCTGGAGCGCGAGCACCAGGTCAAGCTGATCGAGCGCGATCAGCGCCGGGCGCGCCGCATCTCGGAGCAGCTGAGCAACACGATCGTGCTGAGCGGCGACGCTGCCGACGAAGAGCTGCTGCTCGAAGAAAACATCGACAGCGCGGACATCTTCATCGCGGTGACGAACGCAGAAGAGGCGAACATTCTCTCGGCGATGCTCGCCAAGCGGCTCGGCTGTCACAAGGTCGTCGCGCTCATCAACCGGCCCGCGTACGCCGAGCTGATGGAAAGCGGCTCGATCGATGTGGCGCTGTCGCCGCAGCAGGTGACGATCGGCTCGCTGCTCGCACACGTGCGTCGCGGCGATGTCGTGCGCGTGCACTCGCTGCGCCGAGGCGCGGCCGAGGCGATCGAGGCCGTCGCGCATGGCATTCAGGGCGAAGGTCGCGTCATCGGCCGCAAGATCGAGGACATCCCGCTGCCCAGCGGCACCACGATAGGCGCGGTGGTGCGGGGCGACCAGGTGATCATCGCGCACCACGACACGGTCATTCATCGCGACGATCACGTGATCCTGTTCCTGACGGATCGGCGCTACGTCGAAGTCGTGGAAAAACTGTTCGACGTACCGCGGCGCAAAGGCGCATGAACCTGCTCGCCGTGCAGCGGATCCTCGGCCTGCTGGTGATGCTGGTCAGCATCACCATGCTGCCGCCGCTCGGGGTATCTCTGTATTACGGCGACGGCAACTGGACGCCGTTCTCGCACGCGTTCTTCGCGCTGCTCGCAATCGGGGTGCTCATCTGGTGGCCCGCGCGCGGTCGTGTTCGTGAGCTACGCGTGCGCGACGGCTTCCTGGTCGTGGCGCTGTTCTGGTTCGTGATCAGCGCCGCGGGCGCGGTGCCGCTGCTGCTGACCGAAGAAGTGCAGTTGTCCGTCACGAACGCGATGTTCGAATCCGTGTCGGGCTTCACTACGACTGGTGCAACGGTGCTCAGCGGCCTGGATTCGATGCCGAAGTCGCTGCTGTACTACCGCGTGCAGATGGAATGGCTCGGCGGCATCGGCATGGTCGTGCTCGCCGTCGCACTGCTGCCGATGCTGGGCGTCGGCGGCATGCAGCTGATGCGCGCCGAGACTCCCGGACCGATCAAGGACTCGAAGCTCACACCGCGCATCACCGGAACCGCGAAAGAACTGTTGCGCATCTATGTCGCGATCACGATCGCCTGCGCCGTGGCGTACAAGCTAGCGGGCATGACGACGTTCGACGCGATCGCGCACAGCTTCTCGACCGTCTCGACCGGCGGCAACTCGACGCACGACGCGAACTTCGGCTACTTCGACAACGAGGTGATCGAAGGCATCGCCGTGTTCTTCATGTTCGTCGGCGGCGTGAACTTCTCGCTGCACTTCCTGGCCTGGCGCCACAAGCGGATGGGCAGCTACTTTCGCGATCCCGAGTTCCGTGCGTATTTCTGGATACTGGCACTGGGCGTCGCGGTCTACTTCACGGTGTTGTGGCTGAGCCAGCCGGATGCCGATCCGGGCGACGCCTTCCGCCGCTCGCTGTTTCATGCCGTTTCGATGCAGACCAGCTCGGGCTTCTTCACCGACGACTTCACGCACTGGCCCGGCGCGTTGCCGGTGATCCTGATGTTGTCGACGTTCATCGGCGGCTGCGCGGGCTCGACGTCCGGCGGCATGAAGGTGGTGCGCTGGCTGCTGCTGTGGAAGCAGGGACAGCGTGAGGTCGTGCAACTCGTGCACCCGAGCGCGGAGGTGCCGGTCAAGCTCGGCGAGAAGGCGATCGATCCGCGCATCGTCGATGCGGTGTGGGGCTTTTTCGGCGTGTATATCGTGGCGTTCGGCGCGCTCATGGTGTTGCTGATCGCGATCGGCGAAGACCAGGTCACGGCGTTTTCGGCCATTGCCGCTTGCATGAACAACACCGGCACGGGCCTCGGCGAGGTGGCGTCGAATTTCGCGACGCTGAGCGATCCGGGCAAGTGGATCTGCCTGCTGGCGATGCTGCTCGGCCGTCTGGAAGTGTTCCCGCTGCTGGTGCTGGTCTCCCCGACCTTCTGGCGCCGTTAGAGCAATCTGCCACCGGTTTGCCAGTTTGGATCATTACGCTGTTTCGAGCGTCTAAGCCTCTGTAACGATGAGCCTGTCCCGTAAAACCAAGCGTTCGATCCTCGCCGGCAGCCTGTTGGTCGTCGGCGGGCTCGTCATTGCGCTGCTGATCTGGACGATCTACCTCGACCGCATCATCACGGCGCAGTTCGAAGGCCGCCGCTGGACGCTGCCCGCCCAGGTTTTCGCCGAGCCGCTGGAGCTGTACGCAGGGCAGTCGTTCGGCGCGGACACGCTGGAGCAGGAGCTCAAGCGTCTCGGTTATCGGCGGGTCGACAAGGCCGAGGAGCCGGGCAGCTACAGCCGCCGCGGCACGCGCGTCGATCTCGTCAACCGTCGCTTCCAGTTCTGGGACGCGCTGCAGGAGCCGCAGCTGCTGTCGATCGTCACGCGCGGCAACTCGATCGAAAGCATGCGCAACGGCCGCGAAGAAGACGTGCCGATCTTCCGCCTCGACCCGCTGCTCATCGGCAGCATCTTTCCGATTCACGGCGAAGACCGCGTGGTCGTGACGCCGGACCAGGTTTCGCCGCTCCTGCCGGCGGCGCTGAAGGTGGTCGAGGATCGTAAGTTCGACTCGCACAACGGCGTGGACTTCGGCGCGATCGCGCGCGCCGCCTGGGTGAACCTGCGTGCCGGTCAGATCGAGCAGGGCGGCTCGACGCTCACGCAGCAGCTGGTGAAGAGCTACTTCCTCGACAACCGGCGCACGCTCGGCCGCAAGCTCGAAGAAGCGATGATGGCGTGGCTGCTCGAAGTGCACTTCGAGAAGCAGGACCTGATGAACGCGTACATCAACGAGATCTACCTCGGCCAGGACGGCAACCGCGCGGTGCACGGCTTCGGCCTCGCGAGCCAGTTCTACTTCGGCAAGCCGCTCGCGGAGCTGCAACTGCACGAAGTCGCGCTACTGGTTGCGATCGTGCGCGGTCCGTCCTACTACGATCCTCGCCGGCATGAAAAACGCGCCCGCGCGCGGCGCGACCTCGTGCTGAAGCTGATGGCGCAATACAAGGTCGTGGACGAGAAGGCGGCGCAGGAAGCGGCGAAGAAGCCGCTCGGCATCGTCAGCGCGTCGGCGCAAGCGGGCGGTTACTACCCTGCGTTTCTCGACCTCGTGCGCCGAACGCTGCGCCGTGACTATCGCGAGGAAGACCTGACCGAAGCGGGCCTCAAGATCTTCGCGACGCTCAACCCGCTGATCCAGGGCCAGGCGGAGAAGGCGCTGGCGCAGGAGCTCGATCGGCTCGACAAGGTGCGCAAGCAGAGGACGGAGCAGAAGCTAGAAGGCGTCGTCGTGGTGACAGCGCCGCAAAATGGCGAAGTGGTCGCGATGGTCGGCGGCCGGCACGCAAGCTTCGACGGCTTCAATCGCGCACTGGACGCGAAACGCTCGATCGGCTCGCTGGTGAAGCCGGTGATCTATCTGGCGGCGATCGAGAGCGGCCGTTACACCGCAGCCTCGATCGTCGAGGACGGGCCGGTCGAAGTGAAGCTCGCGAACGGCAAAGTGTGGACGCCGCAGAACATCTCCGAGGAGTACTACGGCCAGGTGCCGCTGGTGCGCGCGCTGGCGCAATCGCTGAATCTCGCGACCGTGCGGCTCGGCCTCGACGTCGGCTTGCAGAAAGTGACGAACGAATTCGTCGCGCTCGGGCTGGGACGCGAGCCGCCGCAGTTGCCGTCGGTGCTGCTCGGCTCGCTCGAAGTTTCGCCGCTCGAAGTAGCGCAGCTCTACAACGCATTCGCGAACGGCGGTTTCAGCACTCCACTGCGCGCGGTGCGTGCAATTGTCGATGCGGCGGGCAAACCGCTCAAGTCGTTCGCGCTGGAAGTCACGCCGGTCGCCGACTCCGTCGCGGTCTACCAGGTGAATCGCATGCTCGTGCAGGTGATGGAGCATGGCTCGGGACGAGCGGCGCGCGCGCAGATTCCGCCGCAGATCGTGGTCGCGGGCAAGACCGGCACGTCTTCCGACTATCGCGACAGCTGGTTCGCCGGCTTCTCGGGCAACACACTCGCGGTGGTGTGGATCGGCTACGACGACAATTCGCCGACCGGGCTGACGGGCTCGTCGGGCTCGCTGCCGGTGTGGTCGCGCCTGATGCGCTCGATCGGAACAACGTCCTGGAGCGCGCCGTTGCCTGAGGGTCTCGAAGAGGTGTCGATCGAGTTCATGACCGGCCTGGCCGCGAATCCGGGCTGCGGCGGCGAGGAGCTGGTGATGGTTCCGGTGCCGAGCGGCACGCAGTTGCCGGCCAAGTCGGGTTGTGAAAAGAGTATCCCTGAGGCGATCCGCGATTGGTGGCGCGGCATCGTAAGATAGCGGCGAATGAATAGATCCCCTGAACAGCGAGTGTGGTCACTGCTTGCCGTGAGCGCCTTGCTCACTGCGTGTGCTGTGCCGTCGCCGTACCAAGTACCACCTCCGCCTCCGCAACCTTCGGAGACGCCGCCCGCTGAGACACGTCCGGGCGAACCGCCGAGCACGGTGGAAGAGCCGCAGCAGTTGCCCCCGGTGGTGCGTGAGCCGGTATTGGGCGCAGCATCGCGTGCGCTCGTGACTCAGGCGCAGACACAGATCGCGACGAAGAACTACGCCGTCGCTGCCTCGTCGATCGAACGCGCGCTGCGCATCGAGCCCGACAATCCGCTGCTGTGGATCGAGCTCGGCAAAGTGCGCTTCGCCGAGGGCAACTACGTGCAGGCGGAGAACATGGCCCGGAAGGCCGTGTCGATGTCGGTGAATGCGCCGCGGGCACAATCGTCTGCGTGGCGGCTGATTGCAGAGTCGTATCGAGCGCGCGGGAAGAACATCGAAGCGCAGGAAGCGCAGGCTCGGTCGGATAGT
>CADEEJ010000013.1:21100-22414 GCA_902826315.1 uncultured Steroidobacter sp.
CCGCGCGTCCAGCGCACGATGTTGCGGAAACCGCGGGTTTCCAGCTGTTTCTGCAGCGTCGGCGTCGCGACCATGGTGCGTGCCGCGGCCGAGTGGAAGCGCCGCAGGTGCGCATAGCTCAGTGCGAGCGGAATCGGCGCACGCGCGCGGACGTATTCGGGAAACTGCGTGTGATACGACGTGGTGAATGCGAAGCGGTTGCGCAGGCACCAGCTGCGCGCCGCCATGCCGAGCGTACCTTCGGTCGCGATGTGAATGCAGTCCGGAGCGAAATCGCCGAGCAGCCTCGCCAGGTGGCGATACGGAAACCACGCGAGACGAATCTCCGGATAGGTCGGACACGGAAACGTGCGGAACTGATTCGGCTCGACGACCAGCACGTCGTGACCGCCGGCGCGCAGCGTCTGCGCGGTCGTGCTGAGGGTTTGGACGACGCCGTTGGTCTGCGGCCGCCACGCGTCCGTAACGATCGCTATCTTCACGCCGCCTGCTCGAGCGAGCACGGCGCGAGCGCGCCGCTGTGCGTGATGACCTCTTTGTTTTCGGTCCAGCGCAGCAGGCTCAGGCGACCCTCGAAATCCTCGGTCAGCGTCGTGCAGCTCTCGACCCAGTCGCCGTCGTTGCAGTAGAGAACGCCGTCGAGCTGCGTGATCTCGGCGCGATGGATGTGGCCGCAGACTGCGCCGTCGAGGCCGCGACGCTGCGCTTCCTGCGCGAGCGCGCGCTCGAAGTTCGCGATGTACTTCACCGCGTTCTTCACCTTGTGTTTGAGGTACGCGGCGATCGACCAGTAAGGAAAGCCGAACGCCCGGCGCAGCAGGTTGACGTAGCGATTGAGCTTCAACACGAACGCGTAGGCGCGGTTGCCCAGCGCTTCGAGCAGCGGGCTCGCCTTGATCACGCTGTCGAACTCGTCGCCGTGCAGGACCAGCAGGCGGCGCCCATCGGCGGTTTCGTGGATCGCCTCGCGGCGAATCTCGACGTTGCCGAACACCATGCCGTCGTAGTCCCGGAACATGTTGTCGTGATTGCCGGGGATGTAGACGACGCGCGTGCCGTGCTTGGCCTTGCCGAGGATCGTGCGGATGACGTCGTTGTGGGCCTGCGGCCAGAAGAACGACTTGCGCAGGCTCCAGACGTCGATGATGTCGCCGACCAGGTAGAGCGTTTCGGTCTCGACCGAGCGCAGGAAGTCGAGCAGGTACGCGGCGCTGCAGCCCCGAAATCCCAAGTGGACGTCGGAGATGAACACCGTGCGAAACCGGTAGGTCGGCTTGCTGCTGGGCGTCGGGCTCATGGCGCGCAGGGTCGCGG
>CADEEJ010000013.1:22514-39295 GCA_902826315.1 uncultured Steroidobacter sp.
GTGGAAACCAAGATCGTGGGCTCCATCCAGACGGGGCTGATGGTCCTGGTGGGAGTCGAGCGCGGCGATACGGAACAGCACGCCGACCGGCTTCTCGAACGCTTGCTCTCCTATCGCGTGTTTCCCGATGACGAAGGGCGGATGAATCGCAGCCTCCAGGACGTCGGCGGTGGCCTGCTGCTCGTATCGCAGTTCACGCTCGCCGCGGACACGCGCAAGGGCACCCGCCCGGGCTTCAGCCCCGCGGCCGACCCGCAGGAAGGGAAAAGATTGTTCGATTACCTCGTCGGCCGGGCACGCGAGCGCCACAGCGCTGTCGAAACCGGAGAGTTCGGCGCGCACATGCAGGTCACACTCACCAACGACGGTCCTGTCACGTTCTGGCTACAGGTCGGCAATGTAGGGTGAAAGCCGTCGCAGATGTAACGCGCGAACGGGCTTCGTAACCGTCGCCCCAGGTGATTTGGCGTATCATCCTGCGGCTCAATTCCAGGAGAGATCGATGGGTCCCATCGGCTTCAAAGAACTGCTGATCATTCTCGTGATCGCGTTGCTCATCTTCGGCGCCAAGCGCCTGAAGACGATCGGCTCGGATCTCGGCGGTGCAGTCAAAGGCTTCAAGAAGGCAATGGACGAGGGTGACGACAAGGAGAGTCGCCAGCTCAACTCGCCCGACCAGAAGGATGCGGATTTCGATTCGACGCCTTCCGCGGGCAAGACCGGCACCAAGTCCAACGTCTGAGGCTGCGAGGCAGCTCGTCGCCTCGTCGCCCCCCTCCCATTTCCCCCAGGCCCGATGTTCGAAGTCGGCTTCACTGAGATCATCCTGATCGTAGGCCTCGCGCTGCTGGTGCTGGGCCCCGAAAAGCTGCCCGGCCTCGCGGAGAAAGTCGGCCGCTGGACCGGGCGCGCCCGCTCGATGGCGCGCCAGCTGCGCACGCAGCTCGAGCACGAAGTCACGATGGAAGAAATGGCGCGATCCAGGTCTGCGCAGCCCGCGACACCGCCGCCGCCGCCGCCTGCTCCCGAAACTGCGCGCGCAGCCGCAGATCCTGGCCCCGAGCTCGATCTCGACGCGATGGTGTCCGGTGGGCAGCACAGCGCGCCGGCCGCTGAGTCCGGCGCGGACGCTGCGGCTGCGGATGCAGCCGTTGCCGCCGACGTGCCGCAGCCGAAGCCCGCGCCATGAGCACCGACAATCCCGAGCAGCTCGCTGAAGGGACCCTGATCTCTCACCTGATCGAGTTGCGGCAGCGCCTGCTCAAGTCGGTCGTCGCCATCAGCATCGCGTTCGTGCCGTGCGCGATCTACGCCAACGATCTATTCACCATCGTGGCGACGCCGCTGCTCAAGAAGATGCCGCACGGCGCCCAGATGATCTCGACCAGCCTGGTCGCGCCGTTCATGGCCCCGTTCAAGCTCGCGTTGTTCGTCGCGCTGTTCGCGGCCATGCCGTACGTGCTGTATCAGGCGTGGGCATTCGTGGCGCCCGGCTTGTACAAGAAGGAAAAGCGCTTCGCGGTCCCGCTGGTCGTTTCCAGCATCGTGCTGTTCTATGGCGGCGCCGCGTTCGCCTATTTCGTAGTGTTTCCTCTGATGTTCGCCTTCCTGACGACGACCGCGCCGGTCGGCGTGCAACTCATGACCGACATGGCGAACTACCTGGACTTCGTGCTGCTGCTGTTCTTCGCCTTCGGCATCGCGTTCGAGGTGCCGGTCGCCGTGGTGCTGCTGGCCGCCACCGGGCTGGTGCGCATCGAGACGATGACCAAGAACCGCGGCTACGTGATTCTCGGGATTTTCATCATCGCGGCGTTCCTCACGCCGCCCGACGCACTGTCGCAAACGTTCATGGCGGGGCCGATGTATCTGCTGTACGAGCTCGGTATCGTGCTGTCCCGCATCCTGCTCAAGGAAAAACTAGCCGACCAGCGCAGCGAGGAGCAAAGCGCCAGCAGCTAGCTGAACAGGTTCAGCCCTGTATACATACAACCCACAACCGCAACGCCGGCTTCTTGCCCCGGCGCGCGCCTTTCGGTGAGACTGGCGCACCTTGCAACATCCCTGTCATTTAAAACTAACGAATTAGCAGGATGGGCCCAGCCGTATGAACCAGAGCATCGAGCGCGATTCCACCCACGGACCTCAGCTCTTCGGCCAGCCGCGCGGACTGGCCACTCTGTTCATGACGGAAATGTGGGAGCGCTTCAGCTACTACGGCATGCGCGCCATCCTCATCCTGTTCATGGCCGGCGCGATCGCGGACGGCGGCCTCGGCATCGACGACAAGACGGCCAGCGCCGTGTACGGCCTGTACATCGCTGCGACGTACTTGCTGGCGCCGATGGGTGGCTGGATCGCCGACCGCTTGATCGGTCAGCAGCGCTCGGTGGTGTGGGGCGGCGTGCTGATCATGCTCGGCAACGGCTCGCTCGCTGCAGGCGACACGCGGCTGTTCTTCATCGGACTGATCGTGATCGTGCTCGGCGTCGGCCTGCTCAAGCCGAACATCAGCGCACTAGTCGCGCAGCTCTACCCCGAGGGCGGCTCGCGCCGCGATGCCGGCTTCTCGATCTTCTACATGGGCATCAACCTCGGCGCGTTCCTCGGCTCGATCCTCGTGCCGATCGTCGCCGCGTCGTTCGGCTGGAGCGCCGGCTTCGCACTGCCGGCGCTCGGCATGCTGTTCGGTCTGGTGCAGTTCCAGGTCACGAAGAATCATCTCGGCAGCTCCGGACTCGTGCCGCTCGGCAAGCCGGCTACCTGGTGGCCGATCGTCGGCTTCATGGTCGTGCTGCTCATCGTCGCGACGCTCGCGCTGACGGGTGCGCTCGCGCTCAACCCGGTGCGCATCTCGATCGTCGCGAACTGGACGATGATCGCGCTCGCCGCCGGTTACTTCGCCTACCTCGCTTTCTTCGCGGGCCTCGATCTGAACGAGCGCAAGCGCGTCGTGGCGATGATCGCGCTGTTCGCCGCGTGCGCGATGTTCTGGGCGGGCTTCGAGCAGACCGGCGCGTCGCTCAACCTGTTCGCGGATCGCCACACGGATCGCGTGATCTTCGGCTGGGACATGCCCGCCGGCGTACTGCAAGGCGTGAACCCTGCCTTCATCATCATCTTCGCGCCGGTGATCGCGGCGATCTGGGTCACGCTCGGTAAGCGCAACATGGATCCGTCCGCGCCGTTCAAGTTCGCGCTCGGCCTGATGCTGATGGGCGCGGGCTTCCTGGTGATGTTCCTCGCGGCGCGCTACGTCGTGATGGGCGAGAAAGTGCTGCCGACGTGGCTGATGTTGACCTACCTGCTGCACACCTTCGGCGAGCTGTGCCTGAGCCCGGTCGGCCTGAGCTCGATGACGAAGCTGGCGCCGGCGCGCTTCGTCGGCCAGGTCATGGGCCTGTGGTTCCTCGCGACGGCGATCGGCAACAACCTCGCGGGCCAGTTTGCCGGCGAGATCGATCCGAACAATCTGCCGGGCATGCCGGGGCAGTTCCTCTACTTGTTCTGGTGGGGCGCCATCTCCGGCGCCGTGCTGCTCGTGCTGGCGCCGTTCATCAAGAAAATGATGGCCGGCGTGAAATAAATCGGTTCAGGGGGAAGACGATGCGAAATTCCGTACGGCTGGCGGCCGCGATTGCGGCTGTCATCGCACTGGCCAGCGGCTGCAGCCGCGACACCTCGCAGACCGCGGCGGCGCCCAAGGAATCTGCCGATCAATTCGTCGAGCGCTTGAACCACGAGCTCGACGAGCTCGGCCGCGAATCCGGCGCGGCTGGCTGGGCCTACGCGACGTACATCAATCAGGACACCGAATTCCTCAACGCGAAGGCGACCGAGCGCACGCTCGCGTACTTCAGCTCCGCGGTCGAAGCAGCGAAGGCGTACGACGGACAGCAACTCAGTCCGGCCACTGCCCGCGCATTACTGCTGTTGAAGCTGGGCCTGTCGGCGCCCGCACCGAAAGACGCTGCGAAGCGCGCCGAGCTCGCAGCCGTGACTTCGAAGATGGAGGGCATGTATGGCGCCGCGAAGTACTGCCCTAAAGGTCCCGAGTCGTGCAAGGACCAGACGCAGCTCACCGACGTGCTCGCGAATAGTCGCAACTACAACGAGCTGACCGAAGCGTGGACGGGTTGGCACTCGACTGCACGGCCGCTGCGCACGGAATACGTGCGCTTCGTCGATCTCGCGAACGAAGGTGCGCGTGAGCTGGGCTTCGCGGACCTCGGCGCGATGTGGCGCTCGGGTTACGACATGCCGCCCGACGACTTCACGAAAGACGCAGCGCGACTGTGGGGCCAGGTCAAGCCGCTGTACGACTCGCTGCACTGTTACGTGCGCGGCCGGCTGCAAAAGACGTACGGCGCCGATCGCGTGCCAGGCGACAAGCCAATTCCTGCGCAGCTGCTCGGCAACATGTGGGCGCAGCAGTGGGGCGAGATCTATCCGCTGGTCGAGCCGTATCCCGGTGTGCTCGATCTCGACGTGACTGCCGCGCTGAAGAAACAGAAATACGATGCCGTGCGCATCACGAAGTCAGCGGAGAGCTTCTACACCTCGCTCGGCTTCAACAAGTTGCCGGAGACTTTCTGGGAACGCTCGCTGCTGACGAAGCCGCGCGATCGCGACGTGCAATGCCATGCCAGCGCGTGGCAGATGGACACGAACGGTGACGTGCGCATCAAGCAGTGCATCGAGCCGACTCAGGATCACTTGATGACCGTCTATCACGAGCTCGGTCACGTGTTCTATTTCATGTCGTACGCGAAGCAGCCGTACATCTTCCAAAGCGGCGCGCACGACGGCTTCCACGAGGCGATCGGCGACACCGTGAATCTGTCGATGACGCCGGCGTACCTGCACCAGATCGGCTTGACCGGCGCGGTGAAGACGAGCCCCGAAGCGACGATCAATCAGCAGATGAAGCAGGCGCTCGACAAGGTCGCGTTCCTGCCGTTCGGCAAGATGATCGACGAGTGGCGCTGGAAGGTGTTCTCGGGCGAAGTGAAGCCGGACAACTACAACGCCGCGTGGTGGCAGCTGCGCGAGCAATACCAGGGTGTCGCAGCGCCGGTCGTGCGCACCGAGGAAGATTTCGATCCGGGTGCGAAGTACCACATTCCGGCGAACACGCCGTACACGCGCTACTTCCTCTCGTACATCCTGCAGTTCCAGTTCCATAAGGCGCTGTGCGATGCCGCCGGCTTCAAGGGCCCGCTGCACGAATGCTCGGTGTATGGCAACGCAGAGGCCGGCAAGCGCTTCCGTGAAATGCTCGAGCTCGGCCAGAGCCAGCCGTGGCAGGACACGCTGGAGAAACTCACCGGCACGCGCGAGATGGACGCCTCGGCGATCCTCGACTACTTCGCGCCGCTGCAGGGGTGGCTGAAAGAGAAGAACCAGGGTCAGAGCTGCGGCTGGTAAAACCACATGAACGCAAGCAATGCTGGGACCGCGCCGCAACTGACGGCGCGCGCGATCATCCTGTCGATCGTGCTCGCGATGGTGCTCGCCGCGGCGAACACATATCTCGGCCTGTTCGCCGGCCTGACGGTCGCTACGGCTATTCCGGCTGCCGTAGTGTCGATGGCTGTGCTCCGACTGCTGGGCGGCGGACACATTCTCGAGAACAATATCGTGCAGACCGGCGCATCGGCCGGTGCCTCGATCTCGGCCGGCGTGATCTTCACGTTGCCGGCGCTCGTGATCATCGGCTACTGGGACAGCTTCAAGTATTCGTGGGTGCTGGCGATCGCCGGCCTCGGCGGCGTGCTCGGCGTGCTGTTCTCCGTGCCGCTGCGCCGCGCGCTGATCGTCGAGCAGAACCTTGCCTTCCCGGAAGGTAAAGCGGCAGCCGAGGTGCTCAAGGCCGGCGAGAATCCCGGCCGCGGCATCAAGATCCTCGCCGCATCCGCTTTTCTCGGCGGTCTCGCGAAGATCGTGGCGGAGAGCGGCATGAAGATGCTGCCCGATGTAGCAGCGACTGCAGGCTCGATCGGCAAGGCGTTCGCGTATGTCGGCACGAATCTCTCGCCTGCGCTGCTCGGCGTCGGCTATATCGTCGGCCTGAACATCTCGATCGTGATCGTCGCCGGCGGCGTGCTGTCGTGGGACATCGCGATCCCGATTTACACCAGCTATTTCATGGACACGGTCGCGAGCGGCGATCCGGAAGCGGTCGCGCGAACCGTGTGGGCCACGCAGATCCGCTATCTGGGTGTCGGCGCGATGCTCGTCGGCGGCGTCTGGACGCTGTTCTCGCTGCGCGGTTCGCTGTTGTCCGGTGTGCGCAGCGGCTTGGCTGCAACGCGCGCAGGTGCCGGGAAGATCATCGCAGAGACCGAAAAAGACATCCCGATGAAGGCGGTCCTGCTGGGGCTGATCGTCTTCACGCTGCCGCTGGCGGTGCTGTACCAGGCGATCGTGAACAGCGTGCTCGTTTCCATCCCGATGACGCTCGTCATGATCGTCGCCGGATTCCTGTTCTCCTCGGTGTCCGCTTACCTGGCGGGTCTGGTCGGCTCGTCGAACAACCCCGTCTCCGGCATCACGATCGCCACGATCCTGTTCGCGTCGCTGATGCTGATCGCGCTGCTCGGTAGCAGCTCGCAGCTCGGACCGGTCGCGGCAATCATGATCGGCGCCGTCGTGTGCTGCGCAGCTGCAGTCGCCGGCGACAACCTGCAGGATCTGAAGTGCGGATACCTGCTCGGCGCCACGCCGTGGCGACAGCAAGTGATGCTGGCGATCGGCGCGATCTCGTGCGCGCTCGTCGTGGGGCCGGTGCTGAACCTGCTCAACGAGACGCGCGGCATCGGCGATCCCACGGCCGAACATCCGAATCCGCTGGCGGCACCGCAGGCAACGCTGATGGCAGCCGTCTCACGCGCGATGTTCGGCGGCGAGTTGCCGTGGACGATGGTGTGGATCGGCGCAGTCGTCGGCGCGATCATCATCGCGATCGACAGCATGCAGAAGAGACGCGGCTCGACGTTCCGCGTGCCGGTGCTCGCGGCGGCAGTCGGCATCTATCTGCCACTCGACGTCACGATGCCGATTTTTCTCGGCGGCATCCTCGCGCATTTGGTCGAGCGCAGCGCCGGCAAACCGGCGGATCCGAACGATCACGAGCGCATGCACCAGGACGGCGTGCTGTTTTCGTCCGGCCTGATCACCGGCGAGGCACTGATGGGCATCGCGGTGGCGTTCTTCGTGTGGAAGTTCAAGAACCCGGACGTGATGGCGGTAGCGGAGAACTTCCGCTTCGGCGAATGGGCAGGCCTGCTCGTGTTCGCCGGGCTAGGCCTGCTGCTGTATCGGACAGCGGTGGAGGGCGCGAGGCGAATCTGCCAGAAGTAGTGTGTGATGAGCGGTTAACGGCTCTTCATCACTTCGACCTTGCCGTTGTTGCCGATCAGGCCAGAGGCCAGCCAGCCGGTGAGGCTGACGATCAGTGAACCGCCGACGGCGGTCCAGAAGCCGCTGATCTGAAAGCCCGACAGCAACAGCGCGACCAGGCCCAGCATCGCGGCGTTCACGACCAGCAGGAACAGGCCCAGCGTCACCAGCGTCAGCGGCAGGGTCAGGACGACGGCGATCGGCCGCACGATGGCGTTCACGATGCCCAGCAGCAGCGCGGCCCCCAGCAAGGTCCCGGCGCTCGCGAAGTACAGGCCCGGCAGTATCTGGGTGGCGAGCCACAGCCCGAGGGCGACGATCGCTACGCGCAGCAGAAATCCAGTCATGGTCTCTTCTCCCGACTTCCGCTAGTGTTCGCGGCGAAGTCTCAGCCCTAAAGTCCTCCATAACAAGATCGGGTCCTCCAGCGGGGAATCAATATGCCTTACGTTGCAATCGTCACGGTGCTCGCGTTGCTGCAGTTCTTCTGGTTCGGCTGGCAGGTCGGCGTGGCGCGCACCAAGTACAACATCGCGGCGCCCGCAGTCAGCGGCAACGAGACGTTCGAGCGTGTGTTCCGCGTGCACATGAACACGCTGGAGCAGCTGATCGTCTTCCTGCCGGCGCTGTGGATTTTCGCCAGCTTCATCAGCCCCATCTGGGCGTCGGTGCTCGGCGTGATCTTCATCATCGGCCGCGCGGTCTATGCGCGCAGCTACGTGAAGGATCCCAAGGGCCGCTCACCGGGGTTCGCGATGAGCGCGCTGCCGCCGCTCCTGATGCTGCTCGGGATCCTGATCTGGGCGGTGTGGGCGCTGATCAAAGCGCCCGCGGTCTGATACGTCCGCGGACTCAGGCGGCAGGCGGGCGGCGCAGCTCGCGATCCTGCTGCATGCGCTGCGCGGCGAGGATCATCAGCTCTTTCGGGTACAGGTGATCCTCGGGAAAATTTGCCGTGCCGACGTTGACGTTGGCGCGGATCAGCCGGTTCGCCACCGAGACAGTGCCCGCGTAGACGTTGTTACGGATGCGTTGCGCGATCGCCGTGCCGGTCTGCGCGTCCGCTTCCACGAGCAACACGATGAACTCATCGCCGCCGAGCCGCGCCGCGACGTCTGAATTGCGGATAGAGCGCGTGATCGCACTCGCGACCGTGCCGAGCACCTGGCTCCCTGCATCGTGACCGAGCATTTCGTTGACCTGCCCGAGATTGTCCACGTCGATCACCGCGACCGTGTACGGCCGGTTGAAGCGCTCCGCCTTGCGATGTTCCTGCTGCAGGACTTCCTCGAACGCGCGCAGGTTGAGCAGGCCGGTGAGCGCGTCGGTCGAAGCGAGATCGCTGATGCGTTGCACGGCGCTCTGCATCCTCGCAATCAACGCTGCGACGAGCAGCGCCACCGCGGTTGCCGGCGCGAACGCGTTGAAGAGCAGCGTGAGAAATTCCGGATCGCCGATGTACGTCTGCGGAGTCAGTGAGCCGAGCAGCAGCCCGAGCGTGCCGACGACTGCCGCGAGCAGCACGACGAGCCACCAGCTGCCGAAAGCAACGGCGATGCCGGCAAGCGGGATCATGTAGAGCGAGAGCAAGGAGCTGCGCGCTGCGCCCGTTGCCGCGCAAAGCAACGTGACGGTGAGAGTTGCTGAAATGACGTCGATCCAATGCTGACGCGCGACCGGCCGCTGCAGGGCGGGGATCGAGCGGGTGATGAGCATGCTCACGGTGAGCAGCGCGAGCGCGCCGACGGCCAGCATCGGTTGCTGCACAGTTTGCGGAGCGAAGGCGAACTGCAGGGCGCCCGCAGTCAATACCAGCAAGTGCAGCCAAAGCAGGACGGCAGCCGCGAAATCTCGAGTGTCGCTGGCCGGCTGTTCGGCTCGCATGCTGGGTTTCAGTCGGCGCTGCTCTGGCGGATGGTGCCCGGATTGTTGAGCAGATCGAGGGCGACGTGCAACGCGCGATCGTCGCCGTCCTTCGCATCCTCGACCGCCACGTCGGGCTTGATGCCACGCTGGTGGATCGAAGCACCGGAGGGCGTGAAGTAGCGTGAGGTGGTGAGCTTGATGGCGTGCCCGTCGGAGAGCGGCATCACCGTCTGCACCGAGCCCTTGCCGTAGGTCTGGCTGCCGACGAGCCGCGCACGATGGTGGTCCTGCAACGCGCCGGCAACGATCTCCGATGCTGAAGCCGAGCCGCCGTTGACGAGCACGATGAGCGGCGCGCCGTTCAGATCGTCGCCCGGTTGCGCATCCATCTCGAATTTCGCATCGGCTGCGCGGCCATTGGCAGAGACGATCACGCCGCCGTCGAGAAACACGTCCGACACGCCGACGGCTGCTTCGAGCACGCCGCCCGGGTTGTTGCGTAGATCGAGTACGAGCCCGCGCAGCGTGCCACCGCTCGCCTTCTTGAGCTTGGCAATTGCGCTCTCGAGGTCCGGGGCGGTCGTCTCGCTGAAGTGCGTGATCTTCACGTAGCCGAGGCCGGGCTCCAGCATGTCCTGCGTGACGCTGTGGACCTGCACGCTGGCGCGCGCCAGCGTGAATTCCAGCGACTTCGGCTCGGGACCGCGTGCGACCGTGATCTTCACCGGCGTGCCGATGCGGCCGCGCATGCGATCGATGGTGTCATTGAGATTCTCGACGTCGACCGGCACGTCGTCGACGGCCAGGATGCGGTCGCCCGCGAGCACGCCGGCGCGAAATGCCGGGGTGTCCTCGATCGGACTGACGACTTTGACGACGCCGTTCTCCAGCGCGACCTCGATGCCGACGCCGGAATACTCGCCGGTCGTGCTGATGCGGATCTCGTCGAACTGCTCCGGATCGAGATACGCGGAGTGCGGATCGAGGTCGGCGATCAAGCCGCGGATCGCTGCTTCGATCAGCTCCTGGTCGGAGATGCGCTCGACGTACTCGCGCCGCACGTGCTCCAGGACTTCGGCGAGCAGCCGCGCGTCCTGCCACGGCACCGGCGAGGTCACGGTGGTGTCGGCGACACTCTTGGTGTTCGGCTCAGGCACGACTTCTCGCTCGGCCTTGACGGGGCGGCCGACGGACATGCCGAGGCCGGCGACGATGCCCACAGTCAGAACGAGCGCAAAGCGGACAGGTGTACCCAGGCGAGCCATGGCTGAGAGTTTGTCGGCTGAGGATTTGTGGTCGTTGGGAGGAGTCGGCGCGGAAAGCATAGTACAGAGACTTTGATCGGCCAATCGGTGAGAAGACTAAAGGCCGATGCGCGACGGTCGCGACGAGCCGCCGCGCGGCGCCGGACCGGAGCGCAGCAGCTCCTGTAACACGATCTCCAGCGGCCGCGGCCGGCCGATGGCGAAACCCTGGCCATAAGTCACACCGAGTTGACCGACGGCCGCGAGGATCGATTCGCTCTCGACGCACTCTGCAGTAGTTTCGAGCTTCATCGCCTGCGAAAGTTGCACGATCGCGGTGACGGCGGCGCGCGAGCGGGCGTTGCCGGCGAGATCGCGCACCAGTCCACCGTCGATCTTCAGGTGCGACACCGGCAGCGACTTCAGGTACGTGAGCGACGACAGGCCGCGGCCAAAATCATCCAGCGCGATCGCGTGACCCAGATCCTGCAGCCGGCGGATCAGCAGTTCGGCGCGCACGATGTTCGCGACCGCGGCGGTCTCGGTGATCTCGAACGACAGCATGCCGGCGGGCAGATCGTACTCGCGCAGCTTCTGTTCCAGGTAAGTCGGGAACTGTTCGTCGCCGAGCGACTGGCCGGAAATATTGATCGCAAAATGCGCGTCCATGCTCGCGAGCCGCGGCGCTGCCGACGACAGGATTTCGAGCGCGTATTGCACGACCCAGCGATCGATGTCGGTCGCGAGCTGGTAGCGCTCGGCGGCCGTGAGGAACTTGTCCGGCGCGATGACTTCGCCGGCCGGATCGATCATACGCAGCAGGAGCTCGAAGCGTCGCGCTCCGCCCGCATGTGCGAGCTCGACGATCGGCTGCGCGTCCATGCGGAAGCGATCGTTGGCGATCGCCTCGCGCAGGTCGCCGATCATCGTCACATCTTCGTAGCGGCGCACGATGCTGCGATCGGCGTCCTCGTAAACTTCCACGCGCGCACGTCCACGATCCTTCGCGGCCTTGCAGGCCGCCTCGGCATGAGCGAGCGCGTGCGACAACGGAAACTTCGTGCTCTTGACCGCCGCGACACCGAAGCTCGCCGACATCTCGATCGGCGTGCCTTCGTGATCGAATGTGCTGGTGCTGATCGCTTCGCACAGACTGTCGAGAAACGTGCGCGCCGCGTCGAGATTCTCGTTCGCGAAGAACAGCGCAAAGCGATCGCCGGAAATGCGCGCAGCCGCAACGTTGGCAGGCAGATGCGTGCGAATGGTCGCGGCGATGCGGACGATGGCGGCGTCGCCCACGTGCATGCCGTGATTCTCGTTGACCACGTGCAAGCGATCGACGTCCGCGTAAGCGATGCAGTGCTCGCCCGGGTTGCCTTCGAGTGCCGCGAGCGCGCGCTGCTCGAGCGCGGGACGCGTCAGCAATCCTGTGCTCGGGTCATACGCGTTCTGCACGACGTAGGCGATGTGGCGCGTCATCATCTCGATCACACGCACCTGGTGCGCATCGAAGTCGGCGGCGTTGAGCCGCTTCAGCAGCATCAACAAGCCGCCGACGTGCTGCCCACCCTGACGGATCGGGCACGCAAGAATCTTGTACGGCAGGCTGCCCATCGGGCTGGAGGCCGGCACCTTGTTCAAGATCAGCGTGCGGCGTTGGACCTGCACCCACGCAAACAGGTGACGCTGGGTCTTGTCGAAGGTCTCGCGCTCGGCGGCGCTCAATGCGCCGTCGGCACGCAGAATCGCAATCTGCTTGTCCGGAACGAACAGCGCGCCTGCGGAGCACTGCAGATGCGTGACGCAGCTGCGCACGAGCTGCTCGAGGTCGTCGCTGCTGGCGTCTTCCGGAACGCTCGCATCGAGCAGGCGCTCCAGGTCGGCGTTGCGCGGCGGCGCCGATTCCTGGCGCAGATCGCCGATGTGGTACTGGCTGATCAGCTCGCGACTGAGAACTTGCAGCGCGGGCCGCAGCAGCCCTTGCACGAGCGAGAACGGTCGCGCGCCACCGCTGCCGTCCTGGCATGACACGCCGAGCGCGCCGAGCAACGTCTTGTCGTCGCGCAGGATGAAGACGTATGCGGTGTCGCCACTCCACGAGCGCGCACAACCGTCGCGCTCGTCGGGATCCGTGTCGTCACCCCCACTATCGGATTGCGCGGCGTTGATCGCTTCTTCGATCAGATGCGGCAGGTCCGGGCCGTCGCAGCCGTCGGAGAGCCACAGCGGCACGCTGTTGCGATCGTAGATCGCAATGCAGCTCGCGCGCGGCATGAGCATCTTGATCAACTGGCCGTACGGATCGAGCGACGTCGACAGGGCTTGCGCCTCTATCGTGTCTTCGTCGTCCAGGATGGTGCCTGCGGCCAAGTTGTGCCCTGCTAGTGCGGGTTTTTCGCACCTTGGAACGCATCATCGGGCCCGCTCCCGCTGGGTTCCTTGATCTTGGCCGCAGTTTTAGCCCTGCTTGGCCCTGAAAGCGAGGATCGGGGGCCCCCGTCACTGTCCTTAAGGCTTGCCGAGCCAGTCCTGGGGATCCAGGGTCTGCTTGCCCTTACGGATTTCCAGGTACAGCCCGGGCCGGCCCAGCCCGGCAGCCTCGCCGACGGCCGCCAGCACATCGCCTGGAGCGACCCGATCGCCGACCCGACGATAGACCTGCTCGTTGTGGCCGTACAGGCTCATGTAGCCCCCGCCGTGATCGAGCACGACCAGCAATCCCAGCCCTGGCAGCCAGTCCGCGTAGACGACGCGGCCATGGAACGGGGCACGGACCTGGGTGCCGCGGTCCGCGGCAATCACCAGCCCCTGCCACTTGAGCGGGCCACCGGCACGCAGCTGCCCGTACTTCGCGAGCAGGCTGCCTTTGACCGGCCACGGGAGCTTGCCCTTCACGCGCTGGAACGGCTGCTCGGCCAGCTCGGGAAATTCCTCGATCGCCCGGCGCAGCTGTTCGACGAGCTTTTCCAGCGCCTGCGCGTCCGACTGCAGCCTGGCGAGCTGATCGTTGCGAGTACGCAGTTTCGTCTGCACTTCGGCGAGCGTCTGCGCGCGCCGCTCGCGCGCGCCGGCGAGAGCCCGCACGTCGCGCGCGTTCTCCGTCTCGAGCTCACGCAGGCGCGCGGTTTCCGCAGCGATGCGTTCGCCCAGTAATTCCAGGTGCGCGAGGTGCTCCGTGATCGAAGTGATGCGCTCGGCGCGGGCGCGACCGAAGTAGCCGTAGTAGGCCATCATGCGTCCCGCCGCCGCGGGGTCGCGCTGGTTGAGCAGCAATTTCAGCTGCTCCTGCCGGCCATTCATGTAGGCGACTTGCAGCTCCGCGGCGAGCGCGCCGCGCTCGTCGGCAACTTCGCGCTGCGTTTGTGCTTGCTCGCCTTTCAGCCCGGCGAGCTTCTGCTCGGAATCGATGCGGCGGGCACGCACCTCGGCCAGCCGCTCGCGCGCCGACTGGATCTGCAGATCCGCACGCTTGAGCTGGCCGGTGAGCGCGTCGCGCCGCTCCGCATCCGCATGGATCTCCTTGCGTATAGCTTCGATGCGCGTGCGCACCTGCCGCAGCTCGGCTTCCTTGGTGTCGACGCCGGCCGCACCGGCTTGAAACCCGGTCGAGCAGAGCAACAGTACATAAGCCAATCCGCGCGCCATGTGCCGAACGGGGCGGCTGGTATACTTCGCCGCCTTTTTCAAGGGACCCTCGGCGCACTGACGTCGGGCGGTCGCATACAGCGTGCAATGAATCGTTTTTTCGAATACGTCGTCCATCACCCGTTCCTGGTCGCGGCAGCGGCGATTCTCGCCGTTCTGGCGATCGTGATCGAGTTGCGTCAACGCGCCCGCGGCAGCAGCGCCATCGGGCCTGCGGATGCCGTGCGCCTCGCGAACTCCGGCGCGCTGCTGCTCGACGTGCGCAGCAGCCAGGAGTACGAGGCGGGGCACATCATCGAGGCACGCAACCTCCCGGCGGCCGAGCTCGCCGCGAAGGCCGAGACGCTCAAGAAATACAAGGAAAAGCCGGTCATCGTCTATTGCGAGAACGGCACGGCGTCGGCTGCGGCGGCGGGTACGTTGCGCGCGGGCGGCTTCACCAAGGTCGTGACGCTGCGTGGGGGACTGCAAAGCTGGCGCCAGGAGAATCTGCCGCTGGTGAAGGGCGCGGCCCGCAAGGACGGCAAGCAGGCATGAGCGAAGGGCCGAGCGATCGTAGCGAGCGCGGCCCTGGGGAATCCCGGGCGGAGACACCGGTCGAAGTGCTCATGTACTCCACCAACTGGTGCGGGTATTGCCAGCGGGCACGCAACGTGTTCGAGCGCAAGGGCGTCGCCCTCCGCGAGATCAAGCTCGACGACGAGCCGGAGCAACGGCCGAAGATGCTGGAGCGCACCGGCGGCCAGCGCAGCGTGCCCCAAATCTTTATCGGCGAGCTGCACGTCGGGGGTTATGATGAGCTGGCCGCGCTCGAGCGCTCCGGCGAATTGAACAAACTGCTCGGCCTGGCCCCCGACGCCTGACGGCCGACACGACTACACGACACGAGAAGAGGACCTGCATCATGGCTGACGAAGCCCTTCCACCCACTGACCAAGCCGATCCCAACGCGCCGCAGTTCGCACCGCAGGCCGTGTACTTGAAGGACGTGTCGTTCGAGGCGCCCATCGGCCCGCGCATCGCGCCGAATTCCGCGAACCCGACGATCAATCTGAACCTCAACACGTCGGTGAGCGACATCGGCGGCGACATGAAAGAAGTCGTGTTGACCGTGCGCGTCGAGGCGAAGTCCGCGGACAAGACCGTGTGGCTGGTGGAGCTGCAACAGGCGGGCGCGTTCGGCATCCGCAATGTGCCCGCCGACGACATGCAGCGCCTGCTCGGCATCTTCTGCCCGAACTATCTGCTGCCGTACGCGCGCGAAGTGATTTCCGACCTGCTCACGAAGGGCGGCTTCCCGCCGTTCCTGCTGCCGCCCGTGAACTTCGAAGGGCTGTTCCAGCAGGCTGCGGCACGTGCCCAGCAGCAGGGTCAGCCGCAATCGCCCGCGGCTTCGGTGAACTGAAGTCGCGCGCATGTCCGCCGCGCCCGCAAGCTCGACTTGTGTCGTGCTGGGCGCGGGCTCCTGGGGCACCGCACTCGCAATCCAACTCGCTCGCTTGTCGCGCCCCACTGTGTTGTGGGGTCGCGATCCTGCGCACGTCGCGGCGCTCGCGCGCCAACGCAGTAACGAGCGTTATCTGCCGCAAGCTGAGTTTCCCGACTCGCTGCGCATCGAAGCCGATCTCGTAGCGGCGGTGCGCTCCGCGCCCGATCTGCTCATCTCCGTACCCAGCCACGCGCTGCGCTCGCTGCTGGAGGAAATCGCGCCTCATCTCGCCGGCGGCGCGCGCGTCAGCTGGGCGACGAAGGGCTTCGAGCTCGCGAGCGGATTGCTGCCGCACGAAGTCGTGACTCAAGTGCTCGGTGAGCGCGTGCCGACTGCTGTCGTGTCGGGTCCGACGTTCGCGAAAGAAGTCGGCGCCGGCCTGCCGACGGCGATGACCGTCGCCGCGAGCGATGCGACGTTCGCCAACGACCTCGCGCTGCGACTGTCGGGCGTGAACTTTCGCGCTTATACGTCGACGGACATGGTCGGCGTAGAAACCGGCGGTGCGATCAAGAACGTGCTGGCGATCGGCGCGGGCATCTCCGACGGGCTCGGCTTCGGCGCCAACACGCGCATTGCGCTCATCACCCGCGGGCTGGTGGAAATGACGCGGCTCGGCGTCGCGCTCGGTGCGAACAAGGACACGTTCATGGGACTCGCGGGGCTCGGCGATCTCGTGCTGACTTGCACGGACAACCAGTCGCGTAACCGCCGCTTCGGCCTGGCACTCGCTTCGGGCTCAACTGCAGCAGCTGCGCAGAAATCGATCGGCCAGGTCGTCGAAGGCATGCAGGCGTCCCGCGCGGTGCGCGACGTCGCCACCCGACTGTCGGTTGAAATGCCGATCTGCGAGCAGGTGTACCGCGTCGTGCACGAGGGCGCGTCGCCGAAAGACGCGGTGAAAGAGCTGATGAGCCGGGCGTTGAAGCCCGAGTAGCTCAGCCGAACCCGCGCTGGCGCCACGCTTCGTACACGACCACCGCAGCCGCATTCGACAGATTCAAGCTGCGATTGCCCGGGCGCATCGGAATTCGCAAGCGCCGTTCCGGCGGACATTCCTCGAGCACATCCTGCGGCAGCCCGCGCGTCTCGGCTCCGAACACGAGCGCATCGCCCGCCGCGAACTGCACGCTGTC
>CADEEJ010000013.1:39395-45191 GCA_902826315.1 uncultured Steroidobacter sp.
ATCTCCGGCTGGTAGAGGATGACGTGGAACATCGGCCCTACGATATCCAACTCGGGGGTAAACTATCGCCCCATGCTTCCTGCGAGCCTAGCGATCGATTTCTGCGGCCTCAAGCTCGATTCGCCGATCGTGCTGCTGTCCGGTTGCGTCGGGTTCGGCGAGGAGTACACGCGCGTCGAGGGCTTCTCCAATCGCGACGCCGGCGCCATCGTGCTGAAGGGCACGACGCGCGAGCCGCGGCTCGGCAACCCGCCGCACCGGGTCTACGAAACGCCGATGGGCATGCTCAATGCGATCGGCCTGCAGAACCCCGGCGTCGAGCACGTCGTGTCCACGATCCTGCCGTCGCTGGACTTCACGGAGACGCGCTTCATCGCCAACGTGTGCGGCTCGACGATCGAGGACTACATCGAAGTGACGCGTCGCTTCGACGATTCGCCGATCGATGCGATCGAAGTGAACATCTCCTGCCCGAACATCAAGGAAGGCGGCGTGCAGTTCGGCAACTATCCGCAGATGTCGGGCCGCGTGACTGCCGCGTGCCGCGCGGCGACGAAGAAGCCGCTGATCGTGAAGCTGTCGCCGAATCAGACCGACATCCGCGACAACGCGCGTCACTGCATCGAGGCCGGCGCCGATGCGCTCGCGGTCATCAACACTGTGACGGGCATGGCGATCGACGTGCACACACGCCGGCCCGTGATCGGCAACGTGCAGGGCGGACTATCGGGACCGGCGATCAAGCCGATCGCGTTGCTCAAGGTGCACCAGGTGTACGAGGTCGCGCGGCAGCACAACGTACCGATCATCGGTCAGGGCGGTATTACGTCGGTGAACGACGCGCTGGAGTTTCTCATCGCGGGCGCGACGACGGTCGGCGTCGGCACCGCGCTGTTCTACGATCCGCTCGTGTGCAAGAAGATCAACGACGGCATCGCGGCGTATCTGACGAAGCACAGCATGAAATCGGTGAGCGAGCTGATCGGCACCTCTACAGGTCATCCATCGCCAGCTCTTTCAGCTTCCGCGTAAGCGTGTTGCGGCCCCAGCCGAGCAATCGCGCAGCTTCCTGCCTGCCACCTTGCGCCTGACGCAGCGCCGCCCGGATCAGCGTGCGCTCGAACTCGGGTAACGCGTCGTCGAGCAGCGGCGTTTCGCCGGCCGTGAGCCGCTTCTCCGCCCAGTTCGTCAGCTGACGCGTCCATTCGTCCTGCAGCTTCGCAGCGCCCGGCACACCGCCGAGATCGGCGGGAATGTCTTCGACTTTGATCTCGCGTCCCGGCGCAGTCGCCGTCAACCGGCGGCAGGCATTGACGAGCTGGCGCACGTTGCCCTGCCAATCGAAGTTCGACAACGCGGCTGCTGCTTCGGGTGTCAGAGTCTTCGGCTCGACGCCGAGCTCCGTCGCCGCGGCGGCCAGGTAGTGCATCAGCAACTCGGGAATGTCCTCGCGGCGCGAGCGCAGCGGCGGCACTTCGATGCGAATCACGTTGAGGCGATGGAGCAGATCCTCGCGGAACAACCCTTGTCGCACGCGCTCTTCCAGATCCTGGTGCGTCGCTGCGATGACGCGCACGTCCACGCGCACCGGGATCTGTCCGCCGACGCGATAGAACTCGTTTTCCGCCAGCACGCGCAGCAGGCGCGTTTGCAGCTGCGGCGACATGTCGCCGATCTCGTCGAGGAACAGCGTGCCGCCGTCGGCCTGCTCGAAACGCCCGCGCCGCAATTGATCGGCGCCGGTGAACGAGCCCTTCTCGTGACCGAACAGCTCCGACTCCAGCAGGTCCGCCGTGAACGCCGACGTGTTGAGCGCGATGAACGACTTCGCGGCGCGCGGGCTGTGACGATGCAGAGCTCGTGCGACGAGCTCCTTGCCCGTGCCCGATTCGCCAGTGATCAGCACCGTCATGCTCGACCGCGACAATCTGCCGATCGCGCGGAAGACTTCCTGCATCGCCGGCGCCTGCCCGAGCATCTCGGGAATACGCCGCGCTTCGATCGCGGGCTCCGGCGCAGCATTGCGTTGCTGAGCCGCGCGCCGCACGAGGTCGACCGCCTGATCGATGTCGAACGGCTTCGGCAGATATTCGAAAGCGCCGCCCTGATACGCGGCGACCGCGCTATCGAGATCCGAGTGCGCCGTCATCACGATGACCGGCAGCTCCGGCTGGCTCGCGCGAATCTGCGTCAGCAGCTCCAGGCCGCTGCGCCCGGGCATGCGAATGTCGGTGATCAGCACGTCGGGCCGGTCGCGTCGCAACGCCGCCAGGGCGGTGTCCGCCTGGTCGAAAGCGGTCGGCGACATTCCTCCCTGGCGCAGCGCGCGCTCCAGCACCCAGCGGATCGAGGCATCGTCGTCGACGAGCCAGACGTTAAGAGGCTTCAGTGAGATGGACATGGAAAGGTAGCAGGATCGTGAATTGTGTCAGGCCGGGCCGGCTCTCGAACTCGATCAACCCGTCGTGACGGCTGACCAGGTCCTGCGCAACCGCAAGGCCGAGTCCGGTGCCGTCGGCGCGCCCGGTCACCAGCGGATAGAAAAGCGTCTCGCGCAGATGGTCGGGCACACCCGGTCCGTTGTCTTCGAACTGCACGCTCGCGACCAGCCGGTGGCGGCGCGTACCGATGTTGACGTTGGTCAGCGCGCGCGTGCGCAACACGATGCGGCCTTTGCCGTCAGCGTTCTGTGCGATCGCCTGCAACGCGTTGCGACCGAGGTTGAGCATCGCCTGGATGACGAGATTGCGATCGAGCTGCAGCGGCGGCAGGCTCGGATCGTAGTCGCGATCGACAGTCACGCTCTCCGGCGCATCGGCGGCGAGCAAGTGACGCACGTGTTGCGTCAGCTCGTGAATGTTCGTCAGCTCGCGGCGCGGTGCGTGCCCCGGTCCGAGCAGGGCATCGACGAGCGCGGCCAGTCGATCCGCTTCGCTGATGATCACTGACGTGTATTCGCGCATGCGCTCATCGGGCAGCTCGCGCGCGAGCAGCTGCGCGGCGCCGCGCAAACCGCCGAGCGGATTTTTGATCTCGTGCGCGAGCTGACGAATCATCAAGCGGCTACCGTCGATCTGCGTCAGCAGGGCGGTCTCGCGGGAAATGCGCTGGTGCTGCGTGGCATCGCTGATCTCGATCATGACCGCCGGTGCCGTCGTCTCTTCATACGGCGCGACGACGCAATCGACCACCAGCTCGCCTTCCGCATTCACAGGCCGCAGCGTCAGCTCGCGGCGCAGGAACGGACGGGAAGTTTCCAGCGCACGCTGGACGATCTCGTCCAGGGCTGTCGCATCGGCGAACAACTCTCTGAGCGGCCGACCGCGCGCCTGGTTGCGACTCGTGCCGAATAGCGTCTCGGCCGCGACGTTGAGATAAAGCAGCGCGCTCGCACGGTCGACGATCAGCACACTGGTGCTGAGACTGTCGAGGATGCGTCCGGGATCGGCCATGGCGCTTGCAGCGGCGAACGACGAGGGCAGCGCGGCCACGTCAGCCGCACCTCCGCACGCCGACCGCAATCGTCAGGGCTTTTTCGGCTCGGGCTTTTTCTTGACGACCGGAAGATTGGTCGCCGGATTCATGGCAGGCGGCGCGCCGTTCAGCGTGCCGTAGCTCGGCTGCTGCGTGAGCGGCTTGTTGGAACCGGTGCGCGGCTTCGGCGGCGGCTTCAACGAAGGTCCGACCGGCGGGTTCGCGACCGACTCCTGCCGCACGGTGAACTCGACCAGCGGGCTTTCCTTCAGCGTCTTGCCCGCCTGATCCGTAATCACGGCATTCACGTTGTGCGAGCCGCGCGGTACTTCGTTCAACGTGTACATGAGCGTGTTGCGCGGAAAACCCGTAACGAGCCGACCGTCGAGATAGAGACTGATTCGGTGCACTTCGTTCACCGCCGGCTGGCTGCGGATCGCGACGTTGACCTGGCCAGCGGTGTTGACGATCGACTGACCGTTCTGCGGCTGAATGATGTCCAGCGTGTAGCTCGCGACCGTCTGCGCCGGCTCGTCCGGCTCGCTCACCGGCTCCGCCGAACGCGACTCGGAAACGTTGCCCGCACGCACTTCGACCTTGGTAGCACCGGGCACGGGCTGATCGGAGTAGTGCGTGACGCCCTTCGCGTCCACCCACTTCCACACGTCGGCAGCCGACGGGGTGCTGGACAGGCCCAGAGCCGCGAGCGCGAGCAGTAGCAGGAGGGCCGTACGCATGGGGCCAGAGCATAGCCGCTTCGCCTATAGCTGACCAAACACTCCGACAAAAACGGTGACGGGCTGTGAACTCCGTCACCGCAGGCTACTCGCGCGCGAAGGCGTACCGGGCCGGAGGACTCGGTACGCCAGTGTGCTCACACGCTGTAGTACAACTCGAACTCGAGCGGATGCGTCGACATGCGCACTTTGGTCACTTCCTGCATCTTCAGTGCGATGTACGCGTCGATCACATCGTCGGTAAACACGCCGCCCGCCTTGAGGAAGCCGCGGTCCGCATCGAGCGCTTGCAGCGCCTGCTCGAGCGAGTAGCAGACTTCCGGAATGTGCTTGGCTTCTTCCGGCGGCAGGTCGTACAGATCCTTGTCCGCGGGCTCGCCGGGATGGATCTTGTTCTGAATGCCGTCGATGCCCGCCATCAACATCGCCGCGAAGCCGAGATACGGATTAGCCGTCGAGTCCGGGAACCGCACTTCGATGCGGCGGCCCTTCGGATTCGCGACCCACGGAATGCGGATCGAAGCGGAGCGATTGCGCGCGGAATACGCGAGCATCACCGGCGCTTCGAAGCCCGGCACCAATCGCTTGTAGCTGTTGGTCGCGGCGTTCGTGAATGCGTTGATCGCCTTCGCGTGCTTGATGATGCCGCCGATGTAGTACAGCGCCATATCCGACAGGCCCGCGTACTTGTCGCCGGCGAACAGCGGCTTGCCGTCCTTCGAAATCGACTGGTGCACGTGCATGCCGTTGCCGTTGTCGCCGACGATCGGCTTCGGCATGAACGTCACGGTCTTGCCGTAAGCGTGCGCGACGTTATGCAGCGCGTATTTCAGCATCTGCACTTCATCGGCCTTGCGCACGAGCGTGTTGGCGTTGACGCCGATCTCGCACTGGCCGGCCGTCGCGACTTCGTGATGGTGCACTTCCGCCTTCATGCCCAGCTCTTCCAACGCCAGGCACATGGCCGAACGCAGATCCTGGAATGAATCGACCG
Source organism: uncultured Steroidobacter sp. (assembly GCA_902826315.1). GTDB lineage: Bacteria > Pseudomonadota > Gammaproteobacteria > Steroidobacterales > Steroidobacteraceae > Steroidobacter. The sequence goes on from CADEEJ010000013.1 coordinate 44,601, forward strand.
GCGGCACCGGGAAATAGCCGCCCTTGACGCCCGGACGATGCGCCTTGTTGCCGTCCTCGTAGTGCTTGCCCGAGCTCCACGCCGCCTCGATCGACTCGATCTCGAAGAACGAGCCCTGCATGGTCGTGCCGTAACGCACGTTGTCGAAAATGAAGAATTCGTTTTCCGGGCCGAACAGGGCGCGGTCGCCGATGCCGGTGGACTTGAGGTAAGCCTCGCAACGCTTCGCGAGCGAGCGCGGGTCGCGCTCGTAGCCCTGCATCGTCGACGGCTCGAGCACGTCGCAACGCAGGATCAGCGTGGTCTCCTCGAAGAACGGATCGAGCACCGCCGTGGAAGAGTCAGGCATCAGCACCATGTCCGACTCGTTGATCCCCTTCCAGCCGGCGATCGACGAGCCGTCGAACATCTTGCCGTCGTCGAAGAAGGCACTGTCGAGCGTGTGCGAGGGCACAGTGACGTGCTGTTCCTTGCCGCGTGTGTCCGTGAAGCGCAGGTCCACGAACTTGACCTCCTTCTCCTTCAACATGCTGAGGACTTCAGCGGGCGTCGTCATGAGTCTTCCTCCGGTTGGCGGCAAAAATTGATGAT
>CADEEJ010000014.1:0-18080 GCA_902826315.1 uncultured Steroidobacter sp.
CCTTGTTCTTCGCCGGCGAAGCGTCCGATACCGAAGGCGAGTGGGGAACGGTCGCTGGTGCCTTGCAGAGCGGGATGCGCGCTGCGCGGCTGGTGATCGGCAAGTAACGTAACTACAGCGTGTCCACGCACTCCACTTGGATCGTGGTCACGTCGGCACCATTCACGATACCTGTGCCCTGGTTGGCCACGCACGCCTGAGTAGGTGAGTTCGGCTGCGTGATGACGATGACACTGTAGGGCGTATTGGTGGGCTGCGACGTCGGGAACTTGAAGGGTCCGTCCGCAGCGATGCTCAGAACTTCGCCACCGTTGTTCTGCAGCTGCAGTCCGCCACCGTGCAAGCCGGTAACCGTGCCGCCGATCGAGAACTCTGTCGTAACGCAGCTGACCTGGATCGTGGTCACGCGACCGTTGGTCACCGTGCCGCTGCCGGTACCGGGCGCGATCGTGCACTCCTGTGCCGGCCCGGTCGGTTGCGCAACTATCGTAACGTCATAAGTCGCATTGCTCGGGAGCGGCGTCCCAAACTCGAACGTGTCGCCGGAATCGATGCGCACGTCATCGGTGCCATTGTTCCGGAGCACGAGGCCCGAGCCCACGAGGTTGGCGATGCTGCCGCCGACCTTGAAGGTGTCCGTGCTGCAAGTGATCGCCACGCTGGTGATCGGACCAGTGGTCACTGTGCCCTCTGCGGTACCGGTCGCCGCGCTGCACGTCTGTGTCGGATTCGACGGCTGACCGGCGAACGCGACTCGGTACCCGGAGCCGCTCGCCACCGGTTCGGTGAACGTGAACGTGCCGTCGGCCGTGACTTGCAGATTGTTGCCGCCGTTGTTCGTGAGCACGAGCCCTTGTCCGAGCAGCCCCGTGACGGTACCGCCGACCGTGAAGCGGCTGATGGAGCAGCTGACGTCGATGTTGCTGACGTCGCCGTTACCGACGACCTCGCTGGCGCGCGCAATGGTGCAAGTCTGCGATGGATTGCTGGGCGGGCTATCCACCGCCACGGTGTACCGGCTGCCACTGAGGTGCAGATTGGTGAAGAAGTAGGTGCCGTTGGAGGCGATCGCGACGGTCTCCCCGTCGTCCGCGCGCAGCACCAGGTTGCGACCTTCGAGGCCGCTGACATGGCCGCCGATCCGGAAGCTGCGGGTCGTGCAAGTCACCGCGACATTCGTCACGTTGGCTCCGGGCACGACACCCGAGCGCGTGGCCGAAGCCACGACGCATTCCTGCGCCGGATCGCTCGGCTGGCGACCGACGTCGACGACGTAGGAGCTGCCGCTCGGGAGCAGCGTCGAGAAAGTGAAGCCGGGTGCACGGGCAGCCACTTTGAGCGGCTGCCCGTTATTCAGTCGCAGTTCCAGTCCGGTACCGAGCAAGCCGGTGATCGGGCCACCGACCGTGAAGTTGTTGGTCATGCAGGTCACGGCGAGCGTCACGTTCGCCGCAACCACCTGCCCGGTGTGATTCGCGACCACACAGTTCTGCGCGGGATTCGTCGGCGGCGTCGCGACGCTGACGTCGTACGTCGCGCCCGAGGCCAGCAGCTCCGTGAACTGGAACGAGCCGTTGCCAGTAACGCTCAGATCGTTGCGCCCGTTGTTGCGCAGGATCAGGCCCGCGCCGTTCAGCCCCGAGACCGTGACGCCGATCGAGAACGTGCCGGTCGCACAAGTGACCGCGACGTCGGCGACGTCGCTGGAACCGATCGCGCCGGTTGCATGAGCGACCGTGCACGACTGCGCGGGACCGGACGGTTGCGTACTGACCGTAACGTTGTAAGCGGTACCGGAGGCGTACGGCGTCGGGAAAATGAAGGCACCGTCGGCGTTGATCAGCAGATCGTCGGCACCGTTGTTCTGCAGGACCAGGCCGGTGCCCGCGAGTCCGGTCACCGTGCCGCGCAAGGCGAAGGCGCCGGTCGCACACGTGATCGTGACATTCGTGACGTTCGCTGCTGCGATCGTGCCGTTGGAGTTGCCGACCGTGCATGTCTGCGATGGACCCGTGGGCTGCGTCACAACTTTGATGTTGTACGACGCGGCATCCGCGAGCTGCGTGCTGAAGGTGAACGTGCCGTTGTTCGGCACGGCAAGACCCGCTCCGTCGTTGAGCTGCACTACAAGGCCATCGCCATCCAAGCCGGAGACCGTGCCGCTGACGGTGAACCCGCCCTGCGCGCCGCCACTCGGCGGCGGCTCGCTATCGACACTGCCACGGCCATTGGAGCACGCGGCGAGAGCCGACAGGCAGCACAACAAGTAGAAATTGCGCACGCTGCGCCCATCGAACATTCGCCAGCTCCCGCGGATGTGCTTTTCATCCGGCCCACTGTCATATCATTGCGGAGGCGCGAATGTTCCCGCTGCTCCTGCATGAGTGACCGATGCGTCAGGCGAACTGGTACTTCGACTTCATTTCTCCGTACGCGTATTTCGGGCTGTTCGAGCTCGAGCGGCTCGGCCGCGACGTGCAGATCGACTATCGGCCGGTGCTGTTCGCGGGACTGCTGAATCACTGGGGCCAGCGCGGCCCGGCCGAAATTCCCGGCAAGCGCACCTGGACCTATCGCTGGTGCACGTGGCACGCCGCACAGCGCGGCATTCCTTTCAAACTGCCGCAGTCCCATCCTTTCAATCCGCTCGGCTATCTGCGGCTCGCGATCGCGGCGAACTGCGAGCCGACGGCGATCCGGCGAATTTTTCAGCGCTTGTGGACGACGGGCGCGGAGGCGTCGGACGCGCGCGTGCTCGAAGAGTTGGCGGAGTCTCTCGGCATCGCACGCGAGCGGCTCGCGGAACCGCAAGTCAAAGAGACGCTGCGCAAGAACACGGACGCGGCGATTGTCGAAGGTGTGTTCGGCGTGCCGACACTGGTCATCGACGGCGAAGCGTTCTGGGGCGCGGACGCGACGGACTTCGCGCGCGCGTATCTTGCAGACCGCAGTGTGCTGGACAATGAAGAGATGAAGAGAGTGTCGGCGCTGCCCATCGGCGCTCAGCGTCAGGCTTCGACCTGACAAGCCAGCTCGTCGTCGTCCGAATACAAGCGATCTCTCCCCGCGCGTTTGGCGGCGAGCAGTCGTTTATCGGCACGCGCTAGCAACGTGCCTCCATCCAATCCATCCGTCGGCAGCTCCGCGATGCCGGCGCTGCACGTGATCGTCAGCTCCTGTCCTTCCGGCGTGAGCATCGGGAACGCGGCGATCTGCGCGCGCAATGTCTCCACTCGCACCGCCGCGGCCGCACGACCTGTCTGCGGGAACAACACCACGAACTCCTCGCCACCGTAGCGCGCGATCATGTCGGTCGTCCGCATGCCGCGCGCGAGCCGTGCAGCGACCTCGACGAGCACTCGATCGCCCGCCGCGTGACCGAAGCTGTCGTTGATGTGCTTGAAGCGATCGAGGTCCAGCACGGCGACGGACAACTCGTGTCCCATGCGCATCGCACGCTCGACTTCGAACTCGAGCGCGAGATCGAACTGGCCGCGGTTGTACACACCGGTCAACCGATCGCGCGCGGCGAGATGCAGCAGCCGCTGCGCACGGCGGACGACCGCGTACGCGAGCATGACCGAAGCGGTCAGCAGGATCAGCCGCGTGAACTGATCGATGTACGAGTACTCGCCGAGTCCTTGTGCATACACCGGATCGTTGAGGTCGTAGCGAAACGCTGCGAAGACCCACAGCGCGGTGTACTGCGCGACGGCCAGCATGCCGGCGCCGATGCAGATGCGCTCGTCGTAACGCAGGCTCGTGGCGATGATCGCGAGGAAGTAGATCTCGAACGTCACTTTCGAATTCAGCGCGACCAGCGGCGAGCCGACGAATACGAACGTGACGAGCGCGAAGGTGACGAGCGAGACGTCGAGCGTGCTGGAGGCGAAGCCGAGCCACGGCCGCCAGAATTTCCGGCGCAGCGCCAGCCAGATGGCAACTGCCGCAAGCCAGGCGCCGAACGTGACCCAGAAACCCCAGACGAATACCGGAATCTGCGGGTACTGGATCAGCTTGTACGTCGGCGTGATCAGCAACAGCGTGACCGCGAACAGGCGCACGCGGGCGACCAGCCACTCGCCTTCGGCGCCGGCAGCCGCCAATGCAGGATCAGGACGTTCCCAGAACTCGTCCACTCGTGGAGCCATCTTGTCTTGTTATCGATCCTTGTTTGGCCCCGACTATCGCTAAGCCGGGCCGCGCTTTCAATCTGCCTGACGGGCATGTCACCGCACGGCGACATTGCGACGCCCGTCACTTCTGCGCATGCGTTCAGGGTCGGTGTCGGCAGGGTTTACGGTTTTGGCTCATGGCCGGCGCGGCATGAAGTTTGGATATTCCAAACCGCGGGGCGCGACGTTTGCGCGCCGGACGACATAAGCGATGCCGTGCAGTTGCCCTGAGGTGCAAGTGAATCCAGATGTTTCGAGCACGAAAGACTCGTATGCAGCCCGCAGCTGCAGCGCTCGCCTTTTGTGCACGTTGCGTCGGCGCTGCACTATCGGCGACCGTCACGGTGCAGCGGCGATGCTCCACGCATCTCCCCTTGGCACAAGGAGAATTGCGGGGCGCGCCGTGTCGTCGCAGCTGTCGGCAGCTGGCCTCGTTGCATCTCAATCGCGACAACGCCGCTGCGCGCGAGCGTTGCCGCGACAACGAGTTGGACGCGAGAACGGGAACTTCACCTTACACCTTCCGTTAGTTGCTTACCCTGCACAGGCAGAGTATGAGCAGTACACATGCTGCTCCGGAGCGCGGCGATGAGACGTTGGATCCTGTTAGCCGGTCTTCTCTTTCCCCTCCTGGGCCTTGCGTGTGAAGGCACCGATCGGCGCGAGTGCAAGAAGCAGTTCCGCGAGCTCGTCTCCTACCGCGCCCAGGCAATCGACACCGCCTTCGGCGACCTGTTCGGCGCACTGCCCGCCGAGATCCAGATCAAGTTCGTCACCGCCAAGGATCCGGAGTACCTGCTGTTCGGCGGCCGCGAAGGTTACGACCTGAAGCGCCGCACGTTGATCTTTCCACGCCGCGTACTCGGCGCTAAGACACCGAACCCGCTGCGCTGGGCCGCCTACTACTGGCCGTTCTATCAGAACGAGCAGTACCGCCTGCAATTCCCGGTCGTCGAAGTAATCGACAACGTGCTGTGGAACGCCTTCCTGCAGGAAGCGGCCTCGGCGCGCGGCGGCCAGTGGCCGCACAAGGAGTGCAGTGCAGTCGACGTCGGTCGCCGTCTGCCATGCGAGATGCTGGTCAAGGGCATCGCCGAGAACGTCAAGGCGCTGCGCGGCCCGCTGTTCAACGTGAATCGCGTCGACCAGATCTGGCCGGACGACTTCGCCGTGTTCCGCAAACGCGTCTGGCGCACGGACCAGGAGTACATGGACGTGCAGCGCTACGGCGGCATCATGCTGATCAAGCCGCTGATCGAAGAGTTCGGCGTGCCGCGCACGCTTGCATACATCGCGCAGACCCCGTTCCGTGTCGAAGAGACCAACCTGCGCGAAGCCGCAGTGCACTATCAGGAACGCGCTCGCGAAGTGCTGAGCATCGCGATGCCGATCTCTCCGGCTGTGGCCGCGGCGCCAGTCCTCGACGACCCGCAGTTGCCGCAGCTGACCCGCGCGTACACTTTCGTCGCGAGTCCCGCACCGAAGCCGAGCGGTCGCTCGGAATAGATCGTCGCGCATCGGGCGCGTGCGCGAGGATTGCTCGCACGAGTCCTGCTCGCCTGCGCACGAACACCGTTCTTCACATATGTGCTACATACATATATATGTAGTGCGCGGTGCGTTCAGGACGAATGATGGTTCCAGCCGTGTCAGCGAAATACTTCGTACTGGGCGTCTACCTATCGACGATCTTGTACGTGCAGCTGCGCGGCAATGTTCGTCACAAGTTGCGGCGCCTCGCCGCCGATCATGCCAACGTGCTCGCGCCCTACAACACGCTGATGTATCTGTTCTCGGCCGTGCGCGCGCGGCCGTATGCGGACGTCACTCAGTTCCCCGAGCTGCAGAAGGTCACCGAGCAGTGGCAGATGGTCCGCGACGAAGCGCTGAAGCTGTTCGACGAGGGCTACATCCGCGCGGCCGCGAGTCACAACGACATCGGCTTCAACACGTTCTTCCGCACCGGCTGGAAGCGCTTCTACCTGAAGTGGTACGGCGACTTCCTGCCGTCGGCCGCGGCGCTGTGCCCACGCACGGCCGAGTTGCTCGCCGGCATTCCTTCGGTGAACGCGGCGATGTTCACGTTGCTGCCGCCGGGCAGCCGGCTCGGCGAGCATCGCGATCCGTTCGCCGGCTCGCTGCGCTATCACCTCGGGCTTGTCACGCCGAATTCACCTGAGTGCTTTATCGTCGTTGACGGCCAGAAGTACTACTGGAAGGACGGCGAAGCAGTGATGTTCGACGAGACCTACATCCATACTGCGGAGAACCGCACTGACGTCACGCGCGTGATCCTGTTCTGCGACGTCGAGCGGCCGTTGTCCAATCGACTGGTCCGCGCGCTCAACCGCACGATCGGTCGCAGCATGATCAAAGCTGCCGCGACGCAGAATGTGCCGGGCGAGCACGTCGGTGTGCTGAACCGCGTGTTCGAGTACGTCTACAAGGTCCGCATTTACGCCACGCGCATCAAGGCGTGGAACCGAACGGTTTATTACCTGCTCAAATGGCTGCTGATCGGCGGGCTGCTGTACTGGATCCTGGTGTGAGCCGGGAAACCAGTCGCGCTGCCCGCGCGTTGTAGTTACGACAAGACGGCGGAGCTCTTCCGGCGGGAGGAGGCATATGAGCGACATCAAGGCGCGCGAAGGCCAGTGGTATGCCGACCGCGTCCACCACGAATTCTTCCTCGTCATCGCGATCGACGAGTCGGACGGCTTGATCGACGTTCGCGACCGCTACGGCGATATCGACGAATTCGACCTCGATGAGTGGGACTCGATGGACCTGGTTGTATGTTCCGCCCCCACGCAATGGTGGCAGGACGAGGAGCCGGACGCGGAAGGAGCGGAGGACGCCGGCGACGGGGCTCACCACTTCAAATCGTCGGGGACCACGTAGTCCTTGTACGGATCGTCCTCGGCCGGCGCGCCTGCCGCCGAATCCTGTAAGGCGATGACCGCGCGCGCATCGTATCCGCGAATGCGTTCCCCGATATCGCGTGGCACGACGTCATGCTTGCCTTCGCAACGCACGATCACGAGCTCACCGCCGATGATCTTCTCGCGCAGCGGTGCATCGACTGCCAGGCGCCGCACCTTGCCGCGGCTCACGAAATTGAAATAGTCGTCGCTCTCGACTTTCGGCAGGCGATGCTGCTCGATCAACTGCTTGATCTGCGTCCAGCGCTCCTTGCGGTCCGCTTCTTCCTGCCGGCGCTGCTGCAACGCCTGGGCACGCGCCGCTTTCTCGGCCTGTGCCGCCTGCGCTGCCTGCTTTTGCGCGGCGATGCGCTGCTGTTCCTTGGCCTTGCGTTGATCCTGCTCGGCCTGCTTCTTCTTGCCGAGTCCCGCGGCCAGCAGCTGCTCGCGCAACGACATGCTCATGGAATCGATCTCGAACGGGGAGGAGCGAACTATAGGTCAATCGGCAGCGTGGGGCCAGCGCCGCGCCCACTGCAGCTTGGCGGGCTTTTTCAGCTGTTTCAACGCGTGCTCGGCCTGCAAAGCCGCCGAGCGGCTCGTGAACGGCTGGGCACCTAAAACCCGTAATGGCCGGTTGGCCCGCGTGAATTTCGCAGCCTTGCCGTCGGCGTGCAGGCGAAAGCGGGCGGCGACGTCGAGTGCGATCCCGGCATAGGTCCGCCCATCGGCACACGCCAGCAGATAGAGCCACCAGACTTGCTCGCCGATGCTCCCGGCCTCGGCCATGTCACCGTTTTCCCGCAAACAGGTTCGCAATGTCTGCACTGTCCAGTGGCCGCCACTTGCCGATTTCCAGCGTGCCCAGCGTCAGGCCACCGATGCGGCTGCGATGCAGCGCTTCGACATGATTGCCGATAGCCGCAAACATGCGGCGCACTTGATGATAGCGCCCCTCCGTAACCGTCACCCGGGCGCGCCGAGGTTCGAGTACTTCGAGTGACGCCGGTGCGAGCGGTGCGCGTTCCGATTCGAGCATCATCTTGCCGCTCGCAAAAAGCTTGCCTGCGTCGCCGCGCAGGTCGCGCGCCAGTGTCGCCTCGTAAACCTTCTCGAGCTGCGATCGCGGCGAGACGATCCGATGCAGCAGCGGGCCGTCGTCCGTCATCAGCAGCAGTCCGGTCGTATCGCGGTCTAGACGTCCGACAGTTGCGAGCGTGGGCGAGCGGCGACGAAATCGCGGCGGCAACAAGTCGTAGACCAACGAGCCCGCATCCGCTGTCGAGCAGGTATAACCCGTCGGCTTGTGCAGCATGAGAATGAGACCGGGCGGCGGATCGAGCGGCTCGCCGTCGAGACGCACACGCTGCGGCTCGACGACATCGTCGACGGATAGCTCGTGTCCATCGACATCGGTGATGCGCCCGTCGCTGAACATCGCAGTGACTTCCTTGCGACTGCCATAGCCGATGTTGGCGATCAGCTTGAGGAGCTTCACTTGCGCCTCGCCTTCACCGCTTCGACGATCTTGAAGCCGTGCTGCTGGATCACGATGCGCGCGCGCTCGAAGCCCTCGCCCAGCGCCTGCTCGTACGGCAGATGGCGATTTGCGACCAGCCACAAGCGGCCGCCGGGCCGCAGTGCGTCGGCCGCGGCACCGATGAAGCGGCGTCCGATGTCCGGACGATCGCCGCGCGCATGCGTGTGAAACGGCGGATTGCAGACGATCACATCGTAGGTCCCAGTCAGGCCGGCGGTGACATCATGCCAGCAGTAACTGATCGTGGCGCGCTGCTCGAATGCAGCGAGATTGCGGCGCGCGAGATCGAGCGCGCGTCGCTCGGCTTCATACACATCCAGATGCTTGATGCCGGCGCAGCGTTCGAGCAGCTCGACCGATAGGTATCCGAAGCCGGCGCCGAGATCGGCAGCGCGACCTGCCAGACCTGCGGGCAGATGCGCAGCGAGCAGCTGCGAGGCGACGTCGAGCCGATCCCACGCGAACACGCCGGGGCGGCTGACGAAGCGGCCGTCGGCGATCGGTCGCACCGCATCCAGCTGCAGCCATTCATCGGCGAGCGCCGCGTCGTGCGGCCCGTTGAGCGGCGCGCTCCAGAACACGCGACATTTGTTCTTGGTCAGCGTCGTGACCGGGCCGGCGATACGTTCGAGGTCCGCTTCCGCGGAGCGCGCACCTTCATCGTTGCTCATGCTCGCGACGATGCGTCCATTCCGTTCCGTCGAGCGCATCGCGTGAGCCAGCAGCGCGCGCGATTCGTCGCGTTGCCGCGGCGGTAGGACCAATACGAGCGGATATCTTTGCGCGGCAGAGTCCTGGTCGTCCGCAAGCACTCGCAGTTGCAAGCGCTCTAACGCAGCGGCATCGGGCGCGAAACTCTGCTGGCAAACCAGGCCGGGCCACGGGCGCGCAAGCAATGGAGCACCCGCGCGTGCGCGCAAAAAGAGCGCACCGCCCTGGGGCCACGCGAGGTGACCATCGAGGAGCGGCAGTAAAAGGGTTTCGAGCGGCCGGTCGGCGCTGCGTTCAGCGCACATCGAACACTACGGAGAGCTGTTGCATCTCCGTAGTGTACTTCTTACTGACGCGAGCCTTCTTACTGCGGCTGCTGCGGGGGTTGCTGATCGGGCGGCGTTGTCTGATCGCCCGGTGGCGGTGTAGTGCTGTCGCTCGGCGGCGGTTGATCCGAAGACGGCGGCGGTACTGCCGACGTGTCTGCGGGCGGTGTCGGATTGTCCTGGGTGGCGTCTTGGGGCTTCGAGCAGCCTGCCGCGAACAACAGCGCGGCAGCGCAGAGGGTGATCAATGCACGCATGGGTAGGTCCTCGGTGAGAGAGAAGGGTGCACCCTAGTAAAGCCGTAGCCGCGCGAGAGTTCCGCTGCACTCGCGCCATACGAATCCGACGCCTTGTGCGCGGGCGCCTCACACCATCTTCAAGCGGTCCTCGTGTTTGCGACCGGGGTCGGGCGCGACCGTCACCGGCGGCTGACCGCCCGCTCGCAGACCGGGCGGGCGGTAGTAACGGAATTTTCCGGAAGGCTCGCGCGGCACGACGCTCACACGCTCGATCTCCACGTCGCACTGCCGGCCGAAGTTACTGCGCACCAGCTCCGTCAGCTGCGCGGCGAGCGGTGCGTCGAAGCCGCCGCCGCTTTCGACCAGCACTTTCCAGTGCAGCGGATCGATCTGCTGGAACAGCACCTGGCGGATGACTCCGAGCGGCGTGCTGGCAAGCAGCTTCTGCAGCCCTACTCCGAGTTGCGAGCCGTGAATCTTCGTGCCATCCGCCGCCATGAACAGGTCGGCGGCGCGGCCGATCAGCGATGCGAGTACAGGATACGGCCGGCCGCAGCTGCACGGGTCCGGCGAAATCGCGCCGCTGTCGCCGATCCGACAGCGCACCAGCGGCATCGCGCGATTGCTCAGCGACGTCGCGACGATGTCGCCGAACTCGCCGTCCGGCACCGGCTCGCCGTCGCGACAGATCTCGATGTACGAGTTGTCGCTGAGCAGGTGCATCGAGCCGGCCGGGCACTGTGCGGCGATCGGTCCGACTTCGGTGCAGCCGTAGAACTCCACGGTCCTCGCGCCGAAGTGCCTCTGCAGCTCGTCGCGCTGGAACGGAAAGATCTGCTCGCCGCCGAGCTTCGCGAACGGCACCAGCTGTTCCGGTGCGTCCGGGTAATTCGTGCGGATGTAGCGCGCAAGCAGCACCAGCGCCGAAGGCAAGCCCATCACCAGCCCCGGCCGTCGGTGCAGGACGTATTGCGCAGCTTCCTCCAGGCGTTGCGGACTCAGCGCGGTCGTGAGAAACCCGCGGGTGTTGCGCACCCAATCCTGCAGCCGATGCTCCGAGCCCCACATGAGGAGCGTGCGCACGCCGGGCTGCACGCCGTACCAGAGCATGACGCGATATTCGTTCGCCCAGCCCCAGGCGCCGCCATGCGGATTCCAGGCGATGCGCAGGGGCTCGCCAGTCGACGCAGAGCTGCTGCGATAAAACGTCCCGGGCCGCAGGCCGCGAGCCAGCAATTCCGAGCCGCGTGCGCGGACCGTCGCTCGGTCGAGAATCGGCCATGCGGACAGCTGCGTCGCATCGCCGCGCGACAGGGCCTCAGCCCACTGACCGGAGGAATACAGCGGCACCCTGGCACGCGCGTACCGCAGCTGCTCCTTCAGCTCCGAATCGATCATTTGCCGGAATGCGCCGCGTTCGAGTTGCTCGCGCGCCCGCAACTCGCGGATGAACCGGCCGACCGGCCGACCGCGCAGGTGTTGCAACGTCATGTAAGCGGCGCGGTGCCAGGACTGGTCCATTGCTCTCACGAGTCTTCCCCTGTTGCGCGTGAACTGAATAGTTTCTGAGCGTGTATTTGTTCCGCGACGCCGGCAAATTCCATGCAGTAAGGCTTGCTTTTGCTGGAGTTTCAGCAAATTTCGTACATGGAACTTTGCCTAGGTGTGCGAGTTTCGTGGACGGCCCCCCGTGCACGCACTCAGACACCCATAAGATCTCTCGGCCCATGAACGACATCGGTCGCCTGCTGCGCACCGCCGCCCGCGTCTCGCGCACCCGCTACCCCGGCTTCATCTTCGGACTGCCGCTGGCGCGTGGCGAGATCCCGGTCTTCACGTATCACGACGTGGAGACGCAGGTGTTCGCGCGCGACCTGGAGTTCCTGCACGGCAACGGCTACCGCACGCTGGGCCTGGAGGAGTATCTGGCCGCGCGCAACAGCGGCCGCCGGATCGACCGCGCCGTGCTGCTCACGTTCGATGACGCGCGTAAGAGTTTCTGGACTGTGGCGCTGCCACTGCTGCGCACCTTCGAAGCGCGAGCCGTGCTGTTCGTGCCGTCCTACTGGATGACGCCGTCGTCGCAGGCGGGTGACGATCAATTCATGTCGTGGCCGGAAGTGCGTGCGTGCGTCGAGTCCGGCCTGGTCGACGTGCAGTCGCACGCCCATCGCCATGCTCTCGTGGCCACTTCGCCGCAGCTCGTCGACTTCGCTCATCCGCAAGCGCTCGCACGCTTCGACATCTACGACTGGCCGATGCGCGAACTCGACGGCGACGAGGAATTGGGCCGGCCGGCGCCGGGCACGCCCATCTATCGCTCGACGCCACTTCTGTCCGCGACGCGGCGTTTCGTCGAGAGCAGCGAGATCACCGCGGCGTGTCGCGACTTCGTCGAGCGCAACGGCGGCGAACAATTCTTCGCGCAGCCGCAGTGGCGGCAGCAGCTCAGCGATCTGCATCGCGGCCTGAGCGAGCATGTGCCCGGACGGTACATGGACGACGAAGCCTTCCGCGCGCTGGTCGCGTCGGAGTTCGAGCTCAACCGCGAGCTGTTCCGCAAACACCTGGGCTGTCCGCCGAGCTGCCTCGCCTACCCGTGGATGCTCGGCTCGCAGCTGTCACTCGAGCTCGCGAAGCGTTACAACGTGCGTACTGCATTCGGAGTGGCGCTCGACTATCGCGCCGAACGACGCCGCGCACAGCTACCGATCCCGGTGTTCGGCCGGCTGAAGTGCGACTGGCTGCAGTTCCTGCCGGGACGGCAACGCTCGAACGTGCTGCGGGCGGTCGGCCGCAAGCTGTCCGGCATCGCCAAGCTCCAGCACCTCGCGCACTGATCGTGGCAGCACTCGCGATGAGCAAGCGCACGATCGGCATCATGGGACGGCTCCTGGACCAGGACGACGGGCTCGGCGTCTACGGTCTGCAACTGTTGCGCGAGTTATTGCGGCTCGACCCGCACACGCGCTACCTGATCCTGCTCGACACGCCGAAGTCGCAGCACCTGTTCCGCGAGTTCGGCAACGCCGAGGCGCACGTGCTGCCGGCGCGCAGCAAGCTGTACTGGGATCAGGTCGTGGTGCCGCGTGCCGCGCGGCGCTTCAACGCCGACCTGATCTTCAATCCGAAGTTCTCGATTCCGCTGTTCACGCGCCGGCCGTGCGTGTTCGTGCAGCAGGGCTCGGACTGGTACGTGAATCCGCAGAACTATCCGTGGTGGGACAATGTCTACATCCGCCTGATGCTGCCGCTCTACAGCCTCAAGGCGGCGCGCACGCTGGCGATCTCGCAGGCGACGCTCGACGACCTCTCGAAGTACACGTGCATCGACGTGCGCGAGTCCGTCGTGAGCTATGCGGGTGTCGGGCAGAATTTCAGCAGCGAGCGTGACGAAGCTGCGCTCGCGCAGTTCCGCACCGAGCACCGCCTGCCGCCGCGCTTCATCCTCACGGTCGCGCGCGCGCTGCACGTCGGACACAAGCACATGCCGCCCTACCCCGGCGGCAACAACGAGCGTCTGCTGCGCGGCTATCTGCGCTATCGACGCGCCGGCGGCAAGCTGCCGCTGGTCGTGATCGGCAAGCGCATCGACGAATACCTGCGGGCGCGCGGCTTCACCGACGCAGATCTCGCCGACGTCCAGTTTCTCGGCTTCGTACCGAACGCGCGGATTCACCTCGCCTACCAGCTGGCCGAGTGCTTCGTGCTCGCGACGCTGTGCGAGAGCTTCGGCATTCCGATCGTGGAAGCATTTGCGTGCGGCTGCCCGGCAATCGTCCCGTCGACCTGTGCCGGGCCGGAGATCGCGGGCGGCGCGGCGCGCTTGATCGATCCGTTGAACGAGGAAGACATCGCCCGCGCGCTCGCCGAAGTCACCGAGTCCGAGGAGCTGCAGCGAAAGATGCGGGAGCTCGGGATCAAGCGAGTGCAGAGCCTGACGTGGCGCGAGACCGCGCGCCGCACGCTGGCGGTCTTCAACGAAATCGTGCCCGTCGACGTTTCGCCGCGCGCCGAAACGGCGCCGCTGTGAGCGAGGCCCGCACGACATGAAATTCTGGTTGCGCATCGGTCTTTCCGCTGCACTGGTCGTGCTGCTGTTCATCTACGTGGTGGATGCGCGCGAAGTCGTGCACATCATGCAGCGGTTCGACACGACGTATCTGCTGCTGGGGATCGTGGTCGTGACGCTGGATCGCGTGCTGATGACCTTCAAGTGGACGCTGCTGCTGCGAGCACAGGGCTATCGGCTGCCGCTGTTGCAGGGCGTGACGATCTACTGCACGTCGATGGTGTGGGGTCTCGCGTTGCCGACGACAGTCGGCGCCGACGCGATTCGCGCCGTGCTGGTGACCAAGCGCGGCTTCAACGGCACCGACGTCGTCACTTCGATCGTGATCGAACGCATGGTCGGCTTCGTGCTGGCGCTCGCGCTTGGGCTCGTGAGCCTGGCGATCCTGCGCACGATCGGCGTGCTCGACGCGCGCTTCGACAGCGCACTGTATCTCGGCGTCGCGATGCTGGTGGGCGTGACCGCGTTGTTGATCGCGGCACTGAACGAAAAGCTCGTCGACAAAGTCGTCGCGCAGCTGCCGCGATTCATCCGCGACTCGAAGGTCATGCAGTACCTCGACCGCTTCGCGGCCGCCTATCGCACGCTCGGCCGGGCACGCAGCACGATCGCGCAATTCAGTGCGCTCACCGTGCTGGAGCAGGTGTTCTCGGTCATCTTTCCGTGGACGCTGGCCAAGGGCCTCGGCGTCGACGTGGATCTTTTGTTGCTGCTCGGCGTTTTGCCGATCAGCACGTTGATCTCGCGCTTGCCGATCTCGTTCGACGGGCTCGGTGTGTTCGAAGCGGTGTTCGTCGGCCTGCTGGTGCTGGCGGGCATCGGCGCCGAGGCGGCGCTGGCGATCGCGATCAGCGGTCGCATCATTCAGCTGATCGCATTCCTGCCGTGGTGGTTCGTGCACGTCGCGCGCTCGGGCGCGGTTCGTCCGCCGACTGCTTCGAAGGAGCTGCCGATCAACTGATCTTAAGTGCGCGCGCGTGCGCGCGGGGAGACCTCGCGCGAGGCGACATCGGTGACACGAGTGACATTAAGTGACGCACACTCTCTTACGGGAGAACTGCCGCGCCATGGAGTAACCCGTGTCACCCATGTCACTTCGCTCATGTCACTTTGATGTGAGCAGCTTCTCCACCGTAGCCAGCAGCACGCACACCGCGACGCCTTCCGCTGCCTGAGCAATTTCGGTCGGCTCGGGGAACGTCGGTGCGATGCGGATGGTGCTGTCGCGCGGATCGTTGCCATGCGGATGCGTCGCACCCGCCGGCGTCAGCTCGACTCCCGCTTCCTTCGCCAGCTTCACGACCTGCTTCGCGCAGCCGTCCAGCACGTCGAGCGTGATGAAGTAGCCGCCGGGCGGATCGGTCCAGCGCGCGACGCTGGTAGCGGCGAGATTCGATTCGAACGTCGTGCGGACCTGCGCGAATTTCGGCGCGATGATCGCGCGGTGCCGATCCATGAGCCGATCGACGCCTGCCGCGTTCTGCAGCAGCCGCACGTGGCGCAGCTGGTTGATCTTGTCGCCGCCGATCGTGCGCTTCTCCATGCGCTTCAGATACCAGGCAACGTTGTCTTTCGAGCCGCCGAACAGGCCGAAGCCCGAACCGGCGAGCGTCACCTTCGAAGTCGAGCCGAAGATGAAGGCGCGATTCCGATTGCCGTGGCGCGCGCAAGCCGCGTCGATGTTCGCGATGCGGACGCGCTCCGGCGTCAGGTGATGCACGGCATACGCGTTGTCCCAGAACAGACGGAAGTCCGGCGCTGCAGCCGGCATGCGCGCAAGCCGCTCGATCTTCTCTTGCGAATACACGGCGCCGGATGGATTGCTGTACTTCGGGACGCACCACATTCCTTTGATCTGCGGGTCCGCTGCGACCAGCTTCTCGACTGCGTCCATGTCCGGACCGTCGTCGTGCAACGGCACCGTGAGCATCTCGATGCCGAATTCGTTGCAGATCGAGAAGTGGCGGTCGTAGCCGGGCACGGCGCAGATGAAAGCGATGCGCGATTCCTTCGACCACGGCCGTGCGCTGTCGCACGTCCCCTTCAACAGTGCGTAGACGACTGCGTCATGCATCAAACCCAGGCTGGTGTTGCCGCCGAGGACCATGCGATCGGGCGTCACGTCGTAGATCGGCGCGAGCAACGCGCGCAGCTCCGGCAGACCTTGCAGCTCGCCATAGTTGCGACAGTCGATTGCACCGGACATGTAGTCGCGCCGGCCGGGCATTTCCAGCAGCTCGTTGCAGAGGTCGAGCTGCGCCGACGAGGGCTTGCCGCGCGTCAGATTCAACTTCAGCCCGCGCCGGGCAAAGTCGTCGTAGCGTTCGCGGGCACGCCGCTGAAGATCGCGCAGGTCGTCGGCGCGCAAAGTCGTGAGCTGGGCCATCGAAGTCCTGGAAATCGCAGGGCGGAGCCCAGATCATAGCGGAACAGCGCGCCAGGCGCGGGCGCACGCAGCAGCGAGGGCACGATCATGACCTCTTGGAAACCACGAGCCGCGGCCGCGATCGCCGCCTGCGGCATCCTGCTGAGTCTGTGGGGAGGTGCCGGTCACCTGGCCGCATCCGCCGCCGAGCGGACCGTCGAGATCCCGACGCCAGCGCTCGACAATCCGAAAGCAGCCGGTGCACTGCAAACGGCCGTGCTGGCCGGCGGATGCTTCTGGGGCGTGCAGGCGGTGTTCCAGCACATGAATGGCGTCCAGCGTGCGGTCTCCGGCTACGCCGGCGGCGATCGCGCAACGGCCGAGTACGAGATCGTCAGCAGCGGCCGCACCGGGCACGCGGAGTCCGTGCAGGTCACGTTCGACCCGAGCGTCGTCTCCTACGGTGAGATCCTGCGGGTCTTCTTCTCGGTCGTCCACGATCCGACGCAGCTGAACCGGCAGGGACCGGATAGCGGACCGCAATATCGATCGGCGATTTTCTACGCAGACGACCAGCAGCAAGAAATCGCGACTGCCTACATTGCGCAGCTGGAAAAAGCCGGCAAGTTCGACCGGCCGATCGTCACGCGCGTCGATCCACTGCAGGGCTTCTATGCCGCGGAGAACTATCACCAGGATTACCTGGTGAAGCATCCGAACGATCCGTACATCGTGTTCAACGACGCGCCGAAGGTGCGCAATTTCCAGCGCCTGCTGCCGGGGCTGTACAGCCCGAAGGCCGTGACCGTCGGTTCGATCGACCGGTAGTACACTCGCGCCATGAACGTTCTCATCGTCGGTGCTGGCGCGGTCGGCGCGTTGTTCGGATCAGCGCTTGCGCGTCAGGGCGCGCGGGTTTCGGTCGTGTGCCGCTCGGACTACGACGCGGTGAGTCGCGACGGTTACGACATCCGCAGCCCCGTGTTCGGCGACCATCGATTCCAGCCGGAGCACGTTTATCGCAACGTCGCGGACTGCCGCGAGCCGCCCGCCTATCTGCTGCTGACTTCGAAGGTGCTGGAGAGCGTCGACCGTGCGGAGTTGATCCGGCCGGCCGTCGGCCCGCGCACCGCGATCGTGCTGATCCAGAACGGTGTGGATATCGAGGCGCCGATCGCCGCTGCGTTTCCCGATAACGAGTTGCTGAGCAGCCTCGCGTTCGTTGCCGTCGGGCGCGGCGCGCCGGGGCAGGTCAATCATCTGTCGCTCGGCTCGCTGATTCTCGGCCGCTATCCGGCCGGCATCACGCCGGCGGCGCAGGCGCTCGCAGCGGCCTTCGAAGCCGGCAAGGTGCCGTGCAAATTGACTGAGAACGTCGTCGGCGCGCGCTGGCAGAAAGCCGTTTGGAATGCAGTCTTCAATCCCATCTCGATCCTGGGCGGCGTGCTCGACACGAACGCGATGTTGCGGACCGACGCGGAAGTGGAGTTCGCGCGGCGCACGATGCAGGAGGTGTGCGACGTGGCGCAGGCCTCGGGGCATCCGCAAAGCCCGAACCTCATCGAGCAGATGCTCGCAACGACCCGGGCGATGCCGGCCTACAAGACCAGCATGGCGCTGGACTACCAGAACGGCCGGCCGATGGAGATCGAGGCGATCCTCGGCAACACGGTCAGGGCCGCGCGCAAGGTCGGCGTCGCGACGCCGAACCTGGACGCGATCTACGCGATC
>CADEEJ010000014.1:18180-19998 GCA_902826315.1 uncultured Steroidobacter sp.
GGCCGCGCGCAAGGTCGGCGTCGCGACGCCGAACCTGGACGCGATCTACGCGATCTCGAAAATGGTGGCCGCGAAGTCAGCCTGACTTCTTCTTCGCCAGCGCCTTCGGCGGCTGCCGCACGGTGTGCAGCACGTTATCCGCGACGCGCGACATCCAGCCGCCGGAGTACAGCATCATCTTCAGGACGTGCAGCAGCACCTGCCCCGGCCCTTCGACGGCGAGCCGGCAGTCCTCTTCGATCTTGCAGTTTTGCATCTCGAACAGGCCGTTGCCCTCGATGATCAGGCTCGCGTCCTTGAAGTGACACTCGACGAAGGATTTGCCGTCCAGCACGACGCGCTGGCCGGTGAATGTTTTGCCGCGGACTGTTTTCATCTGAAGTGGGTGCCGGGTTAAGAAAGAGCTCCAAACTCAGCACTGCAACATATGCTGCGCCGCTGAGTTATGGGCCGATTTTTAACCCGGCACCGGATCCTCCTACTTACCCTTGCGCGCTTTCTTGACGGCTTTCTTCTTGCCGCCAGAGCGCTTCTTGGCCGCCTTGCGGCCGCCCTTCTTCGCAGCCTTGCGGGCCGGGCGCTTCGAGCTCTTGGCCGCAGCTTTTTTCTTCGCTGCTTTCTTCTTGGCCGCCTTCTTCTTCGCCGGAGCCTTCTTCGCAGGCGCAGCCTTCTTCGGCGCTGCGGCCTTCTTCGGTGCTGCTGCCTTCTTCGGTGCCGCTGCGGGCTCAGTCGCCGCTGCAGCCGGCGCCGCCGGTGCGGCAGCAGTGCTCGCCGCCGCCGCGGGCTTCAGGTCGGCCGCCAGCGTGTGGACCGCGAACATCGCACCGTACGGATCGACGAACTGCGCAATCCAGTCGCCACCCGGCACTTCCATCGGACCGTTGACGAGCGTGCCGCGCGCACCCTTGGCCCTCTTGACGGCATCGTTCACGTCTTTGACGCGAACGTAGCCGAGCCAGCCCGGGCCGCCCGGCATCGCGGCGGTTTTGTTGAACATGCCGCCGCGTTGCACGCCGTTGCTGCCGAAGAGCACGTACTTGCCCATGTCGGCGCCCATGTCGTGCTCGGCCATCTTCTCCCAACCGAAGACTGCCGAGTAGAAGTCGAGCGCTGCGCGCCAGTCGGTCGTGGCCAGCTCGTGCCAGGAGAACTCGCCGCGCTTCGGCGGCGACTCTTTGCCGGCGTCGCTGCCGCTCTGATAGACGGCGATCGCTGCGCCCTGCGGATCCGTCAGCACGGCGTACTTGCCGCCGTTCGGGATCGGCGTGACTTCCTTCGTCACGCTGGCGCCGCGGCCCTTGGCCGCCTGGACCGTCGCTTCGATGTCGGGCGTGCCGACGTAGTGCAGCCAATGCGGCGCACCCGAAGCCTGCGCGACCGAGCCGCCCACCGGGCCGCTGCCTGCCGCGAACATCTGGTACGAGGGATCCTGCTCGAACGCCTGCGTTTTCCAGCCGACCACCTTCCCATAGAAGGCATGTGCACCGCTCGTGTCCGGCGTCATCAGTTCATGCCAGACAAATCGGCCACGTACAGTGTTGTCTGCCATCACGATCTCCCTCGAAGAGTAAGTTGATTGTTGGGGGACGCAAGCCGTTCGAAAAACGTGAGCGCGGGAGCATACTCTGCTCGCTGCCGCAAATGTAAGGACGTCGCAGCATCGCGCCGTGCGGTACTTGCCAAATCGCCGCGATGAGGTACAACGAAAAACTATGACAATAAAGGGTGGCCCGACGCTCTCGCGACGGGCATTCGTGACGGCAGCCGGTGCAGCGCTCGCAGTCGTCGCGGCGCCGCTACCGGCAGCCGATACCGGCG
>CADEEJ010000014.1:20098-22377 GCA_902826315.1 uncultured Steroidobacter sp.
GAGGGCGAGAGCTTCGCCGACGTCCAGCGCCGCTTCCTGCCGTTCGTGCGCGAGGTCATGAACCGGCACGCACAGGACAGCGGCGTGGTCATGATCGTGGGGCACGCGGCCACGATCGGCTTCATGGTGCCGGTGCTCGCCGGCAACGTGCCGGCCGACTACGCCCTGCTCCACCCGCTGCCGAACACGGGCATCGTCAAGACCGAGCTGCGCGACAGCCGCTTGTTCTGCATCGACTGGCTCGGCATTCCCGGCGAGGAGCTCGGGAAGGAAAAGGAATAGGAGTCCGACTAAAGTCGGACCCACAGGGGCGTCTCCCGTGGGTCAGGCTTCAGCCTGACTCTTGGTATCCTCCGCGGATGCGCAAAATCCTCTGGATCCTGGTCGCCCTGATCGGCGCATTCGCCGTCGGCGGCATCGCCCTGCACCGGGGCGAAACCATCAATGCCATGTGGCTGGTCGTCGCGGCCGTCTGCGTCTACGCGATCGGTTACCGGTTCTACAGTGCCTGGGTTGCTGCCCGGGTCTTGAGCACCGACGCCGGCCGGGCGACGCCCGCCTTGCGCCTGAACAACGGCCGCGACTTCATGCCGACGCACCGCTGGATCGTGTTCGGCCATCACTTCGCAGCCATCGCCGGCCCCGGCCCGCTGATCGGCCCGACGCTCGCCGCCCAGTTCGGCTATCTGCCCGGCACGCTGTGGATCCTGGTCGGCGCGGTGCTCGGCGGCTGCGTCCAGGACATGACCATCCTGTTCCTTTCCACGCGCCGCGACGGCCGCAGCCTGGGGCAGATGGCTCGCGACGAGCTGGGTCCCGTCGGCGGCCTGGCAGCGATCATCGGCACGTTGACGATCATGATCATCCTGATCGCCGTGCTCGGATTGGTCGTCGTGAATGCGATGAAGCACAGCCCATGGGCGACCGCTACGGTATTCGCGACCATTCCGATCGCCGTGCTCGTCGGGCTGTACCTGCGCAACTTGCGTCCGGGCCGCGTGATCGAAGGGTCGCTGATCGGACTGGCGCTGCTGCTGTTCGCAGTCGTCGGCGGCGGCTGGGTCGATCACCATCCGACGCTGCGCGTGCTGTTCGACATGGAAGGCAAGCCGCTCGCCTGGTTCGTGATCGGCTACGGATTCATCGCCGCCGTGCTCCCGGTGTGGCTGCTGCTCGCGCCGCGCGATTACCTGTCGACGTTCCTGAAGCTCGGCACGGTCATGCTGCTGGCCATCGCCGTCGTGCTGATGCGTCCGGACATCAAGATGCCGGCGGTCACGCAATTCATCGACGGCACCGGCCCGATCTTCGGCGGCGCGCTGTTTCCGTTCGTGTTCATCACGATCGCGTGCGGCGCCATCTCCGGCTTCCACGCGCTCGTGTCGAGCGGCACGACGCCGAAGCTCATCGGCAGCGAAACCGACGTGCGGCTGATCGGCTACGGCAGCATGATGCTCGAGTCGGGAGTCGCGATCATGGCGATGATCGCCGCGACGCTGCTCGAACCCGGCGTGTACTTCGCGATCAACAGCGGACCTGGCGTCGTGGGTGCGACAGCAGACGCGGCAACCGCGACGATCACCTCGTGGGGTTTCCCGGTCACGGCGCAGCAGATGCACGACCTCGCGCGCGAGATGGGCGAGTCGACGCTGTTCGCGCGCACCGGCGGCGCGCCTTCGCTCGCAGTCGGCATGGCGAGCATCTTTTCCAGCGCGTTCGGCCAGGGCCTGCTCGCGCTCTGGTATCACTTCGCGATCATGTTCGAGGCGGTGTTCATCCTCACGACGCTCGATGCAGGTACTCGCGTCGGCCGCTTCATGCTGCAGGATGCGCTCAGCCACGTGTGGAAGCCGATGGGCCGGACGTCGTGGTATCCGTCCGTGCTGCTGTCGAGCGGCCTCGTCGTCGCGGGCTGGGGCTACTTCCTGTACATCGGCGTAGTCGACCCGAACGGCGGCATCAACATTCTCTGGCCGCTGTTCGGCATCGCGAACCAGCTGCTCGCAGGCATCGCGCTGTGCGTGGCCACCGGCATCCTCGTGAAGTCGGGCAAGTTGCGCTACGCGTGGGTCACAGGCGTGCCGCTCACGTGGCTCGCAATAGTCACGACGACAGCGGCATGGCAGAAGGTCGTGTCGCCTGATGTGCGCCTCGGGTTCCTGGCCGCGGCGGAACAAATGGCGAACAAGTTGGCTTCTGGCGCGCTCAGTCCTGAGCAGGCGGCAGTGGCGCCGCAGCTGATCTTCAATCAGCGTCTCGATGCAGCGCTCGCGATGTTG
>CADEEJ010000014.1:22477-32941 GCA_902826315.1 uncultured Steroidobacter sp.
CGAACGGAGTTCTATCTGGGAGAGCAGCAGCGCAAGTGGACTGGAGTCTCGCGCTGCTGCTGACGCCTACACCGTGAATCCCTGCTTCGCGATCGGTAGCGCTCTGATGCGCTTACGCGTTGCCGCGTAGATCGCGTTACAAACTGCCGGTGCCACGACCGCCGTAGCCGGCTCGCCCATGCCGCCCGGTTTCTCGGTGCTGTTGACGACGTAGACATCGATCTGTGGCGACTCGTTCATGCGCAGCAGCCGGTAGTCGTCGAAGTTCTGTTCCTTCACGCGGCCGTTCGCGATGTTGATCTCGCTGAACAGCGCGGCCGTCAGTCCGAACACGATGCTGCCCTCGGCCTGCGCGTGCACGATGTCCGGGTTGACCATCTGGCCGCAGTCGATCGCGCACACGATGCGATGGACTTTGAGCTGATTGCCTTGCACCGACACTTCCGCGACCTGCGCGACATAGGTGTCGTAGCCCGACATCAGCGCGATGCCGTGATGATGGCCGCTCGGCGCGTGTCCCCATCCGGCCTTCCGCGCCGCCGTGTCGAGCACCATCTGCCAGCGCGGCTGCTTGTCGAGCATGGCGCGGCGGAACTCGTACGGATCGAGCTTGGCCTCGTACGCCAGCTCGTCCATGAAGCTCTCGACGGAGAAGCAGTTGAGCGCGTGGCTCACCGAGCGCCAGTAGCCGACGTCGATGCCGATCTCGTGCTGCAGATAGTCGACGTACACGTTCGGCACGTCGTACGGGAAGTTGTGGGCCGCTTCCACCGCGAACGGATCGACGGCACCGTTCGCGACCGCTGCCGGGAACCAGCGCGCAGTGATCGACGGCGCGACCAGATGAATTTTCACGGCGTCCAGCTTGCCGCCCGACTCGAACGCCGCCGACAGCGTGTTGCGCGCGGGCGGACGATACTTGTCGTGCGTCATGTCGTCTTCGCGCGTCCACACGAGCTTCACCGGCTTGTTCGCGGCCTTCGCGCATTCCACCGCAGCCGGTACGAAGTCGGCCTCGAGTCGCCGGCCGAAGCCGCCGCCGAGGAACGTCGTGTGCACGAATACTTTCTCCGGCGGCAGGCCCGAGGCTTGTGCGGCCACTGCCTGCACGAGCTGCTGAACCTGCGTCGGCGCGTAAACGTGGCAGCCGTCGTCACGAAACTCGACGGTGCAGTTCTGCGGTTCCAAGGTCGCGTGCGCGAGCATCGGCAGCTCGTAGGTCTGCTCGAAACGGCGGCCGGATTTCAATGCAGCCTCGGCGTCGCCGTCCTTGCGCACCTCCTTGCCTTTGCCGCTCGCAGCAGATCGCAGACCGGCACTGATCGATGCGTTCGTCAGCTTGGCATTCTTGCCCGGCTCCCATTCGATCTGCAGCGCATCGCGCGCCTGGTGCGCCTGCCAGAACGAGTCGGCAATCACTGCGACGCCGGACGACGTCTGCAACACGTGACGCACGCCAGGCATTCCCTGCGCGGCCTCGCCTTTGAAACTCTTGACGGTGGCGCCGAGCTCGGGCGGCTGAGCCAGTGCGGCGTACAGCATGCCTGGCAGACGCGTGTCGATACCGAACTGCGCGCTGCCGTCGACTTTCGCAGGAGTATCCAAGCGCTTCTGCGGCTTGCCGATGTAGCGGAACTCGTTGCGTGTCTTCAGCTGCACATTCTCGGGCTTCGGCAAAGCCGCGGCGGCTTCGGCAAGTTCGCCGAACGATTTGCGGCGGCTAGTGAACACGACGTAGCCGTCCGCGACCGAGCACGACTGCGGCGGCGCGCCCCATTCTTTCGCGGCAGCGCCGATCAATCTCATGCGCGCTTCCGCGCCGGCCATGCGCAGTTTTTCCCAAGCGTCGCGCACGCTGGTGCTGCCGCCGGTCACCTGACCGCCGAGCAACGCGTTGATGTACTCCTTGCCGGGCGGCGCGAATTCGACTTTGACGCTGGACGGCGCGACGCCGAGCTCTTCGGCGATCAACGTCGGCAGCGCGGTGTAGACGCCCTGCCCCATCTCGGAGCGATCGCACAGCATGGTGATCGATCCATCCGTGCCAATCTTCAGCCACGCGTTCGCAGTGATCTGTTTCGCAGGCCCGGCGTTCTTCGCCGCCTCTTCGGGCTTGCTGCACGCGGGCAGATAGACGGCGATGACCAGACCGCCGGTCGCTGTCGCCGCAGTTTTCAGAAAGCTGCGACGCGAAATGTCGTTATGTCTGGAGCGCATCATCTCAGCCACCCTCCTTGGTGCTCAGCTCGGCCGCGCGATGAATCGCTTTACGAATTCGCGGATACGTGCCGCAGCGGCAGATGTTGCCGGACATCGCACTGTCGATGTCGGCGTCGGTCGGCTTCGGGTTCTGTTTGAGGAGCGCTGCCGCCGCCATGATCTGGCCGGACTGGCAATAGCCGCACTGAGGGACGTCCAGCTCCATCCACGCCAGCTGCACCGGGTGGCTTCGATTGCTCGACAGCCCTTCGATCGTCGTAATGGATTTACCGGCAACGCTTTCGGCGGGAGTGATACACGCGCGCGTCGGCGCGCCGTCGACGTGCACAGTACATGCGCCGCATAAGGCCTTGCCGCACCCGAACTTGGTGCCGGTCATCCCGAGCGTATCGCGCAGTACCCACAAGAGCGGCGTGTCGCCCGCCACATCGACATCCTGCGCCTGACCATTGATCGTGAGCTTGATCATGTCCAGTCCCCCGTGCGCCACAGCGGCAAGTCGTTGTGGGTGCGTACTATACGCCGCGTCCGCGCCAGCGGCGGTGCAGCGACCCGGGTCGTCGACTAGGGGGTTATGCGGATCGCGGCCTGGTCCAGTGTCGGCGTGTCGCGACGGAAGCGTCGGTAGGTTTGACACCCCATCGTCTCGTATGTCATTTACCTCCGCTCGAATTCCAACAGGAGACTTGTCATGGCGTTGTGGAAAGACCAGTACGGCCGCGAACAGAACACGCCGGACGCGGCGCCGGACAAGCCTGCCGCTGCCGCACCGGTGAGCATCGAGTCGGCCCGGCAACCCGCAGCCGCCGCGCAGCCGCGCGGCGACGCGAAGGAATCGCTGCTGGCGGCGGGGCTGACGATCGAAGGCAAGATCGAGGGCACCGGCCACGTACGCATCGCCGGTAATTTCAAAGGCGACGTGCACGTGCAGGGCAACCTGACGATCGAATCCGGCGCGAAAGTGACCGGCGGCGTGCGCGCCAATACGGTCGTGATCGGCGGCGAGCTGGAAGGCAACATCGATGTGGCGTCACGCGTCGAGCTGCTGCAGACCGGCGTGCTGAACGGCGACCTGAAGGCCGGCTCGCTGACTGTCGCAGCGGGCTCACGCATGCGCGGCCGCGCCGAATTCGGCTGGGACGAGAAAGGCGGCGGCGGCAAAGGCTAAGGGACCTCGCCCGTGAATACCGGCCGCGTCGTGCTGACGGGCAAGACGCGCGTCTGCCCGCACTGCAAGTCGACGATTCTCGAAAGCTCGAGCGTCTGCCCGGCTTGCCAGCATCACCTGAAGTTCGACCCGAAGGCGATCGTCGAGCGCCGGCTGCAGCCGGCGTTCTCGGCGCTGCGGGTCGAGGGCGGGTTCAAGCATCCCGTGGGCGGCGAGCCGTGGGAATACTCAGTCGTCGTCTCGATCCGCAACGATCGTGGCGAGGAGCTGGCGCGCAAGGTGATCGGCGTCGGCGCGCTGGCGCCGAATGAGGGCCGGCAGGTCATGCTGTCGGTCGACGTGTTCACTGCGACCGGCCCGCCGGTCGAAGTCGAGCGCCGCGCCGACACGTTGCAAGCGCCGGACCGGAAACCGGCGCCCGTGGAGAAGAAGAACTTGCCGGAGCCGCAACGTAGCCTGCACAGCATGGCCCAGCAGACCAAGGACAGGCTCAAGCCCCCGAAGTAGGCGTGGGCTACGCGCGCATGCCGCGAATCTATCTGGTGCGACACGCCAAGCCGGCGGCAGCATGGGGCGACGATCCGGACCCGGGCCTCGACGCGCTCGGTGTCACCCAAGCCACAGCGGTAGCTCAGCAGCTCGCGAAGACGACAGCGCATTCGCCCATATATACGAGCCCGCTGCGCCGTTGCCGCGAGACGGCGCTACCGCTGTGCAAACTTTGGAAGAGCGACGCGACGGTGTTGCCGGCCGTCGCCGAAATTCCATCGCCACCGATCGATCGCGAGACGAAGCGCGAGTGGCTGACCGCAGCGATGCAAGGCACCTGGCGCGAGTTGCAGGAGCGCGCACCGGCCGGATCGATCGATTACCTGGATTGGCGCCGCAGCGTCGTCGACGCGCTGCTCGCCGTGCCGCACGACTGCGTCGTGTTCACTCACTATATTGCGATTAATGTTGCAGCTGGCACCGCGCAGCAGCGCGATGCAGTCCTGTGCTTTCGTCCGGACCACACGTCGGTCACGGTGCTCGACACGAGCGCGCAGGGCTTGCGACTGATCGAGCTCGGCCGGGAAGCGCAGACCGACGTCCTCACGCGCTAATTGTTCGCTACTGGCTCGTTCGCTACTGGAAGTAGCGTCGAAGGTCACTTGTGTCGTGACACAAACGTAAGTAATCGCCGACGCTCGGCCGCACCTATAATCCCGCTCCTTTCCTGGCGGTCACGAGAGAACACGATCATGACAATCTCCATGTACGAGGCCTCGATTCCTACGTTCCTGCACACGCTGCGCAGCCTGAAGGCGATCCTGGAAAAAGGCGTCGCGCACGCCGAGTCGAAGAAGTTCGAGCCGACGCTGCTCGCGACCACGCGGCTCGCGCCGGACATGTTCCCGCTGACGCGGCAGATCCAGATTGCGACCGATGCGGCCAAGGGCGCAGCGGCGCGGCTCGCGGGCGTCGACCCGCCGAAGTTCGAAGACAACGAGACGACGATGGCCGAGCTGATCGCGCGCGTCAACAAGACGATCGATTATCTGCAGAGCTTCAAGCCCGAGCAGATCAACGGCTCCGAGGACAAGACGATCACGATCCCGACGCCGCGCCAGACCTTCACGTTCCCCGGTCTGATCTTCCTGCGGCACTGGGCGCTGCCGAACTTCTTCTTCCACACGACGACGGCGTACAACCTGCTGCGTCACAACGGCGTCGAGCTCGGCAAGGCCGACTTCCTCGGCCGCGTCAGCTGACCCGACGCACTCGCTTCGTTTTAGCTTTGCTTTTCGTCCGACGACCTGCGGCCGGCTTTGCCGGCCGCACTTCTTCCACCTGGGCATCCAGCCCGCGAATGCAGCGATGCAGAAGACTCTGCAGCTGCGTGACCTCGCGCTCGGCGAGCGCCGCTAGCATCTTGCGCCAGATCGCCTTGCCGACGACCTTCGCCTGATCCAGCTGCTTGCCGCCGCGCGTCGTGACGAACCAGCTGTCGGCGCGCGAGCTCGCCGGATGCGGCCGGCGCTCCAGCTGCCCGTCGCGCTCCATGCGATGCAGGATCGTATTCATCGTCTGCGCGGTCACCGAGCTGCGCCGCGCCAATTCCGCCCCGGCCAGGCCGGGCTCCGCAGCGATCGTGTACAGCGTCGCGAGGTGGGCGAACGACAGGTCGATGCGCCCGCGCCGCAGGCCTTCGTCGACCACCTGACGTAAAGAATGGTGTAGACCCTTGAGCAGATAAGGAATCGCCTCTTCGGGCGGCAACGACTGCAGGTGCGGCTCAATACTTCTTGACGATGGGCGTGACACGCGGCGCATGGCTCCATATCAGGTTGCTGATATCATATCAGCAAGCTGATATCGGACAACCATGATCACCGCGAGCGCACTCAGCAACCTCAGTAGCTACCTGGGTAGCCGCCTGCCGCAATCCCGCCGCGGCCGCGTGCTCCTGGCTATTGCCATTACAACTGCGTTGCTCGCCGTGCTGATCCTCGTGCTGCGCGGCGGCTCGACTCGTTCGCACGCGCCCGTTGCCGCCGCAGCGGCGCAAGCAGTAACCGCGCGGGCACTCGAGAACATGCAGGTGGCGCGCGGCGTCATTGCCAACGGCACTGTCTATGCGTGGCAAGAGATCGTGGTCGGTCCCGAAGTCGGCGGCTACCGCGTAGCAGCTGTGAATGTCGAGGTCGGCGATCGCGTGCGCAAGGGACAGGAGCTGGTGCGGCTCGCCGAAGATATGCTCGCAGCCGATGTGGCGTCGAAGCGCGCGAATCTCGAACAGGCGCAGGCGTCGGCCGAGAATGCCGCGTCGGCGTATCGACGCGCGGACTCGCTGTCCGGCTCGGGTGTGGTATCGCAGTCGGATCTGGACAAGCTGCGCAGCGAAGAGCTTGCGGCGCGTGCGCGCGTCGAAGTGAACAAGGCTGACTTGCAGGGGTCGGAACTGCGCCTGCGCCATACACACGTCACTGCGCCGGACGATGGCGTCATCTCGGCGAAGAGCGTGAACGTCGGCCAGGTCGCGCAGGTCGGCAGCGAGATGCTGCGACTGTTGCGCAAGGGTCGCGTCGAATGGCGCGCGGAGATTCCCGAATCGCGCATGCGCGAAATCCGCGTCGGCCAGACCGTGAAGCTCACGACTGCCGACGGCGCGCAACTCGACGGCCAGGTGCGTGCGATTGCACCGACTATCGAGAGCAGCACGCGTGCCGGGCTCGTCTACGTCGACATTCCCTCCTCCGGCAGCGCGCGGCCCGGCATGTTCGCGCGCGGTGAAATCCTGCTCGGGCAGAGCGCCGCCAGCATGGTGCCGCTGACGAGCATCGTGACCCAGGACGGTTACACGTACGTCTTCGTCGTCAGCGAGCAGCAAGTCGTCGCGCGCCGCCGTGTCGAGACCGGCGCCGTGCGCGACAAGCAGATCGAGATCCTCAGCGGCGTGGAGCCGAACGAGCGCATCGTCGACAAAGGCGCTGGCTTCCTGAAGGACGGCGATCACGTGCGCGTCGTGGTCGCAGTGCCCGACGGCGGAGCCGGCTCGTGAACTTCGTCACCTGGTCGATCCGCAACCCGGTTCCGGTCATCGTCCTGTTCGTCGCGCTGAGTGTCGCGGGGCTCATCAGCTTCGCGAAGCTCGGCGTGCAGGACCGGCCCGACGTCGAGCTGCCCGCGGTCGTGGTGACGGTCGCGTATCCGGGCGTGCCGCCCTCGCAGCTCGAATCCGAAGTGACGCGCAAGATCGAAGACGCGGTTGCGACGGTGACCGGCATCGAGCACATTCATTCGATCGTCAACGAAGGCGTGTCGACGACCTCGATCCAGTTCCGCTTCGAACGCGACATCAACGAAGCGGTCGACGAAGTGCGCGACGCCATCACCGGCGTGCGTCCGGACCTACCCGCCGACGCACGCGAGCCCGTCATTTCCCGCGTCACGACAGCAGGCAGCCCGGTCGTTACGTTCAGTGTCGCGTCGCCGAACATGAGTGACACGGAACTATCGTGGTTCGTCGATCTCACGGTGATGCGCGAGCTCACAGCAGTCAAGGGCGTCGGCAGCGTCAAGCGCGTCGGCGGCGTGACGCGCGAGATCCGCGTCGATCTGGATCCCGATCGCATGGCTTCGCTCGGTGCGACGGCCAGCGACGTCTCGCGACAGCTGCGACGCATCCAGGCTGAATATCCCGGCGGCGAGGCTCGCGTCGGTGGTCTCGAACAGAGCGTCCGCACGACGGGCACGATCTCTTCACCGCAGGAGCTCGCCGCGCTGCCGATCGTGCTGCCGGACGGCCGCACGATGCGGCTCGACACGATTGCTGACGTGCGCGACCAAGCGGCAGAGCGCCGCCAGATCGCGCTGCTCGACGGCAAACAGGTCATTGGCTTCCAAGTGGTGCGCAGTTGGGGCGCGAGTGCGCTCGATGTCGCTGAAGAGTCGCGCGCGGCGGTTGCACGACTCGCGAAGCAACACCCGAACGTGCGCTTCCAGGAAGTCAATTCGACGGTCGACTTCATCCGCGAGTCGTACGCCGCCTCGATGGAAATGCTGTTCGAAGGCGCGCTGCTCGCCGTGCTCGTCGTGTGGATCTTCTTGCGCGACTGGCGGGCCACGATCATCTCCGCCGCCGCGCTGCCGCTCGCGATCATCCCGACTTTCTGGGCGATGTACCTGCTCGGCTACACGCTGAACCTGCTCACGCTGCTCGCGTTGTCGCTGGTCGTGGGCATGCTCGTCGACGATGCGATCGTCGAGGTCGAGAACATCGTGCGACACCTGCGCAACGGCAAGAAGCCGCTCGAAGCTGCGACCGACGCCGCAATCGAGATCGGCCTCGCAGTAGTCGCGACGACGCTCACGCTGTGCGCCGTGTTCGTGCCCGTAGCGTTCATGGGCGGCGTGCCGGGCGAGTTCTTCCGGCCGTTCGCCTTCACTGCAGCGGTCGCCGTGATGTTCTCGCTGCTCGTCGCCCGCATGCTCACGCCGATGATGGCCGCCTATATGTTGCGGCCGCATGCCGAGAAGAACGAGGACAGCTGGATCAAACGCAAGTATCTGGTGGCGATCGAATGGTGCCTCGGACACCGCCGCAAGACGCTCGCCGTCGCCACGGCTTTGCTGGTCGCATCGTTCGCGCTGATTCCGTTCATTCCGAAGGGCTTCGCGCCGGCCGGCGACGTCGGCTTCGCCGTGCTGCAAGTCGAGCTGCCGCCCGGTGCGGCGCTCGAAGAGACGACCCAGGTCGCCGAATCGATTCGCGCTCGCGTGATGCAGCTGCCGAACGTCACGAGCGTGTACAGCATCGTCGGCGCGTCGGCGGGCGGCGGTGGGCCGGGCGGTCCCGGGGATTCGGTCGGCGATGTGCGTCGCGCGAACCTGACGATCAAGCTGACGCCGCGCGACGAGCGCGACATGACTCTGCAGGAATTCCAGGTGCTCGCAGCAACTGCGCTGCGCGACGTACCGGGCGTGCGCTTGTCGTTCGGCGGATTCAGCAACGGCAGCAAGCTGCAACTCACGCTCGCGAGCGACGATCCCGCGCAGCTGAACGAAGCCGCCGCCGCGGTCGAGCGCGATCTGCGCACCGTGCCCGGACTGAGCAATGTCACGTCGAGCGCGAGCTTGTTGAAGCCCGAGATCGTCATTCGTCCGATGGCGGACCGCGCCGCCGAGCTCGGCGTCACGACCGACACGCTCAGTACCGTCACGCGCATCGCCACCTCGGGTGACGTCGAGAACAGTCTCGCCAAGCTGAACCTCGCGAGCCGGCAAGTGCCGATTCGCGTCCAGCTGCGCGACGACGCACGCGGCGACCTCGAACGCATTCGCTTGCTCTCCGTGCCGAGCAAGTCGGGCCCCGTGCCGCTGATGAGCGTCGCCGAAGTCTCGATGGGCGCCGGCCCCGCGCGCCTCACGCGCTACGACCGCAGCCGCAACGTGACTGTCGAGGCCGATCTCAACGGCATGCCGCTTGGCGACATGGTCAAGAAGGCGCGACAGCTGCCGGCTCTGCAGAACCTGCCGGCCGGCGTGCACCAGGTCGCGTCCGGCGAAGTCGAATTCATGATGGAGCTGTTCGCCGGCTTCGGCCAGGCGATGGTCATCGGCATCCTGTGCATCTACCTGTTACTGGTGCTGCTGTTCCGCGAGTTCCTGCAGCCGATCACGATCCTCGCGGCACTGCCGCCGTCCGCCGGCGGCGCGCTGTTCTTCCTGTTCATCACGGGCTACGAAATGTCGGTGCCGGCGCTGATCGGCATGCTGATGCTGATGGGCATCGTCACCAAGAACTCGATCCTGCTGGTCGAGTACGCCGTCAAAGCGATGCACGAGCTGGGGATGTCGCGCTTCGACGCGCTGATCGATGCGTGCTCGAAGCGTGCGCGGCCGATCGTGATGACGACGATCGCAATGGGCGCCGGCATGCTACCGATCGCGACCGGCTGGTCGGGCGATCCGAGCTTCCGCGCGCCGATGGGCGTGGCCGTGATCGGCGGTCTGCTGGCATCGACTGCGCTGAGCCTGTTCGTCGTACCGGTGATTTTCACGATCACCGACGATCTGCAGCAGAAGCTGCGGCGCAGCTTCACGCGGTTCAAACGGCAGGACGTTGCACCAACGGCGGAGAGCGCCGGCTAGTTTTCTTTGCGCTCGCCGCCGAGCGGCTGGCCCAGAAACATCAGGCGGTCGTTCAGCGCCGCGACCACGTCGACATACGCTGCCGCTCGTTGATCGCTGCGCGCGATGGCGTCGGCGGCTTCGAGCGCTTCCTTGAAGATCGACGTGCCCTGCTCCACGCCGCCGGTTTTGACCCGCGCAGCCGCGAGCGCCGCGAACGCCGCGGGCTTCGGCTGCTTCTCCTCGATCTTGCGGACTGCGAGTCGCGCCGCCTCGATCGTCTCCTGCGACACGGGCGTAGTTGCTCGCAACAACTGCATGCCGAGCACACCGAACTGCGCGGCCGCCTCGATCAGCGGATCCGCGAACTCCGCAGCGCTCGCTGCTGCCGAGGCACTGTCGGCATTCGTCTGCATCGTCACGATGTCGCGAACGAGCAGCGCGCGTGCGACGCGATCGTGCAT
>CADEEJ010000014.1:33041-38468 GCA_902826315.1 uncultured Steroidobacter sp.
GCGTGCGTCGCGGCGAGCCGGCCTTGCATCGCTGCCCGGTGCAAGTCGTCGTCGATCTTCTGCAGCGTCGCGACTGCCCCTTTCGAGTCGCCTTTGTCCGCCCGCGCCAGCGCGATGCGTCCATAAACCTGCGCCTTGTCCGTGCGGCGCACGCGCCCGGCCATCACTTCCGCGCGATCGTTGCGACCCATGCGAACCTCGGCGACCGCGATGTCGCCGGCGGCAAGCGCCTGGTAGAACGGATCGTCGATATCGCGAAGCATGCCGCGTGCTTCGCCCAGATCGCCGCGCGCTGCGGAGATCGCGACGAGCTGCCGCAGGATCTCGCTCTTGGCCTCGCGTTCGCGGATGGCAGCGGCTATCTGCTGCGCGCCCGCGACGTTGCCCGAGCGCAGCTCAACCGTCGCGATCTGCACGAGCGCCGCGCCCTGCTGCCGCTTCGCTTCGATTCGATTCGCCGTCTCGCGCGCGCCGGCGAAATCTTCGGCCGCGATCTGCGCGAGCACGACGTCGTTCAACACCCAGTCGCGAAATGCGGGCTCGCGAATCTCCGCGACGGCGGCGAGCGCCTGGTGAATCGTTCGATCGGTGGCAGATTCGCCGATCACCGTCTGCACGCGCGCGATGCTGGCGAGCGCTTCGGCGCGACGATAAGGATCGGTAACGGATTCGGCGGCCGCGAGCGCGCGGGCGAGCGCAAGACCGCGCCACTGGACAGGATCTTCGACGGATTGCGCGTGCGCGCTGGAAAGCGCGATTGACGCCGCAACGAGCACGAACAGCTTCCACTGCATGCGGCAAGCGTCTGCCGCAGGCAGGGAAAGGTCAACTGTGCGTCAAGTCCCTCAGGAACCGATGATCGGCGCGATCGCCGAGCGGATTCTCTGCATCTGCGGCTGCGTCACCATGCCGCCGAGCAGCTTCATCAGGTGCGGATGCTGGGACCCGGACGCGATGTACTGCCAGCGATACGCACGCAGCACGGTCTCGCGGATTGCATGCTGTTCTGCCGGCGAGAAAGTGCGCTCGCATAGACGCATGAAGTAGCCGGCATCGGCGGCGGACTGTCCTTGCAGCAGGTGATCCAGACCGACGATCAGCGAGATCAAGTCGTCGACGCCGGCATCGCGCGCCTCGGGGCTCAACGTGCGGTCCTCGCGGCACCATTCGATCTCGTCCATCACGGCGTGCTGGCATTCCTCGAGCCAGTGGAAGCGGAACACGTCGCGATACAGGTCCGACAGCTCCTCGTCGCGCTCGATGCTTTCGCGGTAGTGAACCTGCGTGAACAGTTCCACGTGGCAGGTCATCGCCAGTACGGCCCAGTTGGACTTGTCGAGCACCGTGCGCGCGACCTCGTTGGCATCCGCGACCAGCACGTAGCCGCCCGGCATCTTCGCGCCGAGCGCGTTCTCGATGCGGCGGAACAGCTCCTGGTGCTTGATCTCCTCGTCGCTGAAGCGCACCAGCCCTTCCAGGGCGACCTGGTCGCCGAGGCCGTAGCGGATCGCCATTTCCAAGGTCTTGGTGCTGATGAAGCGCTCCAGCACGCCGAAGATGCTGGCGTAGCTGCGGCCCTGCACGTGGCTCATCGTGCGCTTCTCTTCCGCCGTCAGGAACGCGAGGTCGTTGACCTTGGTGAGCCCGTCGGGCAGGAACTTGCGGCGGAAGTCGAAGGTCCGGCCGCGAAACACGTCCGCGTCGATGTCCCAGCGGACGCGCTTGGAAGCCTTGATGCAGCGGGCATAGCGCGCGCGGTCGCTGTTCTCCTGGAACAGACGCTCGGCGGCGGGGGAGACGACGAGTTCGACGGCGGCGTTCATGGCTTTGCTCGGGGCAGCGGCGACGTAGCGAATACTGCGGGAGCCGCGCAATCCGCACATGAGGCAGGCGCCTCATTCGATGCGGCACCGCGCCCGGGACAAATGTCCCAGGTCAAAAACCGCAATTCAGCGGTCAAAAAAGGCCGCGGTCGTTGCGTCAAAACAGGCCGCGGTCGCGGGCCTGCACGATCGCGCGGGCGCGCGAGTCGACGTTCAGCTTCTCGAAGATGTTGGTGAGGTGGTTGCGGACCGTCTTTTCGCTGATGAACAGCTTGCGCGCGATCTCGCCGTTACCCTCGCCGTGCGCCACCAGTCGCAGGATTGCGTTTTCGCGTGCAGTCAGCTCCGGCAGGTCGCCGCGCTGTGGCGTCTCCGCCGCGCCCTCGCCCGGGCCGAGGCAATCCACGAACGCCTCGCAGAAGCGCTCCCACGCCGGCTCGCCCTCGGTCAGGATGTGGTTGCGGCTCTCCAGCGTCACGAAGCGCGCGCCGGGAATTTCCGTGGCGAGCAGCCTGCCCTGCTCGAATGGAATGCGCGCGTCGCCTCGCGAATGCACCACCATCGTCGGCACTTTTACGCGTGGCAGCAGTGCGCGCACGTTGATCTCGCCGAACGATTCGAGGATCCGCGCGGCGATCTCCGGTTGCGTCGTGGTGCGCATCAGGTCGCTGAACCAGCGCACCTGCTCGGCATTGGCGTCCGGAATGAACAGCGAGGCGAACAATTGGCGGAACGCCGGGTTTTCCTGGCCCCAACCCTGGCGGATCAACTCGTTGAGCGCCTCGCCGTGCCGGCGCGCTTCCTGGCCGCGCTGTGCCCAGCCCTCGGCATAGCAGCCGTACAGTACGAGCTGCGTCACGCGCTCCGGATGACGCACGGCATATTCGATACAGGCGGCGCCGCCTTGCGAAAGGCCGAGCAGCGGGAAACGATCGAGATCCGACGCGGCAATGATCGCCTCCAAATCCGCAACCTGGGCATCATGCGACAGGTCCTTCGCATTCCAGTCCGAAAGACCGCAGCCGCGCGGATCGAAGCGGATCAGCTGGCGGCCGGACGAAAGGAAGCGGAACCAGTGCCGCCACACCGGGCTCTGCCAGTCGAATTCCAGGTGCGAGAGCCAGTTGGCCGACTTGACGAGGGGCGCGCCGCTGCCCGAAGTCGCAACAGCGAGGCGCACGCCGTCTGCGGACTTGATGAAGCGGATCGTTTGCTGCATTGAGGACACGGTACCGGGCGGCGGGGGCCTGCGAACCGCCGGCGCCAAGAATACAACGTGGCCCCCTCAGATGGCGCGCAGTGCAGTAGCAACCGGCAATCTGGCCGCCCGGATCGCCGGGAACAGGCCGCCGATCAGGCCGATCGTGCAGGCCCAGACGATGCCGGTGACGATGAGCGCCGGGCTGACGCTCAACTCGAAGATCAGGTGGCCGGCTGCGTTGCCGCCCGCGGAAGTGCTGACCTGATGGCCGTTGAAGAACAGCCAGGCAATGGCTGCGCCGATCGTGCCGCCGATCAGCGCCAGCAACAGGGCCTCAGCCAGCACCGACATCACCATGGCCGTCGCGCCGAACCCGATCGCCCGCAGCGTCGCGATCTCGCGTAGGCGCGCGCTCACAGCGGAGTACATGGTATTCAGCGCGCTGAAGATCGCGCCGATCGCCATGATGCCGCCCACGACGTAGGCGATGATGTAAATGACCTTCCCGATGGTCTCCGACTGACGGCGGTAGTACTCGCGCTCGCGGCTCACGTCGACCGCCAATGCCGGGTTGGACGACAGCGCATCCTTGAACTTCTGAAACGCCGCCGGCGATTCCAGCAATACCGTCACGCTCTGGACGCTGCCGCGCTGCTCGGCAGCGATCAGCGTCTCCGCATCGGTCATCAGCCCCGACTCGTGCGAGTCGCCGCCGCTCGTGAATACGCCGACGACGGTCCAGGTCGCGCCGCGTGTCTTGATCCGGTCGCCGACATTCAGGCCCTTGAACTCGGCATGCGCAGCCTTGCCCACGATGACCTCGGTGACGGCTGGCGTGAACATGCGGCCCTCGACGATCTTTACTTCCGGCCGCACCGTGTGCAGCTGCGGGCCGACACCGCGCAGCGTCACGTTCACTTCCGCGCCGTCCTCCTTGCGGAACAGGTTCAGCAGCCGCAGAGCTTCCGCCGACGCGATCGGCTTACCCTGACTGTCGCGCTTGATGCCGGGCGCATCTTCGACCAGCCGCGCGGCGTCACGGCCGAGCGCACTACCCATCTCCGAGGCAGAGCCGTTGCGCAGGACGATCGCGCGGTCGTCGCGCCCCGAGTGCTCCATGGTCTCGAGCATGCCCGTCGACATCGCCAGCACCGAGACCAGCACGGCGACGACACCCGCGATGCCGATCACGATGACGATCGAAGTGCCGACCCGATGCGGCAGGCTCTTGAAGTTCATCAAGGTGACGGCGGCGATCTGCTTGAACAAGGTCATGGTCGACTATCTCCCCGCGAGCGCATCGACGATGTTCAGCTGCCGCGCGCGCCAGGCCGGCGGCAGACCGCTGACGAGCGCGAGCAGCAATGCCACGCCGCCGCCCATTCCCATCACGACCAGCGGCATCTTGAAGTTACCGAAGATCATTTTCAGTGCGCCGGAGTTGAAGGCGAAAGTCGCCAGCGCCAGTCCCGCTGCGGCTGCGAACAAGCACAACGCCAACGCCTCG
Source organism: uncultured Steroidobacter sp. (assembly GCA_902826315.1). GTDB lineage: Bacteria > Pseudomonadota > Gammaproteobacteria > Steroidobacterales > Steroidobacteraceae > Steroidobacter. Next base: position 37,573 of record CADEEJ010000014.1, read on the forward strand.
ATCAGCACCAGCGTCAGCACCTTGCCGTCGGAAAAGCCGAGCGTCTTCAGCACGGCGAGCTCCGGCGTGCGCTCGCGGACCGACTGCATCATCGTATTCGCAGTGAGGAACATCAGCGTGAACAGCACGGCGCCGACGATCGCGTTGACGATGAAGTTGATGTCGCCAAGCTGCTTGAGCTGCATCTGCGCGAGCGCCGACTCGGTCTGCGTGCGCGTCTCGTAGGTGGAGTTCGCGAACAGCGCGTCGATCTCCTTGGAGATCGCCGTCGCCCGGTGCGGATCGGCGATGCCGACCAGGTAGTAATGCACGACGTTGCCGCCGAACGAGGCATTCTCCGTGAAGTACTCCTGGTTGAGGTAGAACGCGGGGAAGCCGCCGCCATACTCGCTGGTGTCGAAGATGCCGACGATGTCGAACATCCAGGTGCTGCTGCCCTGCTTCGTGGTCCAGATCGACGTGCCGATCGGCACCCGGTCGCCGACTTTCCAGCCGTACTTCTTCGCCAGCGCGCTGCCGACGAGCGCGCCGGTGCGTGTGCGCTTCATCTCCTCCAGATATTCCGGCTTGATCTTCATCTCGCGGTAGACCTGGAACAGCGGTTCCGGATCGGTCGCGAACGCCGGAATCGCGTTCTTCGCGTTCTGGTAGTAGCCGCCGAAGTAGGTCCAGTGCGAGACCGCGCGCACGCCGGGCACGTTGCGGATGCGCTGACCGTAGGAGATCGGCAGTCCGTCCGTCATGTTGGTCTTGGCGGAGACGTACAGGCGATCGACGTTGAGGTTGGTGACGACGGTGTTGAAGCCCTGATTCAGTCCCTGCAGCAGCCCGAACAGCAGGAACGCGATGACGACCGAAGCCATCGTGAACAACGTGCGGGGGCGCTTGCGCCACAG
>CADEEJ010000014.1:38568-45133 GCA_902826315.1 uncultured Steroidobacter sp.
ACGCGATGACGACCGAAGCCATCGTGAACAACGTGCGGGGGCGCTTGCGCCACAGTCCCGCCCAAATCAGGCCAAAGTACTTCATGCCGCGCGTCTCTCGGCCTCGTCGACCAGCTGTCCCTTGTCGAGATGCAGCTCGCGCGAAGCGTATTCAGCCGCCTTCGGATCGTGCGTCACCATGACGATCGTCTTGCCCTGCCGGCGATTCAACGCCTGCAGCAGGTTCATGATTTCTTCGGCGCTGCGCCGGTCGAGGTCGCCGGTCGGCTCGTCGCACACCAGCAGCGTCGGATCCGCGACGAGCGCGCGCGCGATCGCGACGCGCTGCTGCTGGCCGCCGGACAACTCGTTCGGCTTGTGTTTGGCGCGATCCGCGAGGCCGACCAGCTGCAGAGCAGTCTCAACGCGCTTGCGCCGCTCGCCGCGCGAGAGATTCGTGAGCAGCAGCGGCACTTCGACGTTTGCTTCCGCAGTCAGCACCGGCAACAGGTTGTAGAACTGGAACACGAAGCCGATGTGCCGTGCACGCCATGCCGCCAGCGCGGCGCGCGACAAGCCGTCGATGCGCTCGCCCGCGACGCTGACTTCGCCGCTCGTCGGCTGATCGAGGCCCGCGATCAGGTTCAACATCGTGGTCTTGCCCGAGCCCGAGGGACCCATGAGCGCCAGGAATTCGCCGGAAGCGATTTCCAGGTCCACGCCGTGCAGGACTTCCACCTGCTGTTTGCCGCGCAAGTAACTCTTGGCGACGTTACGCAATGAGACGACTGCAGTCATGCGTCCTACCTCGGGTTTTTCAGCGTCGGCGAGTCTACGACGCGCCAGCGCATGTCGTGAGGCTGTGTCGGCGAACGGCCGATACGTGCCGGTCAACGGCCAGCGATGCACTCAGGCGGTAGCAGGCTGCGCGCTGAGGCGCGCCTCGCGGATCGGCAGATTGACAGCAGCGGCCAGCAGCGCGAGCCCGATGTCTGCGTACCAGATCCATTCGTAGTTGCCCGTCTGCGCGAGCGCGACGCCGCCGAGCCATGCGCCGAGGAAGCCGCCGATCTGGTGCGACAGCAAGGTCAAGCCGAACAACGTGGCGAGATAGCGCGTGCCGAACAGCTTGCCGACCAGCCCGGACGTCGGCGGCACCGTCGCGAGCCACGTGAAGCCGAGTGCGCCGGCGAACAGGTAGACGTTCAAGGCCGTCTTCGGCATCACGACGTAGATCGCGACGATCACGGCACGGCTCGCGTAGATCAGCGCCAGCAGATATTTCATTCGATAACGCTGCCCGAGCCAGCCGGTCGCGAGACTGCCCGCGACGTTGAACAGGCCGATCAGCATCAGCGAGCTCGCCGCGACTTGCGCGCCCAGTCCGCACAGTCGCAGATCGTTCGGCAGATGCGTGACGAGAAACGCGATGTGAAAGCCGCAGGTGAAGAAGCCGGCATGCAGACACATGTAGCTCGGGTCGCGCAGGGCGACGCGTACCTGCTCGCCGAGCGTGAGATGCGGCAGCGGCGCGAGGCTTGCAGCCGCGCCGACACCAGCAGCTATCGAACGTCGCAGCGGCAGCACCAACGGAATCGTCAGCAGCGCTGCGAACGCAGTCGCGAACATCGCGCTCGCCCAACCCGCCGCTCCGATGATGAGTTGCACGAGCGGCGCGAACACGGACTGGCCGACCGAGCCGCCGGCATTGATGAGCCCTGCTGCGAGCGAGCGCTTCTCCGGCGGCAGGCGTTGCGCGGCGATGCCGATCAGAATCGAAAAACTACCGGCCGCTGCGCCGGCAGCCGACAGCACGCCCATGGTCAGCAACAGACCCGTGCTGGACGTCGCGAACGGCGTCAGCAGCGAGCCGAGTGCGAGCATGATCGCGCCCGCTATGACGACCTTCACCGCACCGAACTTGTCGGCGATCGCGCCGAACACCGGCTGCGCGGCGCCGAACACGAATTGCCCGATCGCGAGCGCGAAGCTCATGGCGACGACCGAAACACCGGTCGACTGCGTGATCGGGATGAGGAACAGGCCTGAAGTCTGCCGCACGCCCATGGTGATGAGCAGGATCGCGGCGGCGGCGATGATCAGCGGCCACAGCTGCACCTGAGTGGCGGATCGATTGGCGGCGTCCATTATTTAGTATCGCTACGGCTCGGGAGGGCGGACAGATACAGATCTGTCTCGCCGCGGAAATACACCCGCGAGCGTCATAACGAATTGGAATCTGCCGATCAGTCCGGCGTCGCCTCAGTCCGGCTCGCCACCGCGCCGAGGATTTTGGCGGCCTGCGCGTGGAGCTTCCGATGCAGGCTGCGCGGCTTGACGATCTCCACCTCGCCGCCGATCTCGAACAGCACGCGCAGCGCGATGTCCTCGCGGTCGAATTCCAGCGTCACCGCCTTGCGGCCCTTGAAGCGGTCGCCGAGCGGCTCGAGTCGCGGCTTCAGCCAGGTGCCGAACGAATCCAGCAGGTGACGCCGGCCACGGGCGCTGATGTTCACGTCGACGGCGAAATTGCGCGGCGGCGGATTGCTCTCGAACCGCTCGCACCAGCGCTTCCAGAACTTCTGCAGATCGAAGTCCGCATCGCGAGCGAACGTCTCGCCTGTCGGCGCGAGCGTCTGCATGCGGGACATGCGGAACACGCGCATCTCGCGCTGCACGCGCCCGATCAGGTACCACGTGTCGACTTTGACGACCAGCGCGTACGGCTCGACGCGATAGTCGCGATGCTCGCCGTTGCTGCGCTCGTAGCGGATATCGATGCAGGCATCTTTCCAGATCAGCGTGCGCAGCTGATCGAGGAACGGCGAAGCATCGAGCGAGCGGAACCAGGGTTTCGTGTCGAACAGCAAACGGCCGCGCGCATGCTGCGCACGCAGTTGGTGAATCGAAGGAACGGCGGCGGCGAGCTTGTCGAGCGCCGAGTGAGCCGGCTGCGCCAGCTCCCGCACACCCATCGACGCAGGACTCGCGATGAGCGCCAACGCCTCCGCCTCGCCTGGCGAGAGGCCGGTGAGATCGGACGTGTAACCTTCGACGAGACGAATGCCGCCGCCGCGCCCTGCCTCCGTGTACACCGGCACACCCATGGACGACAGCGCGTCGATGTCGCGAAAGATCGTGCGAATCGACACGTCGAGGCGCTGCGCCAGCTCGCCCGCCGTGAGCGGGTGGCCGCGTTGCAGAGCCATGAGGATGGAAATGAGCCGTTGCGCGCGCACGCCTATCTCAGCATCCCTGCTCCCATGAAGGCCGACACGTAGTCTGCCTGGCTGCGGCGAATGGCCTCGTAGGCCTCGTCGCGACCGTAGACATGCGTGATCTCGACCTTGTGCTCGGGTGAGCCGGGGGCGTGCTTATAGGTGAGGAAATAGTGGCGCAGGCGCTCGATGACGGACGGCGGACATTGCGCCAGCTCGGTGAGCTGGCCGTACAGCGCGTCGTCGCGCATCACCGCGATGATCTTGTCGTCGGCCTCGTTGTTATCGATCATGCGCAGCCCGCCGATCGGGATCGCCTGCATCAGCAGGTCGCCGTGGCCGATCGCCTTTTCGGTGAGCACGCACACGTCCATCGGATCGCCATCGCCGACGATGCCGGCTCGACCGGTGCGCTCGCTGCAGAATGCTCCGACGCGCTCAGCGCACAACGTGCGCGGCAGAAAGCCGTACAGCGACGGACATACGTTCGAGAACCGCTGCGGCCGGTCTATCTTCAGCAGGCCGGTCGCCTTGTCGATCTCGTATTTGACCGTGTCGGTCGGCACGATCTCGATGTACGCGGTGACGATTTGCGGTGCCTGGGCACCGAGCTCGACGCCGTGCCAGGGATGCGCGCGGAATGCAGATGGAAAAAGTGTTGGCATACTCAGTTCTCTGGTCGAAAGCGGCCAAGGCCCTTTCGACGACCGCCGTCAAAAGGCGTGACTTTTTCCGGCTTAGTTCTCTGGTCGAAAGCGGCCAAGGCCCTTTCGACGACCGCCGTCAAAAGGCGTGACTTTTTCCGGCTTAGGCCCGCAATGATCGACCTCAAGTCTTACATCCGCAACGTCCCGGACTTTCCCAAGCCCGGTATTTTGTTTCGCGACATCGCGCCGCTCCTGCGCGAGGCGTTCGACGAAACGATCGAGGCGCTCAGCGCGCAGCTCGACGCGCACGAGTGGTCGCAGGTCGATGCCGTCGCCGGCGTCGAATCGCGCGGTTTCATCCTCGCGGCCGCGCTGGCGCTGAAGCATCGCAAGGGCTTCGTGCTAGTGCGCAAGAAAGGCAAGCTGCCGCCACCGGTCGTGGAGCTGGCGTACGCCCTGGAATATGGAACGGGCGTCCTGGAGATGCAGGCGGGCAGCGGCCGCTTGCTGCTGGTGGACGATGTGCTCGCGACGGGCGGGACGCTGATGGCTGCGGCATCCCTGGCGGAACTGGCGGGGTACAGCCTTTTCCAAGCCGTCGTGCTGCTGGATCTCAAGCTGAAGCCCCCGTTTCACTGGGACCGGCCGCCGGTTCGGGCCGTCCTGGAATATTGAGTTCTGGTTCCAATCTGCGGAACTGATCCTCTCACAAATCTTTGCCCGCAGCTGCGCGGCCGCTACGGAACATCCCGCTGACAACACTGTAGATAAGGCAGGGGAGCGGCTATTCTCCCGCTGCTTTTCATGAGGGTTCGAAGATGAAGACGATGCGTTGGTTCGCCGCGCTGCCGCTGTTGTGGCTGGCCGGTCAGGCCTGGGCGGTCAACCCCGGCCAGGTGGTCGACAACTTCCGGCTGCTCGACCAGAACGGCAAGTCGCACGAGCTCTACTACTCGTCCGACATGAAGGCCATCGTGCTGATGGTCCACGGCAACGGCTGCCCGATCGTGCGCCAGGCCGTGCCGGCGCTGCGCGAGATCCGCGAGAAATACCAAGGGCAAGGCGTCGAGTTCCTGCTGCTGAACTCGAATTTGCAGGACAAGCGCGATGACGTCGCCGCGGAAGCGAAGGAATTCAACGTCGACTTCCCGATCCTGCTCGACCAGTCGCAGCTGATCGGCGAGCAGCTCGGCGTGGTGCGCACCTCCGAAGTGTTCGTGATCGACCCGAAGGGCTGGAAGCTCGTGTATCGCGGCCCGATGGACGACCGCCTCTCGTACGAGAAGCAGCGCCCGGCGTCGAAGCACTACCTGACCGACGCGCTCGACGCGACGCTCGCCGGCAAGCCGGTCAAAGTGTCGAAGGCCGACGGGGTCGGCTGCCTCGTGAATTTCCCGGAGCGCGAGCGGCGGACCACGCACGCGCAAATCTCCTACTCCAAGCAGATCGCGCCGCTGCTGATCGACAAATGCACCGCCTGCCACCAGACCGGCGGCGTCGGTCCGTGGGCGATGACCAAGTACGACGTGGTCAAGGGCTTCGCGCCGATGATCCGCGAAGTCGTGCGCACGCAGCGCATGCCGCCGTGGCATGCCGATCCTCATTACGGCGAGTGGCAGAACAAGCGCGGCTTGACCGATGACCAGCGCAAACTCCTGGTGCACTGGATCGAAGCCGGCGCGCCGCGCGGCACGGGCCCGGACCCGCTGCTGGGCGTGAAGCCGGACACCAACGAGTGGAAGCACGGCAAGCCCGACCTCGTCGTCGAAGTGCCGGCGTACGACATCCCGGCGACCGGCGTGATCGAGTATCAGTACCCGAAGGTCAAGAACCCGCTGGGTCGCGACGTGTGGATCACCGCGGTGGAGATCCACCCCGGCGCGAAGCAGGCGATCCATCACATCATCGCGCAGGATCCGGTCGTGCTGAACGGCCAGCAGCGCGGTGGCGGCAGCGGTGGCGGCAATCTCGCGGGCTTCGCGCCCGGCATGTCGCCGGTCGTGTATCCGGCCGACACCGGCGTGCTGTTCCCGAAGGACGCGGATTTCGTGTTCCAGATGCACTACACGCCGAACGGCCAGGCCGTGACCGATCACAGCAAGGTCGCCTTCTATTTCCGCGAGGCCGACAATCCGCCGAAGTACCCGCTGCACCTGACTGCGCTGGTGGATTTCCGTTTCCAGATTCCGCCGGGCGCGAAGGAGTACGGCACGACGGTCTCGCGCGACATCACGCGCGACATGCTGGTCTACAACTTCATGCCGCACTCGCACCTGCGCGGCAAGTCCGGAACGATGCGCGTCGTGTACCCGGACGGCAAGGAGGAAATCCTGCTGAACGTGCCGAAGTACGACTTCAACTGGCAGACCGTGTACGAGTACAAGGAGCCGAAGAAGATCCCGGCCGGCTCGAAGCTGGTGTGGAACTTCAACTGGGACAACTCGACGCAGAACCCCGGCAACCCGGACCCGACCAAGGCCGTGAAGTGGGGCGACCAGACGTTCGAGGAGATGGGCATCGGCTTCGTGCGCTTCCGCTACCTCGACGAGGAAGTCGGCAAGCCGGCGCCGGCGCAGGTCACGAAGACTGCCAGCAATAACTGACAGGGCAGTCCGTAAGACGCAGCAAGGCGGCCCTCGGGGCCGCCTTCTTTTTGGGGAACCCGTGCGGGACGCGGGGCGTTTTTATCCCCGGAAGGGCTCAACGTTTTGGGCAAAACGG
>CADEEJ010000015.1:0-4646 GCA_902826315.1 uncultured Steroidobacter sp.
TCCAGAAGCTCACCACGAGCTACGACTGGCTGGAGCGCGAGTTGGACGTCGACTCGCCGGTGCACGTCGGTCACGTCGCGCTCGCGACCTGTCTCGACTGGCTGGAGTTTCGCGAGTTACCGGGCTTTCGCGAGCGGCCGCGACTCGCGACATGGTTCGACGAGTTCGCGAAGCGCGCATCCATGCGGGCTACGCCTTTGTCCGGCGAGACTCGCGACTGATGCGACCAGGGTTATTTCGTGACCAGCTCGGACTGAACCGGGACCTGCTGCTCCAGATACAACCGCTGTGCCGGGTACGCGAAGGCGATGCCTTCTTTCTCGAACGCATCCACCAGCCGCAGGTTGATGTCCTGCAGGATGTCCATGTGGCGGTTGTACTCCGTCGTCTTGACGATATAGACGGCCTCGAAGTCGAACGACGCCGCGGCGATCTTTGCGAAGTGCGAGCGGTCGAAGCGCACGTCGGAGTGCGACTCGATCAATGAGCGGATGACGCCGGGGATTTTCTGCAGCACTGCCGGCGGTGTCTCCTGACCGACGCTGATCGTGAACACGACGCGGCGCTCGGTGGCGCGTGTCTGGTTGCGGATGCGGCTCGCGAGCAGGTTCGAGTTCGGGATGATGATCTGCTCGCCGTTCACGCTGCGCAGTCGCGTGCTCTTCACCCCGATGTACTCGACCGTGCCGGAGAAGTCGTCGACCTGCAGCGAGTCGCCGAGGACGAACGGCCGGTCCAGCGTGATCGACAGCGATGCGAACAGATCGCCGAGAATGTTCTGCGCCGCCAGCGCGACCGCGATGCCGCCGATGCCGAGACCGGCTAACAGCGGCTGGATCTGGATGCCGAGGTTGCTGAGCGTCAGCAGCAGCACCAGCGACCAGATCGTCAGGCGCGCCATGAAGCCGATGATGCCGAGGGAACCAGCTGCGGCGCGATCTACAGCCAGCGTCCTGCGCTGCTTGCGATTGAGCGCCTCGACGACCGCCGTTGTCGCCCACAGGCCGATCTGCCAGAAGCTGGCCACGGTGAACACCGTGATCAACACGCGCGCCAGCTTGGGTGGCAGCTCCGCCGTCTGCACTCCAACGAGAATGGCGGCGATCAGCAGGAATGCCCAAGTCGTGCGGCTGGCGACATGCAGCGGCAATTCCAGGAATTCGTCCTGCGGAGTCGCGGCGAGACGCGCGTACTGTTTGCGCGCCAAGCGGCGCAACAGCAGCAGGATGAAAAACACACCGAGTGCGACGGCACTGGCGACGATCCAGATCCACGCCGGATTGCCGAAGTAAACCTTATCGAACAGCTCCTGGAGCTCCGCCATCCAGCTTCCTCCGAATCAGCCCATCAGCAGGCGCGCTTCGCCATGCTCCAGCGCTTCCGGCGTGCCGGCGAGAATCACCACGTCGCCTTCACGCAGCACCGTCGAAGCCTCGGGCTGTTGGCCCAGGATGCCGTCGCGGCGGATCGCCGTGATCGTCACTGCGTCGTCGTGCAGCTTCATGTCCGCGAGTGTCTTGCCGACGCAATACGCCCCGGGCGGCAGCACCACGGTGTGCAGCTCCTCGTTGTCGGCATCGGCATCCCCGACCATCCGCGAGTCATCGCGGCGGAACAGACGTCGCAACATCGAATAGCGATTGTTCCGAATGTCGCCGACAGTCTTGACGACTCGCGACACAGGCACGTCGAGCAACAGCAGCACGTGCGACACGAGCATCAGGCTCGCTTCCAGCGTTTCCGGCACGACCTCCGTCGCGCCGGCCTGCTGCAGCTCCTCCAGCTTCGAGTCGTCCTGCGTGCGGACCAGGATGGGCAGCTCCGGCCGCAGCTCGCGCACTGCCCTGACGATCTTCATCGAAGCTGTCGTCTCGGCGAACGTCAGCACCAGCACGCGGCATCGTTCGAGGCCGATTGCTTCTAGCATCTCCGTCGCCGTGCCGTCGCCGTAGATCACTGCATCGCCGGCGCGGCGCGCCAACTCGACTGCGCGCGGATCCGAATCCAGCGCTACATATGGGAAGCCTTGCCGGTCGAGCACGCGCGCGAGGTTCTGGCCGACGCGGCCGAAGCCGCACACGATCACGTGATCGCGCTGCCCGCCCAGCTTCTCCTGGTCGTGAACGGGCGCCGGCGTGCTGCGCGGAAACACCATCTCCGCCAGCCGGCCGTTGTGCCGGATCAGCAGCGGGCTCAGCACCATGCTCACGACAGTCGCAGCGAGCAGCGGCTGGATGATTGCCGAGTCCGCGAGCTTGTCGCTTAGTACCAGCGTGAGCAGCGCGAAGCCGAACTCGCCGCCCTGAGCCATGACGACGCCGACGCGCAACGCTTTGCGCGAGTTGTCGGTTCCGAGCCGCGCCACGAGCGTGATGATCATCATCTTGACCAGCTGCAGCCCGACCAGGAGCAGCAGCACCAGCCACCATTGCCGGAACAGCAACTGCAGGTCGAGCAACGTGCCGATCGTGATGAAGAACAGGCCGATCAGCACGTCGCGGAACGGCCGGATCACCGTCTCCAGCTGGTGCCGGTACTCGGTTTCCGCGAGCAGCATGCCGGCGAGGAATCCGCCCAAAGCCAGCGAAAGTCCGACAGCGTGCGTCGCCCAGGCGGCGCCGACCGCCACCATCAGCGTCGCGAGCGTGAACAACTCGGTGCTGCGCGCGCGACCGATCTCGTGGAACAGCGGACGCACGAGCCAGCGCAGGAACGTGAGCACCAGCGCGAGCGCAATCGCCGCCTGCAAGATCGACTCGACGACTTCCCACATGCCCTTTTCGGGGCCGCTGGCAGCGAGCGCACTTTCGAGCGCGAGCAGCGGCACGAACGCCAGGTCCTGAAACAGCAGGATGCCGATCGCGATCCGGCTGTGCGTGCGATTCAGCTCTGCCTGCTCGCCGAGCTGGCGGATCACGATGGCAGTGGAGGACATCGCAAGGGCCCCGCCGATCATGACCGAGGTCAACGGCGGCACCTGCAGCGCCCAGAGAATCGAGGCGAACGCCGCCGTCGTCAGCGTGACTTGCAGGCCGCCGACCAGGAACGCCTCGCGCCGCATGGCGATCATGCGCGGCAACGAGAACTCCAGCCCGAGCGTGAACACCAGGAACACGACGCCGAGGTCCGCGAGGATCGGCGCGATGCCGCTGGCGGTGAAGTTGAGCGCATACGGACCGAGCAGCATGCCGACCGCCAGGTAGCCGAGGATCGGCGGCAGCCGCAGGCGGCGGAACAAAAGCACGACGAGGACCGACGAGGCGAGCAGCATCAGCAGCTGCGGCAGGATTGAAAGATCCGGGTGGTCGGCCATGCCGACAAAGTACGTGTGCGATGCGCCGCTGTGCAAGACGGAATGCTAATCTCCGCGCGATGGCTCGCGAGCTGCTCGAACAGGCCCGGACCGGGGACGCCCTGACCGTACGCCTCATCGGCGCGTGGCGGATCGAGAACATCGCTGCCATCGAAGCCGCGTTGACACAGCTGTCGGCGGAAGGTACGCAGCGGCTCGTCGTCGATACCCGGTCGCTCGAGGCGCTCGATCTTTCCGGTGCGTGGCTCCTGCGCGAGCGATTGGCGACCGTGCAGAGCGCGGGCGGTCGGGTCGAATTCGCGGGCGAGCCGCCCTCGCAGTTCGCGTTCCTCGAAGAGATCACCGCCCAGCAGCTGGCGCAGACCGAGCAGGTCGAGCGGCGCGGCCCATGGCGCAACCCGGTCGGTTGGCTCGGCCGCATTTCGGTGCAGCATTGGAACCAGAGCATCGACGCGGTCGGCTATCTGGGCCGCATCGCGGTGACGGGCGTGCGGTCACTGCGACCGCGTCACCTGCGGCTGGCATCCATCGCGCGCCATATATATGAAACAGGCATCCAGGCGATTCCGATCGTCTCGCTGATCGCGTTCCTGATAAGCGTCATCATCGCCTACCTCAGCGCGCAGCAACTGCGCCAGTTCGGCGCGGAGATCTTCACAGTCGACCTGGTCGCGATCGCCGTGCTGCGCGAGATGGGCGTATTGCTGACGGCGATCATCGTGGCCGGTCGCTCGGGCAGCGCGTTCGCGGCCGAGCTCGGCGTGATGCAGCTCAACGAGGAGGTCGATGCGCTCAAGTCGATGGGCGTCGATCCGTTCGAAGTGCTGGTCCTGCCGCGGCTGATCGGCCTGTTGATTGCCCTGCCGTTGCTGACGATCGTCGCGGATGCGATGGGACTCGCGGGCGGTGCGCTGCTGTCGTCGCTGCTACTCGACATCTCACTCACGCAATTCATCCCGCGACTGCAGGACGCACTGGCACCGACGACTTTCTGGGCGGGCCTCATCAAGGCCCCGGTGTTTGCGGCGCTGATCGCGCTGGTGGGCACGTATCGCGGCATGCAGGTGCGGGATTCCTCGCGCGAGCTCGGCCGGCTGACGACGGTCGCGGTGGTGCAGTCGATCTTCCTGGTGATCTTCGCGGACGCGGTGTTCGCGGTCGTGTTCGTCGAGCTGGATTTTTGATGAATCAGCCGGCCCCGATCATCTCCGTGCGCAATGTAGTCAACCGCTTCGGTGCGCAGATCGTGCACGACGGCGTCAGCCTCGACGTGTATCCCGGCGAAGTGCTCGGCATCGTCGGCGGCTCGGGCACCGGCAAGTCGGTGTTGCTG
>CADEEJ010000015.1:4746-5854 GCA_902826315.1 uncultured Steroidobacter sp.
ATCTCCTACCTGCACCGGGGCTTGAAGCTCACGATCGTGATGATCACGCACGATCTGGATACACTGCTCGCCACCTGCAACCGGGTAGCCGTGCTCATTGACAGGAAAATCGTGGTCGATACGCTCGACGGCATCATGAAGAACCCGCATCCATGGATTCAGGAGTACTTCCACGGCCCGCGCGCGCGGGCGGCCGAGGCGAGCGCGCGGCCCCAAAAGACGTCGGGTAGAGGCGAATAGCCGCCATGGAGCGCGAAGCCAACTATGTCGCCGTCGGTGCCTTCATCCTGCTGGTCCTGGCCATGGCCGTCGCCTTCGTGCTCTGGTACACGGACGCGAACGACTCCCGCGACTACGAGTTGTACGAGATCTACTTCACCGGCAGCGTGAGCGGATTGGATCGCGGCAGCCCGGTGCGCTATCTCGGCGTCGACGTCGGCCGCGTGCGGCGCCTGTCGATCGACAAGCGCGATGCCAGCCGCATCGTTGCGGTCGCCGAGATCGACCGCGAGGCGCCGATCAGTGCAGCGACGCGCGCCAGCCTGGGACTGCAGGGCGTCACCGGCCTGTTGTTCATCAATCTCAAAGAAGTGCCCGGCGTCGACAAGTCGGTGCCGCTGGCGAAGGGAACGACTTATCCGGTGATCCCGTCGATCGCGTCCGACTTCGACGTGTTCCTGTCGAACCTGCCGGAGCTGATGGGCCGTGCCAACGATCTGCTCCTGCGTGTCGGTCGCGTGTTCTCGGACGAGAATTTGAATGGCTTGTCTGAGACTGTGAAGAGCCTGCGCGCCGCGACTGCCGGCTTGCCGCAGACGTCGCAGAACATCACGAAGCTGGTCGATGAGCTGAGAGGCACCGTGACCGAGATCGACGCGGCGGCGAAGTCTTTGCGCGGCATCTCGGAGGACGCGCGTCCGGAAGTGAAGAACGCGCTCGCGCGCTTGAGCGAGACGGCGAACAACCTGGCGGAGGCGTCGGCACGCATGGATCGCTTCACGAAGAACAGCGAAGCGCAGCTCGGCCATTTCAGCGATCAAGGCTTGTTCGAGCTGGAGCGCCTGGTGCGCGAGACGCGCTCCGCGGCGCGCGAATTCCGCGACCTGTC
>CADEEJ010000015.1:5954-7903 GCA_902826315.1 uncultured Steroidobacter sp.
CGCGTGTCGAGCGAGTATGTGCTGGACATCAGCGTGCGCGATTTCCAGGCGGAGTACGCGAGCGACAATGCCGCGCCGACTGTGCACGTGACGATTCTTGGCCGCTTGATCCGCGTCACCGACCGTCAGCTGGTGCAGACGTTCGCGGCTACGGCGCAGAGCAGAGCGTCGGACAACCGCATGACCGCGGTCGCCGCTGCCTTCGAAGCAGCTGCTCACAAAGTCGTGCTGGAGCTCGCGCAGAAGACCGCTGCCGCAATCGCTGCGGATACGACGAAAGCGGAAGGCACCGGCAACTAGCGCTCACCAAGTGCTCAGGCCGGTAGCCTCCATCAACCGGTATCTCCAGTACCTTCCCTTGTCCTCGTCCCGATACGCTCCGAAGACTGCCGTGTACTCGGTTCCCGGTGGCCCGTCGTTGTTCCACAGCCGATCGAAGTAGCCCAACATCTCGATCGCCAGCGGCGAGTCCGCAGCAGTCTCCACTGCGATGTTCGCTTCCAGGTTGTAATTGCCGAGGTTGCGGCGGGTGAGGTTCGCCGAGCCGAGCGAGGCGATGAAGCGATCGCCGCTCGTGATCAGCGCGATCTTCGTGTGGAACTGCTCGCCGTGCGTGCGATACCAGCGCACCGCGATCTTCTCGCCGCTCTGCGTGACCAGTTCGTTCGCCACCGGCCGGTTCGGCACGCCGTCCTTCTGACGGCCGAACGCGTCGCGATTCGGGTCGAGGATGATGCGCACGCGCACGTTGCGATCTGCCGCGTCCAACAACGCGGCCAGCACTTTGCGATCCGCCAGATAGAAAGTTGCGATGCTCACGCTGTCGCCGTTGCGCGTGCCGCTGATCGCGTCGATCAGGTGTCGCCGGATCGCTTCTTCGGTGATGTACGAGAGCGCGACGCTTTGATCCTCCGCCGCGGGCCCGGCCTCCGCGTCGGCCACATAAATATGTCCGCGCCAGCCGGAGAACCGCGCGATGGCCATCTCGCTGCCGACGATGTCGCTGGCGAGCGTGCCGGTAAAGCGCAACGCGACGTTCGAATGCGCGCTGCTGGCGTCGTGCGGATTCGCCGACGTCACGAGTGCAACCAGACTTCCGTCCTCGCGATCGGCGACGATCAGCTTGCGGTGGTTCGCCTTGAAATTCAGCAGCGCGAGCCAGCTGCGCAGCGTGATCTCGGAGCCGTCGCTCGCGAAGGGATTGCTCATGCTGCCGCCGGACGACGAGTTGCCCCACCACTGCAGCAGCATCCGCCAGAGCGACGAGTACAGTGGATTCGAATCGCGCAGGCTTGCGAGGTCGGTCACGACCACTTCGATGCCGGCCTTGCGCAGCTCGGCCAGCTCGGGCGAGGGCGCGCCGCCGTACACATCGTTGATCGGATCGGTGAGCAGCAGAACCGACAGGCTCGGCACCGCCTGCTTGCGCGCGATCAGGCGGTCCACCAGCTCGCGGCTGAGCGGCCGATGCGCGCCGCCGGCCGCGCCCATGTGCTCGTTGAGCAGGAAGAAATCCGCGACGATGAACGAGCGCGCCTCATCGACGATGCGAAACGCTTCGTCGAAGATCCGCTGCTCGTAGGCCAGCTCGCCCTGCGGCTGCGCGTGCGTCAGGTCGTACAGGAACTGAACGTCTGCAGCGGCAACGCGCGCCTGCGCAGTGCTGACGTTCGTACCGGCGGGCATCGGCTTCGTGGTGTTCCACACGCCGACGCCCGCCCACAGCCCGAGCAGTGCCCAGGCTATCCAGCGCTTGCGGAATCGGCGGCGTGGCGCGCCCGTCTCGCTGAGTTCGTTTTCCATCTGACCGTGGCTTTGGCCTGGCTAGTCCCGCCAGCGGCGCTGGCGTGCAATCGCTTCTTCGTCGGCATCGAGTGCCTCGCCCTGCATCCGTGCCGCAATGGCCTGGACGATGGGCGCCGGCAACTGTGTGCTCGCCATTCTATAGC
>CADEEJ010000015.1:8003-14592 GCA_902826315.1 uncultured Steroidobacter sp.
CCGGCGAATGCGCCGCCGACTTCGGCACGCATCGCCCGGTGTCGTTCGACTTCCTGCGCGACTCGAGGATCGATCGCCATCTCGGCCTCGATCGCGCTGCGTGTCGCGGCGTCGAGCTCGCCGTCGGCATAGGCCATCAGGATTTCGGGCGGGAATTTCATGATCGCTCTCCGGCACGATCGCTCAGCATTGCCTGCAACGCTTCGCGGCCGCGCGCGAGCCGGCTCGTCAGCGTTCCGATCGGAACTTCGAGCACGTCGGCCGCTTCCTTGTAGGAAAGCCCTTCGACGAGGACGAGGCCGACAGCCAGCCGCTGTTCTTCGGGCAGCTCGGCGACGGCGCGCTGCACGGCGAGCAGGCGCACCTGGCTCTCGTTGCCGTCGTGGCCGACAGTCACGCCGGCTTCCTCCGGCGCGAAGATGCGGTCGCGGCGTGCGCGTGAGCGAACTTCGTCTATCCAGGCGTTGCGCATGATTCCGAACATCCAGCCGTCGAACCTCAGCTCCGGTCGCCATTGCTCGTGCTTCAGCAGGGCGCGCTCGATTGCGAGCTGGACCAGGTCGTCGGCGTCGTGCACGTTGCGGGCGATCGTGCGCGCAAAACGGCGCAGTCGCGGCAGCAGCTCGACGATCTCGCGGCGCACCTGCTCCACTCGATTCATATATACGGCTGCGACTCCCGTTTTATTCCAGGTTATTTCGCGCAAGGGGCACGGAAGATTGCCCCGGCGCGTATCGTATAGTCTACGGAGGATCGGTGGATCGGCCATGAAGCGCACGCCTTCCAAATCATTGTGGCTATGGCTGTGCCTGTTGCTCGGCGTCAACGGGCCGGCCTTCGGCCAGATCCTGCCGCCGGTGCAGCTGCCCACCGTTCCGGGCCTGCCCACCGACGAGCTGAACCGTACGGTCAACGGCACGCTGCGCGCGGCCGATCCGCAGCAGTTGCGCGAGGTCCGGCGACTGCGGGTTCGGGAGCTGCTGCGGACCAATCGCACCGGGCTGGAAGCTGATCCGCGCGGTGCGCCGATCCTCCGCAGCGAAGTTGTCGCTCTTTCGCCATCGCCCGCGGCGCTCGATACCGCACGGGCCGAAGGCTTCAATGTGGGTCGGACGCGAGCGCTGGAAGGGCTCGATGCAACGATCGTCGTCCTGCAGGCTCCGCCCGGAATGTCGACGCGGCGCGCATTGCAGCGCCTGCGCCAACTCGATCCTGGTGGTGTCTACGACTTCAATCACGTCTATCTGGACAGCGGGATCGTCGCCGAGGGTGCCGTCGAACCTCCCGCGACGAGCACGTCGGCACCGGTTCCGCCGGCAACCGGTGTGCGCGTGGGACTGATCGATGGCGGCGTGCAACGTAGTCATCCCGTCTTTCGCGGCGTGACGATCCACGAGCACGGCTGCGCCGGCGGCGGCGTGCCGAGTGCGCATGGCACGGCAGTCGCGTCGCTACTCGTCGGACATGCCGAGCGCTTCAACGGCGTCGCTGTGGGCGCCGAGCTCTACTCTGCCGATGTCTATTGCGGTCTCGCGACCGGTGGCGCCGTCGATGAGGTTGCAGATGCGCTCGCGTGGATGTCACGCGAGCGCGTGCCCGTCATCAACATCAGTCTCGTCGGCCCGGCAAACGGCTTGCTCGAACAATTGATACGTGTCGTGACCGGGCGAGGCCACATCGTCGTCGCAGCTGTCGGCAACGATGGTCCCGGGGCGCCGCCGCTATACCCAGCCGCTTATCCTGCAGTCGTCGCCGTCACAGGCGTCGATGCGCATCGGCACGTGCTGATCGAAGCGTGCCGCGGCAAACATGTCGACTTCGCAGCGCCTGGCGCGGACATGGCTGCGGCAGGTCTCGATGCCGAATTCGCCTTAGTGCGCGGCACGTCGTTCGCGGCGCCGATTGCCGCGGGCTTGTTCGCGCGACAACTCACTGAGATCGATCGCACTCGCGCCGAGTCCGCGCTCGCTGCGTTGACATCTCAAGCGGAAGATCTCGGTACGCGTGGGCCAGACAAGGTGTATGGCAACGGTCTGGTCGGCGACGCGTTGCGGCCCTCGCCGGATCTCGCGAAAGTCAGCGCCCGCTGACCTGCATTACGTCAAATCTTTTCTTGCATCCTGCAAGGGAAGAAATCGCTTCCCCGGCTCGTATTCCTCTCAAAGGCCGCAGATTGGCTGCGGTCGAGACCGGAGGAATGACCATGAAGACGCGTAAAACTTTCATCGCTGCTGCGATCGTTGCTGTTCTTTCTTGCTCGGCTGCGCACGCGCAGGTGTTGGGCGGTGCAGTCGGAGGCGCTGTGAATGGCGCCGTCGGCGGCGGGCTGCGAGACACGAGCGTGTTCGGCGGCGGCAATGCGAATGGCTCGTTCGGTGGTGAGCTCGACACGGGCTCGATGATTCAGCGCACGCGTGGTGCAGCCGACCAGACGACTCAGCGTGCACGCGGTGTGGCCGATCATACGACCGATCGCGCGCGCAACGTCGGTGCGAACGTCCGCAATCGTGCTGAGTCGACCGTTGCGACTGCGCACGACACGAGCATGAACGTGCGCAACCGCGCTGAATCGACCGTTGCAACCGCGCGCGACACCGGCGCGAACACTGCGACCTCTGCGGCGGCCACGACGGCTTCGCAGCTCGATGCGACGAACCTGTCGAGCGCGACGAACGCCGCGGCGAGCCACAACTCGGCGCTCGAGTCGCCGGTTCAGCCGCAGCCGGAGCAGAAGAAGCTGGACGTTGCGCCGAAGCTCGACAGCATCACCGGTGATGCAAACGGCTCAGCGTCTGGTAATGCGTCCGCTTCGCGCCGCGGTGTCGCTGCGGATCTCGCTGCGGACGGCAGCGGTTCGGCGAGTGTCGAGTCGAAGAAGAACGACACGCAGGAGTAACCAACCGGAGTGACGAGCCTCGCCCCCACCCCAACCCTCCCCCGCCCGGCGGGGGAGGGCAGGGAGGGGGCAGTTCGGGACAATCCTATTTTCGCTTCTCAGTCCCGAACGTCTGCGCCCAGTAGATATCCCCCTTGTGCGCAAAGTCCGTGAAGTACGCGACACCCATCTCCCGGTACTGCCCGCCCATGATGTTCGTGCAGTGGCCCGGACTGTCGAGCCAGCCCTTCACGACGATTTCAGCCGTCGCTGCACCGACGGCGATGTTCTCTCCCACGGTCAGCCAGTTGTATCCGGCGCGCAGCGCACGGTCCGACGGTGTACTGCCATCGGAGCCGCGATGCTCGAATAGCTCATGCGCGCTCATGTCTTTGGCGTGCGCGAGCGCTGCCCGCGACAAGATCGGCGACAGCGTCAGCGCGGGCACCGGCGTGAACGCGCGCGATCCGCACTTGCGCGGTTTTGCGCGAGCTTCGTTGACGAGTTGCAGCACGCGTGCGGCGACTTGCCGCATGTCGTCCGCCTTGGGCAGCGTGAGCGGCGCAGCCACGACGACCCACACTGTGTCGCCGCGCTCGTAGACGCCGATCTCAGTGAACTCGGGCTCCAGCACTGTCTCGCAATAGTTGCCGGCGATGATTTGCAAAAGGGCGCGCTCGTTCTTCGCTCCCTCGATCTTCATCGATGAGGAGTTCGCGACGCGGTAATCGGTTCTGGCAATTGCCTCATGGAGGCGACCGCCTTTCGACCATTGCCGCGCTACTTCGTCGAGGCCGCGCGAGCGGCGCAGCGCGTCGCGCACGCCGGGCTTGCTTTCGCAGCCGCGTTGCCGGATGGCGTTCACTCCCTTGTCGACGTCTGCGACTGCGATGGACGGCAGCGCGCAGCAGATGAGAGCGATCAGCGCAGTTGTTCGAAAGTGCATTGTTCGCAGCCGCAGCGATCCCGGAGCCGGATCGTAGCGGACTTCGCTGACTTTTTTTAGTTCAGCCGCGTTTGTCAGGCACGAGCATGCGTGTCGGCAGAGCGTCGCGTGCGCTTGGATTGCGGGCCGACGAGCTTGCGAATCGCGGGCTCCAGCGGCCGTACGGCTTCGCAGTAGTCATCCCACGCCTTGCTTTTTGCAATCAGCGCCGGCGCTGTGCGGATCGTGTAGCGGGTCGGATCGAGCCCGGATTTTACCTGCGGCCAGCGCAGCGGCATCGATATGGGCGCGCCTTCGCGCAAACGCGGCGACAACGGTGCGACCGCCGTCGATAGCCGGTCGTTGCGCAGGTAGTCGAGGAAGATCCGCCCGGTGCGCTGCTTCTTGGCCATGTTGAGCAGGTAGCGATCGGGACTGTCCTCGGCCATTTGCGCGCACACCGCTTGCGCAAACGCTTTCGCTTCGGGCCACCGCAACTTGCTCTTCTTGCTCGGCGCGAGCGGCGTGACGACGTGCAGTCCCTTGCCGCCGGTCGTCTTGCAGAACGTGACCAGGCCGAGCGCTTCGAGCCGTTCTTGCAGCTCGCGCGCAGCTGCAATCACGGCGTCGAACGAAACCTCCGGACTCGGATCGAGATCGAAGACCAACCGTCCCGGCACCTCGGGCTGGAAGGGCTCGCAGTTCCACGGATGCAGCTCGACCGCGGCGCTCTGCGCCAAAGCAGCCAGGCCTTCGATGCGATCGATCTGCAGATACGGCTCGTGATCGCCGACCACCTTCGTTAACGTCAGCAGGCTGGACGTGCCCTTCATGGCGTGACGCTGGAAGAACCGCTGCCCGTCGATACCGTCGGGTGCACGAATGATCGAGCACGGCCGTCCCTCGATGTGCCGCATCATCCATTCGCCGATGCTCTCGAAGTAGCGGGCGAGGTCGAGCTTCGTGACCGGTTTGCCGTCGTCCGCGTTCGGCCACAGTGCCTTGTCGGGTTTGGAGATCGGCACGCCCATCACGACGTTCGGCTCGGTGCGAGTAGTGCCCGAGCGTTTCGGTGCAGGTTTCTTCATGACCGTTTCCTCGGCAGCGGCTGGGCGCTCCGCAACGACTTCCCGCGCCGGCTTGTCTTCGCGCAGGCCCTTGAACGCGGCCTGGCGCACGTTGCCCGAGCCCGTCCAGCCGGCGAATTCGATTTCGGCGACGAGCTGCGGCTTGACCCATTGCACGTCCCGGCCGCCGCGCGGTGCGTTCGGGCCGGTGAACGGACTCTTGTCGCTCGCCAGCGGCTTGAGGCGCTTCATCAACATTTGTGCCTTCTCGCGGCCGAAGCCCGTCCCGACACGACCTACCGCTACCAGCTGCGAGTCGCGATGCACGCCGACGAGCAGCGAGCGCAGCTGACCGGCCTCGCGCGTCCAGCCGCCGATCACGACTTCGTGACCGGCACGGCACTTCGCCTTGGTCCAGTCGCCGACGCGTCCCGAGCGGTACGGCGCATCGACGCGCTTCGAGATGATTCCTTCGAGGTTCATGCGGCACGCAGATTCCAGTACGGCGTGTGCGGGCGCTTCGAAATGATCGACGTAGCGGATCAGACTGTTCGCGCGCAGACGCTGCGATTCGAGCAGCTTTTTCAGCAGCGCCTTGCGCTCGCGCAGCGGCTGGTCACGCACGTCGGTGCCGGCGAGATGCAGCAGGTCAAACGCGAACAGCACGAGATCATCGACGTTGCCTTCCGACAGCGCGGCCTGCAGTGCTGAGAAGTCCGGCGCGCCGTTCGCATCGAGCGCCGCAACTTCACCATCGATGATGCAGTCGGGAAATTTCGAGGCGAGGGCGGCGATCGGTTGGAATTTGTCGGTCCAGTCGAGACCCTTGCGAGTCTTCAGCGTCGCTTCGTTGTCTGCAACGCGGAGCTGTATGCGATAGCCGTCGAGCTTCGCTTCGTGCGCCCACTCGTTACCGCTCGGCGGGCGCTCCACGAGCTTCGCCAGCTCCGGCTCGATGAAGTCCGGCACTTTGGCGGCGGACTTCTTTGCCGAAGATTTCCTGGACTTCGCCGCGGGCTTCACGACTGCTGCCGGCTCCTCGCTCCTGTTCGAGTTCCACTGCGCGTCGGCGCGCGCGAGCTTGCGCGAGTCGAGCATGAAAGGCTTCGGGGCGCGACCTTTGCCGGCAGCGATGTCGCTCATCGGACGGCCGGACGCCACTGAGGCATCTTCAGCGATCATCTTTTGCGTGGCCGCCGCGTCGCGCGCGAACTCGTCGCGATGCTTGATCAGCAACCAGTTGGTGCGCTTGCCGCCGTCGCGATCGTTCTTCATGCGCACGATCACCCAGCTGCCCTTCAAGCGTTCGCCGGCGAGCAGGAATTTCAGCTCGCCTTTGCGCAACTGTGCATCTGCAGACAAGTCGCCGAGGGGCTGCCAGTAGCCGCGGTCCCACAGCTGCACGGTGCCGCCGCCGTATTGGCCCTGCGGGATCGTGCCTTCGAAGTCGCCGTAGTCGAGCGGATGGTCTTCCACTTCCACCGCGAGACGCTTGTCCTGTGGAGTGAGCGAAGGCCCGCGCGTGACCGCCCAGGATTTGAAAACGCCGCCGAGCTCCAGCCGCAGGTCGTAATGCAGCCTGCGCGCCGCGTGTTTCTGGATCACGTAGCGCAGCTGCTTCGAGGATTTCACCGGTAACGCGCCGCTCGGCTCCGCAGTCTTGGTGAAATCGCGCTTGCGGCGGTAGGTGGAAAGTTTGCGAGTTGCCACGCAACGGAACGC
>CADEEJ010000015.1:14692-32902 GCA_902826315.1 uncultured Steroidobacter sp.
CGCGCGGCGATGGAAGCGGCTTTCAGGAAGGAGGCGGAGAAGGGTCCGCAGACGGATACCGACCGCGAGTGCATCACGAAGAAGCAAGCCGAGAAGCCGTTCGACCTCGGCGATACCAAGGACTGCACGCAAACCGTGGTGCGTACCACGCGCACCACGCAGGAAGTCCGGCTGTCCTGCAACGGCGAGCTCAAGGGCTCCGGTGTGCTGCGCGTGACGACGCCGACGCCGGAGACGATGACCGGATCGCTCGACCTGCAAATGGGCGAGGGCAAGGAGACGATGAAGGTCAAGTCGCAGCTGAAAGGCCGCTGGCTCGGCCCCGACTGCGGCGACGAGGACGACAGCGACGACGACAGCAGAACCGATGACGAGGATGAGGAAGATTCGGGCTAAAGCCCGACCCACGTCCTGACATAGGTTAGTTAGCGCTCGGGTCGCGTACGCCTACCGTCAGGGCTTTCCAGCGAGGAAAGCCCTGCATGTCCGCCAGGCTCGAAAGCGCCGCAGCTGCACCGCTCGCGCAAGCATCTGTCACCGCACATGCGGTCGCGCGCATCGGATCCATCGATATCCTGCGTGGCTTCGTGATGGTGCTGATGGCGCTCGACCACGTTCGCGATTTCTTCACTGACGCGCGTTTCGATCCGCTCGACTTGTCGCAAACCAACGCACCCTTGTTCTTGACGCGCTGGATCACACACTTCTGCGCGCCGACGTTCGTGTTGCTCGCCGGCGTCAGCGCCTATCTCACCGGGCGCCGGTGCACGCGTGCCGAGCTGAGCAAGTTCCTGTGGACCCGCGGCTTGTGGCTCGTCGTGCTGGAAGTCACCGTCATGAGCCTCGTGTGGACGTTCAACGTGCGCTACGACCACGGCTTGTTCCTGCAGGTGATCTGGGCGATCGGTGTTTCGATGATCGTGCTGGCGGGGCTCATCCACCTGCCGTTGCCCGCGATCGCGGTCTGCAGTGTCGCGATGATCTTCGGGCACAACCTGCTCGATGGTATCGAGCCGCAGAGTTTCGGTGCATGGGCGCCGCTGTGGTCGCTGCTGCACGTTTCGGCACCGATCCCGCACGCTTTCGTCGGCTATCCGCTCATTCCATGGATCGCGGTGATGAGTCTCGGCTACTGCGCCGGCGCTCTGTACGACATGGAGCCGCAGCGTCGCACGCAATGGCTCATCTATTTCGGTGTGGGATCGCTCACCGCGTTCGTGCTGCTCAGAACGACGAACGTGTACGGCGACCCGGCAGACTGGTCGCTCCAGAGCACGACGATTCACACGCTGCTGTCATTCGTCAACGTGCAGAAGTATCCGCCGTCGCTGCAGTATCTGCTGCTGATGCTGGGCTTCGCGTTTCTGTGGTTGGCTGTGCTCGAATCCGCGCGCGGCAGATTCAGCGAAGTGCTGCGAACGTTCGGACGCGTGCCGCTGTTCTTCTACGTGCTGCACATCGCGCTCGCGCATCTCGCCGCGGGCCTCATCGCCCTCGCGATGGGTTACGGCACCGCGATGCTCAGCGACGACTTCATGAGTATCCCGCAGCTGTGGGGCTTCGGCTTACCGGTTGTCTATCTCGCGTGGCTGCTGGTCGTCATCTCTCTCTATCCCGCATGCCGCTGGTTCGCTGCAGTGAAGCGGCGGCGCGACGATTGGTGGCTGTCCTATCTGTAGAGCCGTATGCTCTCGCGGCAACGCACAGAGAAATCAGGGGAGCGCCGCCGTGACGACAGTGAATCATCAATTCCGCCTTGCAGCCCGTCCCGTCGGCTTGCCGAAGCGCAGCGACTGGAATTACACCGAAGAGCCCGTGCGCGCGCCTAACGATGGCGAAGTGCAGGTGAAGATCGCGTATCTGTCGCTCGATCCTGCGATGCGCGGATGGATGAACGACGTCAAGTCATATGTCCCGCCGGTGGGGCTCGGCGAAGTGATGCGTGCGGGCGGCGTCGGCGAGGTGGTCGAGTCGCGGCATCCCGGGTTCAACAAAGGCGATCACGTCTACGGCACTGTCGGCATCCAGGAATATGCGACTGTCGATGGCAAGAGCTTGACGAAGGTCGATGCGCGCCTTGCACCGCTGCCCGTGTATCTCGGCACGCTCGGCATGCCGGGCATGACGGCGTACTTCGGCCTGCTCGACGTCGGCAAGCCGCAAGCAGGACAGACGGTCGTCGTCTCCGGCGCGGCCGGCGCGGTCGGCATGGTGGTCGGACAGATCGCGAAGATCAAAGGGTGTCGCGCGGTCGGCCTCGCCGGCGGACGCGAGAAGTGCGACTACCTCGTGCGCGAGCTCGGCTTCGACGCCGCCATCGACTACAAGTCGGAGGACGTGAAGAAGTCCCTGCGGCAGCATTGCCCGAAGGGCGTCGACGTGTACTTCGACAACGTCGGCGGCGAGATTCTCGACACCGTGCTCACGCAGATCGCTCGCAATGCGCGCATCGTGATCTGCGGCGCGATCTCCCAGTACAACAGCACGAGCGGCGTGCGCGGGCCGGCGAATTACCTGTCGCTGCTCGTGAATCGCGCGAGCATGACCGGCATGCTCGTGTTCGACTACGCCAATCGCTATCCCGAAGCCATGCGCGAAATGGCCGGCTGGCTCGCGGCGGGCAAGCTCAAGACCCGCGAAGATGTCGTCGCGGGGCTGCAGACGTTTCCGGAGACGTTGCTGAAGCTGTTCAGCGGCGAGAACACCGGCAAGCTGGTGCTGAAGGTCTAGGTCATACAAAAGACGTTCAGCTTGTTGCCGTCCGGGTCGCGGAAGTAGCCGGCGTAGAAGCCTTCGCCGCGCGGGCCGGCGGCACCTTCGTCCTGCGCGCCGAGCTCGAGCGCTTTCTTGTACAGCTTGTCGACCTGCGCCGGCTCTTTCACGACCAGCGCGACCATCACGCCGTTGCCGATGGTTGCCGCCTTGCCGTCGAACGGCTTCGTCACCGACAACGCGGCCTGCGTCGGGCTGTTACCCCAGACGATGAACGTCTCCTGCTCCATCATGCGCTTCGCGCCGATCTCGGCGAGCAGCTTGTCGTAGAAGGCGGCGGAGCGCTTGATGTCGTTGGTGCCGAGCGTGACGTAGCCGATCATGATCGTTCTCCCTTCTGAATCAGATTCCTGACTTGGCGAGGATGACGGCGGACACGCCATGCGCGGCGCGACTGCTGTCGGGGTTCTTGTACGAATGCGGCACGTTGCCCGGGAACGCGAGCACGTCGCCGGCTTCGAGATCGAAGCGATCGCCTGCGACGAAGATCGTGACTGCGCCGCCGAGACAGGTGAAGAACTCGCGCGTGCCGGGCAGATGCGGCGAGCCGCGCATCGAAGCGCCCGGCGCGAATTCCATGATGTTGAGCAGCTCCTCGGGCACGCGCTCGGGGATCAGCGAGCGCACCGTAACGCCGCGGCCGGCGCTCTGACTCGCGAGCTCGTTACGCTGCCACTTGCGGACCTTCGCGCGCGGCGAGGCCAGCAACTCGTCGAGCGGCACGCCCAGCGCGCCCGCGACTTTGACGAGCACGGTCAGCGAAGGATTGCCGCTGCTCGATTCGAGATTGGAAATCGTCGAGCGCGGCACGCCGGCCGCTTTGGCCAGCGCGCCCTGCGTGAGATTGCGCACGTGCCGGAGCGCAACCAGATTGCGCGCGAGATGGGCCGCGACGAGCTCGGGTCGATCCATGGTGAATCTGTGGCGTTACGAATGTCCGAGGTAGCGACATTCCGCCATTGCAGTGGACATGGCGGTTGGTTTGCCGGCGACCGTCTCTAAGATCGTTTGCACACAGGAGAGCACAGATGCAAACCGACATGCAAACGACCCGAGTGTTGATCACCGGCGGTACTTCCGGGCTCGGGCTCGCGCTCGTGCGTGAGCTGACCGGCCGCGGCGCAAGCGTCGCTTTCGTCGCGCGAACTGCCGAGCGCGTTGCGGTTGTCGCACGTGAGCACGGCGCCCACGGGATCGTCGGCGACGTCGCGCAGAAGCAGGACATTCATCGAATAGCATTGCAGGCGACGGGGGTGCTGGGCGGCCTCGACGTGTTGGTCAACAACGCGTCGGATCTCGGCCCCACGCCGCTCGCGCTGCTCGGCGATACAGAGTGCGAAGACTTCGAGCGCGCGCTCGTGACGAATGTACTGGGACCGTTTCGCCTGACGAAGGCGCTGCTCGGTTCGCTGGCTGCGTCTGCACGCGAGGGCCGCGGCAGCGTGGTACTGAACATTTCCAGCGACGCTGCCGTCAACGCGTACGGACGCTGGGGCGCGTACGGTGCAAGTAAGGCCGCACTGGCACACATGACGCGCATCTGGAACGAGGAGATGTTGGCGCACGGTGTGAAGCTGCTTGCGCTGGATCCGGGCGACATGGATACGCCCATGCACGCCATCGCTGTGCCGGATGCAGATCGCGCGACGCTGAAGCAGCCGAGCGCGGCGGCGATTGAACTCGCCGATGCAATTGCGGATCTGCTGCCCGCAGCACATACGGTCGCAGTGAGGCGAGCATCGTGATAGCGGCTGACAAGCCGGTTCAGCGCTCCGCCGACTCGAAGCTCTTGCACGTGGACGCTGCGGGTCGCATCCGCAGCGTGCTTCGCAGCTCACTCATCGAGCTTCTGCAACCTGGCGATGTCGTGGTCGCAAACGACGCGGCAACGCTGCCGGCCAGCTTGCGCGGCGTGCATGTGCAGACTGGCGCAGCAGTCGAAGTGCGACTCGCGGCGCGGGGCTCACTCGCGGCCGCCGACATGCTGCGCTTTCATGCAATCGTCTTTGGCTCAGGCGATCACAACACGCGGACTGAAGATCGCCCGCTGCCGCCGCCGCTCGAGCCGGGGCAGAGGCTTCGTCTCGGCCGATTGACTGCGGTGATTGAGAAGCAACTCGGCCATCCGCGCTTGCTTGCGATACGGTTCGAGAATCCCGCGGCGGAAGTTTGGGCCGGGATCGCGCGCTACGGGCGGCCGATTCAGTACGCGCACATGTCGCACGCGCTGCAACTGTGGGACGTGTGGACATCGATCGCGGCGCAACCCGTTGCCTACGAGCCGCCGTCCGCAGGCTTCGCGCTCGATTGGCAGCTGCTCGCAGCGTTCGCAGCGAAAGGCATCGTGTTCGCGACCATCACGCATGCAGCGGGGATTTCGTCGACGGGCGATGCTGAGCTCGATCGCTTGTTGCCGTTCGACGAGCCATATCGCATCTCGGCAGCGACTGAGCAGGTGCTGCACCGCGCGTGCCGCGAGAATCGCCGCGTCGTGGCCGTCGGCACGACCGTCGTTCGCGCACTGGAGCATTCGGCCGCTCGGTTCGGTGCGGTCGTCGCCGGCGATGGCGTCGCGGATCAGCGCATCGGTGCGCAGACGCGATTGCGCGTCGTCGATGCGATTCTGTCCGGTACGCACGAAGCGGGCACGAGCCACTACGAGTTGCTGCGCGCATTTGCTGCAGAGTCGACTCTCAGTCGCGCGGATATCGCACTCGAAACAGAGGGTTTCCGCACGCACGAGTTCGGCGATTCCGTTCTGATTTTCGCGGCGAATGCAAGGACTGGTCGGGGCACGTGCAGTCCGTATACTTCGCGCTTTTTACGCGCCCCCGATGTGGTTCAAGAACCTGGTCGTCTATCGCCTGCCGGCCGACTGGTCGGTTGCTCCGGCTGAGCTGGAAGAGAAACTCGCGCAGCGCGCGCTGCAGCCTTGCGGCAGCTTCGACATGCTGAGTCGCGGCTGGGTGCATGCGAGCGTCGCAGAGCGTTTTGTACATACGACGCACGGGCAGCATCTCATCGCGCTCGGTGTCGAGCAGAAACTGCTGCCGGCATCGATCGTGCGACAGGTCGCGACAGATCGCGCCAAGGTGATCGAGCAACAGCAGGGCTTCCCGGTCGGCAGACGACAGATGCGCGAGCTGAAGGAACGCGTGCTCGAAGAGTTACGCGCTCGTGCGCTGACTCGACGTCGCATCACACGCGCGTGGATCGATCCCACTCACGGCTGGCTCGTTGTCGATGCAGCGGGTGCGCCTCGCGCCGAAGAGCTCATCGAAACCTTGCGCGACACGCTCGGCAGCCTCGCAGTCCAGCTGATCGAGACAGAGCGCTCGCCGTCGGCGGCGATGAGTGCGTGGGTCGCGCTCGGCGATGCACCGTTGCGTTTCACGATCGATCAGGATCTGGAGCTGCAGGCCGCGGATCAGACCAAGGCGACGATCCGTTACACGCGCTATCCGCTGGAAGCGCGCGAAGTTCGTCAGCACCTGAACGCCGGCATGTACGCAACGCGACTCGGGTTGACGTGGAACGACCGCATCTCGTTCGTGCTCACCGAGAAGTTGCAACTGAAGCGCCTGGAGTTCCTCGCCATGGACCAGACACCGGCGCAGGACGCATCGCAACCGGATCAGGAGTTGGCGGCGCAGGAGCAGTTCGAGATCGATTTCATGCTGATGACCGGCGAGCTCAATCAACTGCTCGCGGAGCTCGGCAAGGCTACTGGTCCGGAAGCAGCGGTTGACCGGCCCAGCGCAGAATCGCTACCGAGACGTCCTGCTCTCGCGGCAGCTTCTTCATGAGCTCGATCATCTGCGCGGAGAATTTGTCGCGCTCCACCTGCGAGCGCACCACAGCGCCGGCGGCCTGGCTGCGGTAGCTCAGCGTAGACGCGCGTTCCTCGAGCACGACTGCACCGGGCGAGGCGGGCGTCGCGAGCCGCTGCGCAATGCTGATGCCGATGCCCTCGACCAACGTCGTATCGCTGCGCTGCATGGCTTGCGCAATGCGCTCGCATCGCGTGCGCGTAGCCTCGTCCTGAATGCGATCGAGGGCGCACGCAGTGTTCAGTGGCTTGAATGCTGGCACGACTGCGCTCGATAGCGTCTCCGTCGTCTTGTCGAGCGCGTGCGTCAACGCCTGGGGGTCTGCGCTTGGCGTGCCTGCCTGAGGTGCGCGCGCATTACGAGCGGTGCTGAGTCGCCAGACCAGGCTGGTCCAGTACAGATCGAAGCGCTGCGAGCGGCTCATTTCTTCGAGAATCTGGTCTTCGACTCGTCTGTCGTGGCGTGACTGTGCACGTGCGAGTGGGCCGAGCCACACGGCGCCGTTGTCCGCAGCCAGTTGGCGGAATCGTGTCTCGACCGGCTCCGGCTCGCAGGCCGGCGTAAGCATGCAGACGCGCGCGTGCAGCCAAGCGAGATCAGGCCGTTTCGGTGCGATCAGATTCGCGCGCGCGATTGCCGCCAATGCTCGCTGGGGGTCGCCGTCGGCCAGCGCCTGCAGGGCATTGCCTGCCAGTTCGTCAGGGTTACCCGATGTCGCAGCGGCAGAAGCGGCAGATGCTCCGGCCTGACGCTGCGGACCCTGGCCGGCGCATGCGGTCAGGACCAGCACTGCCGCGAGCAACGCGGGACGGAGCGAGCGAGCTTTCGTTTCGATGACCATGGCGGCAAGTCTAACGGTGCAAAGGCCCTCAGGGGTTCACCGGCAGGCATCCGCCATTCACCGGTGGGCGCTGGCCAGGGCTATGGCGGCCTCCGTAAGGTCGGCGCATGCTCTTGCGTACCGCCCGTCTGGCGGGAGTGTTTTGATGGAAGATCTGAAGCCACACCGACACGCGAGCCGCTCGCGGCTGGTGCTGGGTCTTTTTCTGCTCGCGATCGGCGGATTGATGCTTGCGGTCAATCTCGGCTATGACATGCCGACCGGCTGGTGGCGCTATTTTCCGGTGCCGCTGATTGCGCTCGGCCTTTGGGGCCTGGCGGTGCCGAGCCGGCACCTGGATCGCTCCGGCGGCATCTGGCTGCTGGCGTCAGGCCTGTATTGCCTGATCGGCGTCTTCCGTCTGTTCGGTCTCGGCTGGGGCACCGCCTGGCCGATCTTCGTCATCGCTTCGGGCTTGAGCTTCCTGGTCCGCGACTCCGGTCGTGAACACCGCACCACGCCCGGTGCCTCGGGCGGGTGACCAGCATGGATCTCGATCAAGAGCCCCGTGATGCCGAGGGGCGCAATGACCACATCCGTCAACGCATCCGCGCGCGGTTAGGTCACGAACATCACGCGCTGATCTCCGCCCGGCTGGTGGTCGGCGTCGTCATCATTCTCGTCGGCACGATTCTGCTGGCGGACAATCTCGGCTGGTTCGACGCCCGCTATGTGCTGCGCAGCCTGTGGCCGCTGGCCCTCGTTGCCGTCGGCGTGACGATGGTGCGCAGCCCCGATCACCGCCGCAGCCGTTCCTGGGGCTGGGTACTGATCACGGTCGGCACCTGGATATTCCTCGATCGCATCGGCTGGATTCACGTCAGCCTGTGGCATCTGCTGCTGCCGGGCCTGCTGCTGTTCGTCGGCGGCTCGCTGGTGTGGCGTGCGATCAACGGTCCGCCGCAGGCAAAGCCGATTTCCGGCGCTGGCGATCACCAGGAATTCGTGCGCTCGTTCGCGCTGATGTCGGGCTGCGAGCTGCGGCCCGTGTCGCGGCCGTTCCGCGGCGCCGATCTCACCGCGGTGATGGGTGGCATCAAGCTCGACCTCGCCGACACGCGCATGGAGGGCGACAGCGCGACGGTGGAAGTGTTCGCGTTCTGGGGCGGCATCGAGATCTACGTACCGCCCGACTGGACCGTCACGAGCAAGGTCACGACGCTACTCGGCGGTTTCGTCGACAAGCGGCGTCCGACCAGTGTCGTGCCGACCAAGACCCTGGTCGTACAGGGCATGGTCGTGATGGGTGGGATCGAGGTGAAGAACTAGCCACCCGCAGCCATGCACCCGATCCTCAAACGCCGCAGCCGACTCGTCCTGTACCTGGCGGTCTGGCTCGTCTTCGGGCTGCTGCTCACGGTGGTCTTCATCTTCGGCGGTCGCGCTCCGCCGCTGTGGTCGCTGTACTTCGCGGTCCCCATGGCGCTACTGCTCGGCATGCAGTCGCTCTCCTACTGGTATCTCGCGCAGTCCCTGCCCCCCGGCGAGACGCCCATCGTGCGGATGGCGGTCATGTGGGTGGCCGTCGGGCTTGCCTCGCTGGTCTGCTGGCTGGCGATCGGCTACGTCTGGGCTCAATACCTGCTGCCCGACGACATGGACCTCGGCGACGACGCGGCAGGCATTCTCGGTCTGATGATCTTTGCAGGTGCGATCGGCATCTCGCTCGCTGTGCTGGGTCACTACCTTGCAGGCGCCTTCGAACGCTCGCGCAACGCCGAGCGGCGGGCGCTCGAGCTGCAAGTGCTGGCGCGCGAGGCCGAGCTGAAATCCCTGCGCGCGCAGCTCGATCCGCATTTTCTGTTCAACAGCCTGAACTCGGTCGCGGCGCTGATCGGCAACGACACCGCAGCCGCGCGCCAGATGTGCTTCCTCATGGCGCAGTTCTTCCGTAAGAGCCTGACACTCGGGCGCGAGCAGTCGATTCCGCTCGCGGAGGAAGTGGGGTTGGCGCAAACGTTCCTCGCGATCGAGCGCGTGCGCTTCGGCGAGCGACTGCGCACGCGCTTCGACATCGCGGAAGACGTACGCGAAGTCTCGGTGCCGCCGCTGTTCCTGCAGCCACTGGTCGAGAACGCAGTTCACCACGGTGTCGCGCACCTGCTCGAAGGTGGGGAAGTCTGTGTCACGGCGCGTCGCCGCGAGGGCTTCGTCGAGCTGGTCGTGGAGAATCCGTGCGACCCCGATCGCCCGCCGTCGCGCGGCACCGGCGTCGGTCTGGTCAACGTGCGCTCGCGGGTGGAAACTCTGTGCGGTCATCGCGCCAGCGTCGACGTCGCTGCCACCGAGGAAAAATTCCGGGTATCGATCCTGTTGCCGTACTCGGGGGCCACTGCCGCCGCGCTGCGCGCCACTGCATGAGGGGAATCAAAAGTGCGTGTGCTGATCGTCGATGATGAAACACTGGCCCGCTCCATTCTGCGCGAGCACCTGGCGAAGATTGCCGGCGTGGAGATCGTCGGCGAGGCCGCCAACGGCTTCGAGGCGGTGAAGCTCGCCGAAGAGGTGAATCCGGAGCTGGTGTTCCTCGATATCCAGATGCCGAAGCTGTCGGGATTCGAAGTCCTCGAGCTGCTCGGCGAGCGTGCACCGTCCGTCATCTTCACGACGGCATACGATGAATTCGCGCTGCGCGCGTTCGAAGTGCACGCGGTCGACTATCTCCTGAAACCGGTCGAGCCGCCGCGACTCGCCGCCGCGGTCGAGCGTGCGGCAGAACGGCTGCGCAACAAGACGCCCGCGCCGTCCGCGCACGATCTCGCGGTGTCGGCGCGGCCGCCGGGCCGCACCCTGGAGCGCATCCTGATCCGCCATGAAGGCCGCGTGCACGTGCTGCCGCTCGAGCGCATCGACTTCATCGAGGCGCAGGACGACTACTTGTCGTTCTCGTGCGGCGGCAAGCGTCTGCGCAAGCAACAGACGATGGCCGACCTGGAGAGCCAGCTCGATGCCACGCGCTTCGTGCGCATCCACCGCTCGTTCATTCTCAATGTCGAGCGCCTGGCGCGCATCGACCTGTACGGCAAGGACAGCTGGCTTGCAATCTGCAACGACGGCACCAAATTGCCAATGTCGCGCACGGGCCATGCCAAGTTGAAAGAGTTGATTGGGTAGCCGGCAAAAGCCAAGCCTTTTGACGGCGTTGTTGAAAGGGCCTTGGCCGCTTTCAACCAGAAAAGCAGGAGTCCGCCATGACCGAGTCCACTTCCCGCTCCGAAGAGTTCCAGTTCAGCGGCGACACGCTGCTGGCGAAGATCAAGGAGATCATTCGCGAGGGCAACATCCGCCGCGTCGTCATCAAGAACGACGACGGGCGAGTGCTCATCGACATTCCGCTGACGATCGGCGTGGTCGGCACGCTGCTTGCGCCGCAGCTCGCGGCCATCGGCGCGATCGCCGCGCTGGTGCTGAAGGGCTCGATCGTCATCGAGAAAGAGACGCCGCCCGCGCAGACGGTGTGAGGGTTCTCCTGCTGCTCGCGAGCCTGGCGGCGCCGGCACTCGCGTTCGCATCGATCGACGAATACCTCCTCGCCGTCACGCACGATCTGTCGCCTGCTGCAAAGGATGCCGTGCAGCACATCGACGGTCAGCCGCGGCAACTCCTCGCCGTACGCGGCTATCTCCGCGCGGGACGGCAGTTGCAGTCGCGCTGGAGCTGGTCGGCAGAGGAAATCCGTGCTTACGAGGCCGGCCAGGAGTATCGCGACCTGCTGAGCGAGATCGCCACCGTACGCGCGCGCTTCGAGGCGGCGAATCCTGGCTACTCGCTGTACGCCAACACGACCGCACGCAGCCTGGACTTGCAGCTGCAACGCTGGAACTCGAACAAGTCCGTCGGCGTCATTGCTGATCGGTTGCACCAAGCTGCCGTGCGTGAGTTGACCGCTTACCCCGCGCATCCGGACGCGAAAGCGACACTGCGCTTCGCGGACTTTCTGCGTGCGTGGCGGCCGGTGCCGTCCGCGGCCCCGCTGGCGGCTCCCGGTTTGTCGCTGCACGGGCGTTCGCGTGCGATCGACTTCCAGATCGTGCAGAACGGGCGGATCATTGCGCCCACTGAAGTCGCGAAGGTGCGCTCGGTGTGGGAAGGGCAGGGCTGGGCGACCCGCCTTGCGGCGGCGATGCGCGATTCGCGCTTCGCGGGACCGCTGCAATCGCCGAACGAGCCCTGGCACTATGAGTACGCGCCGCGCGCACGCGCCGTCGGCGTGAAGGAGTGACCGTCATGATGAATCGCATTCTGTCCGCTTGCGCTTGCACAGCATCGCTGGTGCTGAGTGGCTGCGCCGCCGCTCCGAGCTCGACCGTGCGCGTCGACAAAGCCGACACGGACTTCGGAAAGTGCAGCACGTTCGATTGGCACCACGCGTCGTCCGATGCCGCATCGCTGACCGAGCAGCGGGTGCGCGCAACTGCGCTCAAGCAGCTGCAAGAGAAGGGATACGCGCTCGCGACCGACAAGCCGGATTGCCGCATCACGTACGTCATGTCGTCGCAGGAACGGCAGAAGCAGAAGCCGTCAATCGGCGTCGGAGTGGGCGGTGGCTCCGGCGGCATCGGGGGCGGCATCGGCGTCGGCTTGCCGATCAACCGCAACAAGGAGCAGATCGGCACGTTCACCCTCGACGTCGTCGACGTCGCGCAGAACGCGCAGATCTGGAGCGGTACGGTCGACGTCGGTCTCCATGCGCAGGAGATCAGCGATGAAGAGGCCGACAGGGCGGTCGGCCTCATTCTCGCTAAGTTCCCGGACCACCGCGCCGCGAAGTGATGTGTCGATGCATGCGGCCCCAGCGCCGCTCGATCGCACGCCGCTCGCGGATTGATTGACCCGCACGCTCGGCTTCACGGAGCAGCTTCAGATAGCTGTCGAGTCGTCGTGCGTCGAGTCGACTCGCTACCACTGCGGCCTGCAAAGCGCAGCCTGCATCGTCGCGATGACGGCAATCGCGGAAGCGACACTCCCGAGCGAGTGTTTCGATGTCGTCGAACACCGCGCTGACGGCATCTTCCATCGAGCCGAGCTTGAGCTCGCGCATGCCGGGCGTGTCGATCACCCACGCGCCTGACGACAGCGCAAACATCTGCCGCGATGTCGTCGTGTGGCGGCCTCTCGCATCGTGCTCGCGGATCCCGCTAGTCGTCTGCGCCTCGCTGGCAACCAGTGCGTTGACCAGCGTCGACTTGCCCACGCCCGATGAGCCGACGAAAGCGACTGTCTGCCCGCGTCCGAGCCACGGCGCGAGCGCTTCCGCTTCCGTCCGCGCGGTTGCGTTGAGCGCCAGCACTCCGATGTCGCCGGCGATCGAACGCGCTTGGGCAACGAACGGCGCAGGGTCTGCGCACAAGTCCGACTTTGTGAGCACGATCACAGGTTCGACCTGCGCGTGCTTTGCCACAGTGAAGTACCGTTCGAGGCGCGACAGGTTGAAGTCATCATTGCAGGACGTCACAACGAACAGCGTGTCGAGATTCGCCGCGATCGCCTGCATGCGTTGCTCGACGCCTGCCGCCATCCGCGAGACTAGCGAGCGGCGCTCCAGGATGCGAAGCACACGCGGTGCTTCGTGCTCGATGAGCAGCCAATCACCAACCGCAATCGCTGCGTCGGCAGTGGCGAGGCGAGGTGGCACGACGACATCGAGCGAACCCTGCTCGCACAGAACGGTGACGAGATTGCGCTGAACGTTACTGACACGCGCGGGATAACCCGCGCTCAGATCTTCAAGAGAGAGTTGCTGAGAATAGAAGGCCGACCAGCCGAGCCGGTCGAGCGAAAATTCGCTGTGCATTTGCGTAGAACCCCGAGCAATAGCGGATATGCGACGCGGTCCGTAACGGACCGGTCGGACAAGCGCCGGGGTCGACGCGACTGATCTTTCTGGTCGAAAGCGGTCAGGGCCCTTTCGACAAATCGAGCTAGCGAACGCTCCCGGCGGAGGTCGGGGTGCAGGCAATCATAGTTCTCTGTGACCTCTCCGGCGGTTGAGTGGAAGGGCGCGCAGAGTAGCGCGCGACCCGGGGTGGTGCAACCCTGGCTCAGTGATCGTGATCTTCAGGCCCGCGGAACGTGTCGTGACAGTTCTTGCACGCCTTGCCGAGATCGCCGTAGGTCGACTTCACCGCGTGCAGGTCGCCGGCACTTGCGGCGGCGAGCAGCTTCGGCGCAGCGTCGCTGAACAGTTTCTGCGCGGCTTTGAAGTCTGCCGGCTTGGTCCAGATCTCCGGTAGCGCGCGGGTCTTGCCGGCCTCCGGTCCAGTGCCGTGGGGAAACCAACGGCCCTGGTCGACCGACGCCTCATTGATCACTTGCGCAGCCGCCTTGATCTTCGTCATGTCCGGCGTGCCGGCGCGCGTCTGGTCGCGCACGGTTTTGAAGGCGTCGCCGAGCTCGTGATAGTGATGATGACGCGCCTTCTGCAGATCGAGCGCCGAAGTCGCGGCGATCAGAGCGCCGACCGGTGCGGCGATACCCAGAGCGATGTACAGAACAGCGGTCAGTTTGCGGCGAGCATGCGACATGGATTCACCAGGGAATGACGACCCGGGAAGCCTAGTCGGGTAGCCGCGAGCGTGGCAAGCACGCCCCACGAAACTTCACACGAGCCGTGCGCTGCTCGTTGCGCGCGTTATTGGGCGCTCTGTTGGCTGCACCTGCAGGCATCGCAACCCTTGTCGAAGACGACCTTCCACTTACCGTTGCCCTCGCGGCGCCAGATCGAATTGAATGTCCCGACGCGCTCGCCCTTCGGGTTCAGCACCGGACCGCTGCTGTGCGCGAGCTTGCCGGACTCGAGCACTTCGACGGTTTCCGAGCGCCATGAGAACGGTGCCTCGGGCTTCACGTAGAGACCTTTCCAGCTCTCCACGACCGCCGCCTTGCCGCGCGTTGCCTTCTCACCGCCGAAGAAAATTGCGTCGTCGGCAATGAAGGTGGCGAATGCTTTGTGGTCGCGCGCCGCCATCGTCGCGGCAAATCCGTTTTCGGCATCGCGGACCTGCTGAGTGAGTTGCTCGCGCGTCTCGGCGTGCGCAGCGGTGAAGAGTGCAAGCGCCAGCAGACCAGCGAGCGGCGCGATGCTGAGTTTCTGGAGTCTCATTAAATGCTCCTTCGAGTGGAACGGGCCAGCGCCCCGGAGCCGCGAGTATGGCTATTGTCCGCCCACTTTGCTCGTAGCGATGAGGTAGTCGACGAGCTCGGCGCGTTGTCGATCATCAGCGATGCCCGGGAATATCATCGACGTGCCGGGCGCGTAGCTCTGCGGATCGCGCAGGAACTCATCCAACCGTTGCTTCGTCCACGAGCCGCCGAGCTTCTTGAGCGCAGGCGTGTAAGCGCCATAGTTCTCGGCGCTCGCCACTTTGCGATCGAGCAAGTGATACAGATCAGGACCCATGCGGTGCGAGAAGCCGTCGCTGATGCGATGGCAGGCCAGGCACGCAGTCGCGAATGTCAGCGACGCGCCCGATCCAGAGACCGGCTCGATTGTGAGCAGCGCCGCTTCGTCGGTCCACAGCAGCAAGCGACCGTCGTCGAGCTCCAGCACGTCGCGCACGCGCTTCCCCAGCGGAATCGGTTCCGTCACGACTGCACGATCGCCGTCGAGCACGACGCGGAACAGCCCGCGCGAGCCAAGCGTGCCCATCAGCAGGTCGCCGCGCCAGATGGGAAAGCGCTCGCGCTGGATCTGCACCAGGTTCGAGATCCCGATGCCGGGCAGCCAGGAGTACACGGGCTGCTGGTAGCCGGCATGCTGTCCCTGTTGCTTGCTCAACGCCCAGATCAGCGAGCCGTAGTCGGTGCCGTAGGTGACTTCGGGCCAGCCGTAGTTCGCACCCGCTGCGAGCAGGTTCAACTCGTCGCCGCCTTGCGCAGCGTGTTCCGTTTCCCAGATGCGGCCGTCCGCAGCCGCGTACAGCCCCTGCGGATTGCGATGTCCGAGCGTGTTCATCACCGCCGTATGCGTGCGCAGGTCGATGCGGAAGGTCTTGCCATACGAGGCGTGCGGATCCTGCGCGAACGCGACGGCGCCTTCGATGCCGGAGAAGCCGTGATCGCCGAGGGTCAGCATCAGCGTATTGGCGTCGAGCAGCGCCATGCGGCCGCCGATCTCTTCGCCGCGGAACGGATTCTTGCCGCGCATCGCGCCTTCGCCGAACAGCGGTACGCACGGCTGACTTTCGAAGATCGTCTGCCACTCGCCTGACCCGCTCGCTCGCTCGAGGTCGGCAAGACTCGTGTCGAGTTGCGACACGCGTACGACGAAGCACTGTTCGCGCTGTTTCCAGAAATGGTGGGAGGCGAAGATGTGCACCTGCTCGCCGTCGACTTGCGCGATCACGTCGGCGACGCGGAATCTCCACGTCTGGACCTCGGGCGTGTCCTCGGAATAGCTGCTCATGAGGCGAGGTGCATGCGCGCTGCCATGAAAGGCGGCCGCAAACTCATCGCGATTCGCCGGCACGCGCAGCGCGAGGCGATGCGCCTGCAGATCGTTACCAGCAATGCGCAGCGTAAACAGTGAGCCGTCGCCGGTGCCGAGCAGAACTCGGTCGCCGAGATGATCCAAACCGCCACCGCGCGTCGCAGGCACTCCGACTACGCCCTCGTGCGAACGGACGCGCAGCACATAGAACGCAGTCTTCACGTCCGTGGCGACGACTTGCGCAGTCTTCTTCGGCGGCGCGAATGCAGCTCGTCCGCCGAGAGCTACTACGCCGATCAACGCCACGGCGAGCGCCGCGATGCCGACGATCTGTCCCATGCGCGGCGTCACCACGAATGGCGCGAGAGCCAGAACGGCGAGAAACACAGGCAACAGCAAGTAGCGAGGCGCGTCGAGGCGGCTCAGCAGCAGTACGAGCATGAACAGCCCGAACGTACCCAGTGCTAGTCCGAGCCCGCGACTGAATGCTCGCGGCGTGCCGGCTCGGGCGAACACCATGACTGCCAGGGCGGCGGTGATGTATCCCGCGATCACTATCGCGATGCCGAGCACCTCGTTGCGCGGCAACTCCCACCAGGGTGCCTTCCATTTGAGCACCGGCAGGAACAGGAAGATGAGGATCGCCAGGACGTGCCAGGCGAGTTGGAGCAGCAGCGGACGGCCGGAAGTTCGCATCGTTGTCGGGCACCGCGCCACGCAGGCGCGACCCCAACAACGCTCCCTGCGCGTAAAAGATCCCCCGACGTCGCCGGGCTACTGCAACAAATCCGCCCGCGGCGGGCGCCAGTTCGGGAGCAGGCGCGGGCAGCGCCCAGGCGGGTCGTGGAGCGCCACTTCGGCGAATCCCAGGGCCTTCTCCCGGTCGTAGCGCAGGTCACCAAGCACCGTGTCCGACCCGACTTGCGCGAGCCACGGAACGCGGATGAAACGCATCGCAGCCGCGGCTTCGCAATCGCTGGCGACTCGCGACCTGAGCTCATCGAGCCCGGTCGAGATTTCGCCATACCAGTGCAGCTCCGCAGTGTCGCCGGCCTGCACGCGTTGCAGAGGTGCGCTGCTCGGAATGTTCAGGCTGCGGCTCAGACATCCGTCTGCAGGAATCAGCGAAGGCATGAGTGCGAGCATCACGCGCCTATCGACGACCAGCTTCTCCCGCACCTGCACGAGCATGATTTCCCAGCACAGTGGATTGGCAGGCATCGGCGTAATCACGTGATCGACGAGGCTCTCGTCCGGAAACAGCGTCGCCGCGATCTTGTCGACTCGTCGCCCCGCGATCTGCGAGCTGACAGCGAACGTCGCCGTCACGACGAGCCAGAGTGCTACGCCGCCGGCCAGCGCAACCTGCGGTGTCGCGCGTAGGCCGAGCAGCAACATCGCGGCGATGACGACGATCAACACCACTGCAGGGAGCAACGGCACGAGGCCGCTGAACGACGCCAGGCCGATCCCAATCGCCAGGACCGCGGCAACGATGAAGCGCGCGACCTTCGATCGGAACGTGAACACGAGCGGAGCGCACGCCGCCCACAGCAGCGGCTCGGCGATGAACACCGCATCTCCGTAGAACCAGCGGTTCGACAGCGGCCAGAACGGATGCACGCCGTAGTTGTTCGTGAAGTCCATTCCGATGTGCAGGAGCGGCGTGATCGCGAACACGCCTGCAAGCCACAGCAGATCCCTCGACGAAGGTGTGTGCCCGCGCCGCGCGAGCAACCAGCGCGCGATCGCGAATGCGGCGATCGCCAGGAGCGCGGCGCCGATGATCGTGTGCGAATGGCCGCGATGCTGCAGCAGGTAGTTGAGCTTGCCGCCGATGAACGAGTAGAGCACGTCGACGTCGGGCAGGTTGCTGCCGATGGCCGAGGTCGCAACCAGCATGTTGCGACGGACGTCGGCGGGTAGACCGTGCGGATCGCTCGGCGTCGTACGCGCAACGGTTTCCCCGAGGAGCGCGCCGATGAGAGTATGCGTGACATTGTCCATGCAGCAGTCGAGCCGATGCCAAAGTGACGAATTCTACCCAGCTCGCCTCGGCAATGATCGTCGGCTCCGGCGCGGCGCACGAGATCGTGAATGCGGTGCTCAAGGCAGGCAAGGACAAAATGTCGAGCCGCGCGCTGATCGACGGCTTCAGCGCGCTGCTGATGTTTCCGGCTGCGTTCTTCCTGCCCTTGCCACAGGGTGCCTGGGGCTGGCTGGCCGCCTCGACCGGCGTGCAGGGCTGTTCGCGGGCGCGATGTCGATCGTGACGTATGGCCTCGCCCTTTGGGCCTATC
>CADEEJ010000015.1:33002-41077 GCA_902826315.1 uncultured Steroidobacter sp.
CTGTTCGCGGGCGCGATGTCGATCGTGACGTATGGCCTCGCCCTTTGGGCCTATCGCCTCGGCGACACGCCGCGGCTCGCCGCCTTGCGCGAGACCTCGATCGTGTTCGCGATGCTGATCGCGATTTTCGTCCTGAAGGAGCGAGTGACGGCCGCTCGCGGTGCAGGCGTCGCCGTAATCGCCCTGGGCGCGGTTTTGCTGCTCATGCTGAACTAAGTCGAAATCGCTATCATCGCGCTCCCGCCATGAACGCCAGACGCATCATCGGACTGCTCGGATTGCCGCTGCTGCTGGCTGCCGGAATAGCGCTGGCACACACGGTTGCCGAAAGCGACCAGGACTTCGTGCGCAACGCCGGCGGCGTCCAGATCGTGCCGTTCCTCTATCTCGGCGCGAAGCACATGGTCACCGGCTACGATCACCTGCTGTTTCTCGCCGGCGTCATCTTCTTTCTGTATCGACTGAAGGAAGTCGCGCTGTACGTGACGTTGTTCGCCATCGGGCACAGCTCGACGCTGCTGCTCGGCGTGCTCACCGGGGTGCACGTCAATCCATTTCTCATCGATGCGATCATCGGCTTGTCGGTCGTCTACAAGGCGCTCGACAACATGGACGCGTTCCGCACGTGGTTCGGCTGGCAGCCCAATGCGAAGGCCGCCGTGCTGGTGTTCGGTTTCTTCCATGGCTTCGGACTCGCGACGAAGCTGCAGGAGCTGAATCTGTCACGCGACGGGCTCGTGCCGAACATGCTCGCATTCAACGTCGGTGTGGAAATCGGTCAGCTGCTTGCGCTGAGCGCAATCTTGCTCGTCATGAACTACTGGCGGCGGACGGCGAGCTTCGCGCGACACGCGTACGGCGCGAACGTCGCGTTACTGACTGCCGGCTTCGTCCTCACCGGTCTCCAGCTCACTGGCTACGCAATCGGACAATGAACGCGCAACCTCACGCATCGCCGCGCCGCCTGCTCATCAGCACTCTCGTCGCTGCACTCGCGGCCGCTGCCATCCTGGTCGCGTTCGTGCTGCCGGCAGAGTACGCCATCGATCCGCTCGGCATCGGCCGGCTCGTCGGCCTCGACGCGCTCGGCACGAGCAAGGCGAGCAAGCCGATCACCGAAGTGGCCCACGTGCATCCGCGTAAGTATTACAGCGGCAACATCCAGATCGACGTGTCCGGTCGCGAAGAGCTGGAATACAAGGCGACGCTCGCTGCGGGCGAGCCGATGCTGTACTCGTGGCGCGTGCAGGGCGGCCCGGTCTACTTCGAGTTTCACGGCGAGCCGACCGAAGGCAAATGGCCCGCCGGTTACTACCGCAGCTACGAGATCCAGGAGCGCGCGAGCGAAGCGCACGGCTCGTTCATCGCGCCGTTCACCGGGCAGCACGGCTGGTATTGGCGAAACCTGAGCGACGAGCCGGCTATCATCACTTTGCAGGCGAGCGGCTATTACTCGCGGCTCGGCCGCATCGAATCGAAGAAGGCAGCAGTGGAATAGGGGATCAGCAAATGAACACATTCAGTTGGCCGAAAGTGTTGGGCACGGCCCTTCTGGTTGGGACGCTGGCTGCGACGCTGGCGTGCACGTCGATGGAATCGGGATCGCCGCGCTTCGAATCGAAAGCGAGCGCCGGCGGCGGCAACCTGGCTGCGGCGCTTGCTAGCGCCAATAGGCCCGCAGAGGACAAGGGACGCGATGCGGATCGCAAGCCGGCCGAGCTGATGGAGTTCTTCGGCGTGAAGCCCGGCATGACGACCGTCGACATCATCGCGCTCGGCGGCTACGTCACCGAAGTGCTGTCGGTCGCTGTCGGTCCGAAGGGCAAGGTGTATGCGCAGAACCCGCCGCTCGCCTTGCAGTTGCGCGAGGGCATGTACGCGAAGGCGCTCACCGAGCGGCTCGCGAACAATCGCCTGCCGAACGTGGTGCGCGTCGACGGCGATCTGCCGGCCGCTGCGCAGATTCCGCCCGGCAGCGTCGATGTCGCGATCACCGCGATGAACTATCACGACGTGCGGAACATGAACCCCGCGAACGGCGTGGCCTTTCTGAAGGCGGTCTATTCGATGCTGAAGCCGGGCGGCGTGTTCGGCGTGACCGATCACGTCGGCAACGACGGCGCCGACAACGCGGCCCTGCACCGTATCCCGAAGCATTTCCTGATCGAGGATGCGAAGGCTGCGGGCTTCGTCGTCGAAGCCGAGAGCGACATCCTGGTGCACGCCGCGGACGATCACACCAAGGTGGTGTTCGATCCGACGCTGCGCGGCAAGACGGATCAGTTCACGGTCCGCCTGCGCAAGCCGAAGTGAAGCGGCCAAAGTGAGACGCGTGCGCGTCGCCTGTGCGTTGATCGCGCTCGCATCTGCGAGCGCGATGGCGCAAGTGCAGATCGGCGTCGACAATCCGCTGCGCACTGGTGAAAACCAGCAAGCGGCGGTACGCGTCAACGACGCGATCTACCTCGCCTACGGGTTCGGCAACACGTTCCTCGTCACGACGTCCGCCGGCAACGTTGTCATCGACACGTCGTCGGTGGTGCGTGCCCCGCGTGCGAAGGAGTTGCTCCAGCGCGAGAATACAGGGCCGATCAAGTACATCGTGCTGACGCATGCACACGGCGACCACGCAGGCGGCGTGCCGCTGTGGAAGGCTGCGGACACGCAGGTGATCGCGCAGCAGGAGCACTACGAGTTCGTCAACTACCAGACGCGGCTCGCTGGCTTCTTCGCTGAGCGCAACGCGGCGCAGTTCAACTTTCCGCGACCGCAGGCCGGTCCGTCGACGGGCAACTTCGGCGCGCAGATCGTCGCGACCGTGCAGTTCGACGATCGTTACGAGTTCACGCTCGGCGATACGAAGTTCGAGCTCATGAGCACGCCAGGAGAGACGCCGGACCACCTGACGGTGTGGATCCCCAAGTACCAGGCGGCATTCGTCGGCGACAACTACTACGAGTCGTTTCCCAACATCTACACGTTACGCGGCACGAAGCCGCGCTGGGCGCT
The DNA here is from genome assembly GCA_902826315.1 of uncultured Steroidobacter sp. Lineage (GTDB taxonomy): Bacteria > Pseudomonadota > Gammaproteobacteria > Steroidobacterales > Steroidobacteraceae > Steroidobacter. The sequence goes on from CADEEJ010000015.1 coordinate 36,012, forward strand.
CGACTACGTCGCCTCGCTCGACAAAGTGCTGGCGCTGAAGCCGGAGCTGCTGCTGCCGAGTCACGGCGAACCGGTGCGCGGCAACGCTGAGATCACGCGACGTCTCACGCAGTACCGCGACGCAATCGCGTACGTGCACGACGCAGTCGTGCGCGGGATGAACGAAGGCAAGGACGTCTTCACGTTGATGTATGAGATCAAGCTGCCGCCGGAGCTCGTCGTCGGCGAAGGGTACGGCAATCTCATCTGGTCGATTCGCGGCATCTACGAGGGCTACGCAGGTTGGTTCGACCTCAAGCCCGCAACGATGTACGACGTGCCGATGGATGCGGTGTTTCCCGATCTCGCGAAGCTCGCGGGCGGCGCCGAGCCGGTCACGAAATTGGCAACGCAGTACGTGGCGACCGGTCGCTACGCGCAGGCGCTGCACTTGACGGAAGTCGCGCTCGCGAGCGATCCGAAATTCCGGCCCGCGCTCGAGACGCGGTTGCAGGCGCTGCAAGGCCTGCGAGAGAAATCGAAGAACAGCAACGAACGTGGCTGGCTCGACTATCACATCCGGATGGTGAAGAAAAAGTTGTCGGGCTAGTGCCCGACAACTCAGTCCGACAACTTCGTTTCCACCGGCACCAGCGCCGAGACCGTGAGCTGCGGCTTGCCGATATTGCCGAACTGCGAGCAGCGCACCTGGTCGCTCACGATCTGCACCGCCATGCGCGGCAGGATGTGCCGGCGCAACTGCAGTACCAATTCGCAGTCGCCCGGCGCGAGCTTCATCTGGCGGCTGCGCGCGAACGAGATCGTCTTCCACACCGCGGGGAAGCGCGGCAGGTCCTCGGCGCTCGCCAGTCGCTCGCCGCGCACGCGCGCTATCAGCTGATCGTGCACATCGTAGGTAGTGAGCTGCTCGACGTTCTCCGCCGTAGCCTCTACGGGCGAAGTCAGCGCGATCTGAAAACGTGCAGTCGCAATCTCGTCGTCGCACGAGTACGCGCGCAGCTCGATGCCGCCGCGCGCGCCCACCGAGGTCAGGATCTTTTCGAGCTTCTGCTGCAGGCTCCGGCACGAGTAGAGCGTGCTGTAGCCGCGATACACGAAGTTCATCCGCTGCGGCTTCCACACAGCATCGACCACTGCCTCGTCCGCGTGCGACTGCGCCGTGGCCAGACTCGCTGCCAGCAGCAGGATCGCTGCCCCTGCGAAGCCGACCCACCGGGTGCTGCCTCTCATCTTGCCCATCGCGCCTCCCTCGGCCCGGGTTCGGGCCCGATAGCCCGATGCAAATCCGGTTCCGCCTCTCCTGCGAGCGAATCTAGGCGGCAGCGGCGAGCGCGCCCAGAGAAGATCGGCCAATTCCGAGCAGCCGCCGGTAAGCAGTGCATCGCGACTGTGCAGGTCCCGCTGCTATCATCGGAAAACGCAGGGGGAGGTCCGACATGCAGCAACGCAAACCCTCGGGGTTGTTGAACGGCTGGCCGTTGGTCGGCGTCGCTGCTGTCGCAATCCTTGCGGCGGTGCTGGCGGCGATTGCGATCACGCCCGATCCGGGCGAAGCCGCGGCCCGTGCCGTGCGCCTGACGGCGCGCACTTCCGTGACCCTGTTCCTGGCAGCGTTCACGGCCGCGGCACTGTTTCGGCTGTGGCCGAATGCGTGGACGAGGTGGCAGCGGAGCAATCGTCGGTTCCTGGGAGTCGCTTTTGCCTTTTCACACGGCGTGCACCTCGCCGCGATCTTCTGGATGCAGCACGTTCAGCCGGTCGAGTTCGCCCAACGTGTCAACGTCATCACCTGGGTCGGCGGCGGACTCGCTTATGTCTTCATCGCCGCGATGACCGCCACGTCGTTCGATCGCACGGCGCAGATGATCGGACCGCGCGCCTGGAAGGTCCTGCACACGGTCGGCTCGTACTACATCTGGCTGATCTTCGCGAACAGCTACATCGGGCGCGCGCTGGCGATGCCCGAATACATTCCGGCCGCCGCCATCGTGGTGCTCGCGCTCGGCCTGCGCATAGCGGCGCGCGTTGCGCGGCCGCGTGCTCCCCAACCTGCCATTGCCAATTGATTGCGTAGAGGATTTCGAGGATGCGGACTCTTGTCAGGATCATCATCGCCGGCTCGCTCGTTCTGACGGGCACGGCTGCCTTCGCGGATTGCACGCGTCCGCGGCCGACGTTTTCGATTCCCGAAGGCGGCTCCACCGCCGAGAAGGATCTGATCGCGGCCAACACTGCACTGGCCGACTTCGGCGGCAAGGTGCGCGACTACCTGAACTGCCTGAACGGCGACATCAGCCAGAAGGCAGTCGGCAAAGACACGGCAGCTCGGGAGGAGCTTTCCAAGGCGCACGTTGCTGCGTACAACGAAGCGGCCAACGAGTTGCGTTGGCTCGCCGGTTGCTACAAGACGCAACTCGAGATCTTCAAGAGCACGGGCGGTGGGACCAAGCCAAAGCCGGCCGACTGCTCGTCCTACATCGCGGCGGCCGCGAATCAGGTCGCCGGCGGTGGCGGCACGCCGCTAACCACTGAGCTCACTGTCGAAGCATCAGGACGCACAGTGGAAATTCCCGGCGGCGGCAAATGGCTCTACTACCTGGCGCGCGACATTCGGCCGCGCCGCTGCTCCGCTAAGGATGCCACCGAGGACTGCCTGTATCGCGCCGTGCACGTGCGTAACGATTCGGACGAAGTGCTCGAGTGCAAAGGCGAGATCAGCTACACGGGAACCGACAGCAGCGGCAAGAAGACCAGTGCATCGCAGTTGCTCGTGTCGGGGCGCGGCACGTACATGCTGGTCGAGAGCCTCGCGAAGCAGGGCGTCGACGCGGAGACTTTCGACGCGCAGTGCATCCCCCGCGCGAAGCTGCCGCCGCTCGATACGCCGGCGAACTGCAAATACGAAGTGGTGAAACCGATCTCGATCGGCGACTACTATCCGACGGCTTCGCGCGACGTCGGTGAGGAAGGACCGGTCGTCGTCGAGTTCACGCTGTCCGGCAAGGCGGCACGACCGACCGAAGTGCGTACTGTCGCCAGCAGCATGTATCCGCGTCTGGACGAAGCTGCAGTCAAAGCAGTCGGCGACATGGTGATGAGCAGCAGCTGCGGCAAGGCGCGTTTTCGCTTGAAATTGAGTTTCCAGCTGCAGCAGTGAGCCCGTTACGCACCGTTGCCGTCACTCGCTACGTCACGCCGCTCCGCGAAGGCGGATCCGTGCCCGCGATCGTCGAGGCGGACGATGACGGCATGTACGTGCTCAAGTTCCGCGGCGCCGGCCAGGGGCCGAAGGCGCTGATCGCGGAGCTGCTCGCGGGTGAGATCGCCCGCGCCGCCGACCTGCCGGTGCCGGAGATCGTGCTGATCCAGCTCGACCCGGACCTCGCGCGCACCGAGCCCGATCCGGAGATCCAGGACCTGATCCGCGCCAGCGGCGGGCTCAACGTCGCACTAGACTACCTGCCCGGCGCGGTGACGTTCGATCCGGTGATTCATCGGCCGGCCGCGGCACTCGCATCGGCGATCGTCTGGTTCGATGCGTTCGTCACCAACGTCGATCGCACGCCGCGCAACACCAACATGCTGATGTGGCATCGCCAGCTGCACTTGATCGATCACGGCGCGGCGCTGTATTTCCATCACGACTGGAGCAGCGACTATCTGCAACGCAGCCGCGATCCATTTGCACGGATTCGCGAGCACGTGTTGTTGCCGTTCGCCGGCGCGTTGCAGGAGGCACACGAGAGCATGCTCGAACGGCTGACGCCGCAAATCATCCGATCGGCCGTTTCATTGATCCCTGACGATTTGCTGGCCGGCGATCCGGCTTTCGCAACCGCAGGCGAATTTCGCGACGCGTACCAGCGCTACTTGCTGCGCCGGCTCGAGCCGCCGCACGATTTCTTCATGGAGGCCCAGCGTGCCCACGCCCAGCTCGTATGACTACGCGATCGTGCGCGTCGTGCCGCGCGTCGAGCGCGAAGAGTTCATCAACGCGGGTGTGATCCTGTCCTGCCCGGCGCAGGATTTCTTAGGCGCGCGCATCGAGCTCGACGAGCGCCGCTTGCTGGCGCTGGATGCGAATGTGGATCTCGAAGCAGTGCGCGCGAATCTCGCGAGCATTCCACTGGTGTGCGCAGGCGGCCCTGCGGCGGGACCGATCGGCAAGCTATCGCCGCGCGAGCGCTTTCACTGGCTGGTCGCTCCGCGCAGCACCATCATCCAGACTTCGCCGGTTCATTCCGGCCGCTGCCAGGATCCGGCGGCAGCGCTCGATCATCTGGTGCAGACGATGGTGAAGGCGCGAACCTAGCCCATTCCTTCGAGCGCTGCGTCCACTGCTTGAGATAACCGCCGCGCTCGCTCTGGCTCGGCGGCATGTCCTGATCGTACGCACCGCCGTTGGGATTCCACGGGTAGTTGCCGTCGTCGCTGCGCGTGTGGCCGTAGACGCGTTCGTCGTCCGGTCCGCCCACGCCACTGTAATCGTAGGGATTGTGCAGCAGCGCGCGGTCGTCACGCGGACGCTTCTCGCCCGCGTGGCGCAGCGTCTGATTGCGCTTCGACCATTCCTCGTGCGCGCTGGGTCGGAAATCTCTGGTAGCCATGCTGCAGTAACCATCCGCGGGCCTGGAGGTTCCTGCTGCGCTCGTTACAGCCGCAATGTGACGTGCGTCACTTCAGGTGGCGGTTCAGTGTACGTCTTATGTCGTGGCGATCACGGCCGGTCGATACTGGCGACATGAGTAAACAGAAGAGCTCCTCGATGACCGACGGCGGGCGCAAGTCCGGACGGGCTGTATTCGACAACCAGGGCCGTGCGAGCTGGGAGTGGCAAACAGCGACGGGCGTGTTCCAGACGGATGTGACCAACGAGCAGCTTCAGGGCCTGGAAGCGGCAGGTCTTGCATTGATCGAGAGCGAGCCGAGCGCGGTCACCGGACGGGTCTGGACGAATGCCGCGCCTGCCAAGGGTCAGCGTGTCGCGGCGAATGTCACGCCGGTACGCAATCCGACCGTACTCAAGCGCTTGCTGCGCAAGCTGTCGGGCTGAAGCCTGCTGCGCA
>CADEEJ010000015.1:41177-44815 GCA_902826315.1 uncultured Steroidobacter sp.
CGATGCTGTTGAAGGCCTCGGCGACTTCCGGCGCTCGCTCGGGGCGGATCAGGCGCGTGACTTCCTTCCCGTCCTTCAGGAACACCAGCGTCGGCCACAGCTTCACGCCGAAGGAGCGGCCGAGCGGCTGACCGCTGCCGTCTTCGACCTTGATGTGCTGCACGCCCGGATGCGTCGCGAACGCGGGTTTCAGCAGCGACTGGGCGCGGATGCACCAGCCGCACGAGACGCTGCCGAACTCCAGCAGCACCGGCCCGTGCATGGCATCGATCTGCGCGCGGGTCGGCTCGGTCGCAGCGTAGTCTTCGGTCATTGCCATGACTGTTCCCTGTGACTCAGAAGAGCTTGAAGATTGCTACGATCACTAGAATCGGCACCGCGATCATGAACGCGACGACGAGCGCGAGCAGCAGCGAAAAACCGGCGACGAAAAACCTGCTGCCGCGCCGGCTGCCGATCGGATCGAGCTGGTAGCGCGCGAGCAGCGCGAGGTTGCGGGTGTTCGCCTTGAAGGCGGCGTCGAAGAGATCGCCCGCGAACGGAATTGCGCCGACCAAGGTTTCGACAGCGACGTTGCCGAGCATGCGTAGCAGGATACTGCGCGGCGCGCCGAGGCTGCGCGCCTCGTTGATGATGAAAGCGGAGAACAGGGCGCCGATGGCATCGCCGAGACCGGGTACCAGGCCGATGATCGGGTCGAGCCCGATGCGATAGCCGCCGGGCAGCGGGATCGAGTTGTCGAGCAGCCACGCGAGCGAGCGCAGGCGGCGCAGGCGCTCCGCGGTTTGCGGCGCGTCGGCAGCGGAAATGAGCGTCGCAGTTTTCATGTACTCTATGAGCGCATGAGCGTCACGCAGGTTCCGGCAGTCGAAGCCTTCTATCACGCGCTGACCGGCGCCTATGCCTATCTCGCATACGACCCGCGCACGCGCGAGGGCGTCATCATCGATCCCGTACTCGACTTCGATCGTCGCTCCGGCGTGGTCGAGACTGTCGCCGCGGAGCAGATGCTGGCACGCATTCGCGAGCTGCAGCTGCAGATTCCCATGATCCTCGAGACGCACGCGCACGCCGATCATCTGTCCGCGGCAGCCTACATGAAGGATGCGCTCGGCTGCCAGGTTGCGACCGGTGCCGGCGTCTGCCAGGTGCAGATCACGGCGGCGCATATGTTCGATCTGGAGCCGGGATTCGCAACCGACGGCTCTCAGTTCGAGCGCCTGTGGAACGCCGGCGAGTGCTTTCGCGTGTCGGCAATCGCGTGCTCAGTGGTGGCGACGCCGGGTCACACGCCCGACTCCGTCACCTATCTGATCGGCGACTGCGCGTTCGTCGGCGACACGCTGTTCCTGCCGTACCTCGGCACCGCACGCTGCGACTTTCCCGGCGCGAGCGCCGCCGACTTGTACGATTCGATCCGCAAGCTGTACCGGTTGCCCGACGCGACACGCGTGATGGTCGGTCACGATTACCCGCAGGCGTCAGGCGATGCTGCGTACTGCTCCGACCTGAGCAGCGAGAAGCAAGCGAACACGCATTTGAGCGCGGCAACGAAGCGCGAGGATTTCATCGCGTTCCGCGAGGACCGCGATCGCACGCTGCCGTTACCGGAGCTGTTCTTCTTCGCGTTGCAGGTCAACGTGCGGGCAGGGCGCTTTCCGGCGGAGGCCGCCAACGGCACGCGCCAGCTGCACGTGCCGCTGCATCTGCCGGAGCAGTGGCCGGGTTGAGCCCGGGCTACGAATCGTCGCGGCGTCGGCCGCCGCCGCGATTGCGACGTTCCCGGCCGTCGAACAAGCGCGCTGCCATGCCGAAATCGAGCAGTCGCCGCCCTTCGGAGCGCCGATCCTTGTGCTTGATGTACTTGCAGTGACAGCTCTTGCTCATCGTGCAGCCGGCGAGCGGCAGCTGCGGCGCATCGCGCACGAGAAAGCGGTGATCGCTGAACTTCCGCGCCATGTCGCAGCAGATCAGCCCGCGGTAAATCGAGATCGCCTGAAACGGACGCAACGGGCCGGTCGCGGCGGGTGGTTCCTTCCGGGTGCTGAAACGGGCGAGTAGCCCTTCCAGCAACGACGTCTTGGCCGGTTTTGGCATGCACGCATCCCCTACTGGACGGGTGCAATCATCGCGAAATCGCGGGCGGTCGCGGTGTGCGCCACGTCACGACGTGCAGTGCAGCTCAACGCTTTTTTGGCGCGAGCCTGAGCACGCGGCCGCGCGACTCGTCGGTCAACACGTACAAAAGTCCATCGCTCCCCTGCTGCACGTCGCGGATGCGCTCGCGCAGCTCGCCGAGGTAGCGCGTTTCCTGACGCACCCGGCCGTCCTCCAGGTCCAGCCGCACCAGTCCGCCCGGATTCATCGAGCCGACGAACAGGTCTCCCTGCCACTGCGCGAACGCCTGGCCCGTGTAGAAGACGGCGCCGGCCGGCGCGATCACCGGATCCCAGTAGTACACGGGCTGCTCCATGCCCGCTTTCGCGGTGCCCTCGCCGATCTTCTCGCCCGAGTAGTCGACGCCGTACGTGATCACGGGCCAGCCGTAGTTGCGGCCCGCTTGCGGATTGTTCAGCTCGTCGCCGCCGCGTGCGCCGTGTTCGATCGTCCACAACTCGCGCGTTTGCGGATGCAGCGCAGCCGCTTGCACGTTGCGATGGCCGTAAGACCAGATCTCCGGCAGTGCACCCGCACGCCCCACGAACGGGTTGTCGCGTGGCACGGAGCCGTCGGCGTTGATGCGCACGACCTTGCCGATCGTAGTGCCGAGGTTCTGTACTTTCTCGCGATGCGAGTAGCGGTCGCCCAGCGTGATGAACAGCGTGCCGTCGCCACGGAACACGATGCGCGAGCCGAAATGATTGCCGCCGTCGACCTTCGGTTGCTGGCGCCAGATGACCTGCACGTTTTCCAACGACGAGGCTGCCAGCCGGCCGCGCGCGACCGCTGTGCCGACGCCACCATCGCCCGCTTCGGCGAACGAGAAATAGACCAGGCGGTCGGTCGCGAAGTCCGGACTGAGCGTGACGTCGAGCAATCCGCCCTGGCCCACGACAGCGATCCGCGGCAATCCCTGCAGTGGCGCTGACAACGAGCCGTCCGTGCCGACGATGCGCATGCGGCCGGGGCGCTCCGTCACCAGGATGCGGTTGTCGGGCAGGAACGCGAATCCCCATCCGTGCTCGATGCCCTTTGCAACCGTGGTGATAGAGAAGACATCAGGCTGCGATCGCGGCGTCGGCGAGCGCGGTGCATCCGCCGCCGTGGCGAGATGCGCGAGCGACAACGCGGCTGCGACGAGGATCGAGTGTTTCAACATCACTTGCCTGTCTTACCGCCCGAAGTCGAGCGGATGTAGCGGTCCACTTCCGCTGCGACCATGTCGAGCGGCGCCGTGCCGGTCTTCAGCACGACGTTGTGGAACTGTTGCGGCGAGAACTTTGCACCGAGCGTCTCGCGCGCGTGATCGCGCAGCTCGAGCAGCTTGAGCTGACCGATCATGTACGCACACGCCTGCCCGGGATTCACGACATAGCGCTCGACTTCGCTCGCTTCGATGCCGTAGTCGATCGCCTGCTGGCGCGTCCAGTGCTTGGAGTGCAGGCCAGTGTCGACGACCAGTCGGCGCGCGCGGAACA
>CADEEJ010000016.1:0-2825 GCA_902826315.1 uncultured Steroidobacter sp.
CGTTCGCCGGCCAGCTCGGGCTCGCGATCGAACGCGCGCAGCTCGCGGACGCCGCAGAGTTGGCGCGCGTTTCCGCCGAGACGGAAAGCCTGCGCAACACTCTGCTCGCGTCGATATCGCACGATCTCCGCACGCCGCTGGCTGTCATCGCCGGAGCCAGCAGCACGCTCGCGGAGCGCGGCTCCAAGCTGGACGAAGCGACGCGAGCTTCGCTGGCGCATTCGATCGAGTCGAAGGCGCGCGAGATGTCCGAGCTGGTTTCGAACGTGCTGGACCTGATGCGCTTCGAATCGGGCCCGGTCGTGCTCCGCTGCGACTGGCAGACGCTCGACGACCTGGTAGGCTCGGCGCTCGCCCGCATCGATGAAAGACTGCGCGACCATCCGGTCCAGGTCGCCATCCCAGCGGATCTGCCTGCCCTGTATGTCGATGCTGACCTGATCGTGCAGACCCTCGTGAACCTGCTCGACAACGTCGCGAAGTACACGCCGAGCGGCACGCCGGTACGCATCGCCGCGCAGCCGGATGGCGATCTCGTGCTCATGACCGTCGACGACGAGGGCCCGGGGCTGCCGACCGCTCAGCGCGAGCGGCTGTTCGACAAGTTCCAGCGCGGTCAGGACGAAGGCACCGTCGGCGGCGCGGGGCTGGGGTTGGCCATCTGTCGTGCGATCGTTCGCGCGCATGGCGGCGACATTACGGCGAGCGATCGGCCCGGCGGTGGAGCGCGCTTGCAGTTCACGCTGCCCACGCGGGGGCCGGAGTCGTGACCCAGGCAATGCACTCGGTGCTCGTCATCGAGGACGACGCAGCAATTCGCAACGTGCTGCGCGTGTTGTTGCAGGCGGAGCGGTATCGAGTCGTCGAGGCGGAAACCGCGGCTCGCGCCGTGATCGAGGCGCGAACTCACCGGCCCGACCTGCTGCTCGTCGATCTCGGGCTGTCGGACGGCGACGGGCTCAAAGTGATCAGTAACGTGCGAACCTGGTCCGCCGTGCCGATCGTCGTGCTCTCGGCGCGAACGATGGAGCCACAGAAAATCGCGGCGCTCGACGCAGGCGCCGACGACTACGTTACGAAGCCATTCAGTGCCCCGGAGCTGCTGGCACGCGTACGAGCGGCGCTTCGTCGAACTGCACGAAGCAGCGATCAGCCGCCTGTCGTGCAACTGGGGGCGATCAGCATCGATCTCGCGCGTCGCGAGACCCACGCGGCGTCGGGGGACGTGCACCTGACACCGCTGGAGTATCGCGTCCTCGAATGCCTGGCGCGGCAGGCAGGCATGATCGTCACCTCGAATCACCTGATACGCGAAGTGTGGGGGCCGAATCGCCTCGGCGATACGCGCATGCTGCGCGTGTGCCTGAAGAACCTGCGTCAGAAGCTCGAACCCAACCCCTCCCATCCCCAGTTCATCGTCACCGAAGCCGGTCTCGGCTACCGCCTGCGCGTCACCGACAATTGACACCCTCCAGCTTACTGGACACTATGTCCAGTATGAAGGAAAGCGCTGTCGCCGCCGCTCCCGACATCAACTCCCGCATCGCGCTGCGCGTGCGCCAGCTGCGCACTCAGCTCGGCATGTCGCTCGACGGTCTCGCCGCGAAGTCCGACGTCAGCCGCTCGATGCTGTCGCTGGTCGAGCGCGGCGAAAGCAGCCCGACCGCTGTAGTGCTGGAGAAAATCGCGACCGGCCTCGGCGTCGCGCTGGCCGGCCTGTTCGACGACGCAAGCGCACCCGCGAGCCCGCTCTCGCGGCGAGCCGACCGCACGGCGTGGCGCGACCCGCAGTCCGGCTACGTGCGCCGAAACATCTCGCCCGCCAACTACCCCTGCCCTGCGCAGATCGTGGAAGTCATGCTGCCGGCAGGCGCCCGGGTTGCGTACGAGAGCGGCGCTCGCGACGTCGGCTTGCATCAGCAGCTGTGGATCCAGGAAGGCACGATCGAGGTGACGATCGGCAACGTCACGCGTCGTCTCGTCAAGGACGATTGCCTGGCGATGCAGCTCGATGAGCCGATTACGTTCCGCAATCGGACGCGCAAGGCCGCGCGGTACATCGTCGTGCTCGCCTCCGAGCACTCGCGCACGGCGAGGAGGTGACACATGTCGTACGAGATCGACGTCCGCGCGGTCCAGAAATTCGGCGAGCACGAGCTGCAGGCGCTGAGCGACGTGCTGATCGACTGCGTGGACGGCGGCGCATCGGTGAGCTTCATGTTGCCGATGACGCGCGGCAAGGCGCTGACCTATTGGCGCGACGTCGCGGCGAGCGCGACGCGTTGCGAGCGCATCGTGCTGGCGGCTTATGACGCAGCGGAAACGATCGTCGGCACGGTGCAAGTCGTGTTCGCCCAGCCGGAAAACCAACTGCATCGCGCGGATGTCGCGAAGATGCTCGTGCACCGGCGCGGACGGCGACACGGCGTAGGCGCAGCGTTGCTGGTGGCGGCGGAACGTCATGCCCTCAGATCCGGCAAAACGCTGCTCGTGCTGGACACGGCCTCCGCGGACGCCGAGCGGCTGTACGTGCGCCAAGGCTGGCAACTCTGCGGACGCATCCCGGACTACGCCTTCATGCCCGACGGCGCGCCCTGCGCGACCACGGTCTACTACAAATCACTGCGTGGCCCGTGAGGCGCGACGACGGCCCAAGGCGCCGCGTTCTCGCGGGCCACGAGTGAAATGTGGTGCGAGGACGCGAAAATACGGCAGGACGAAAATTTGGCCATATGCGAGCTCAGCACGGGACGTATCGTGCGCTCGCGGGCTCGCGGCCGAATGGGCAGCGACTACCCAATTTACGGGCAGGGCCTACCTATATT
>CADEEJ010000016.1:2925-7217 GCA_902826315.1 uncultured Steroidobacter sp.
CTCGCGGCCGAATGGGCAGCGACTACCCAATTTACGGGCAGGGCCTACCTATATTGATTTGCAGCCAGCTCAGGCCGCGACGGTGGCGTGCGCCGAGATGACGTTCAGCAGCTCGCGCGACACACGCTCGTCGATTTCCGCCGCGTGCGACAGCTGCACGGGGTAACGCACGATCGCATCGACGCTGGAAGCCGAGAAACGCAGCTGCACCGAGGGCAGCGGATCGCCGGCTTCGGGCGCGGCCGCGGCTTTCTCGATCGCGCGCGTCGCCCGCACCATGTCGTCGCGATAGTCGGCGAGCACCCGGGTCACCGCCTCGACCATCTTGTCCTTGAGCGCCGCGTAGTCGGCGCCCGTCGGCAGGCTGAACGTGATCTCGTGCCACGCGAGATTGACGCCCGGAATCTGTTTGAACAAGCCGCCCGACGACTGGAAGATAATGGAGTTCGCGAATGCGACCACGCGGCCGGTCGGTGCCATCGGTCCTTCGCCGGACAGCTCCATCAGGTGCAGGCGCACCAGTCCCATCTCGATGACCTCGCCGGTCACCGGGCCGATCTGCACGCGGTCGCCGACGCGGATGCCGTACTTACCGATCAGGAAGAAGTAACCGACGATCGAGACCAGCACGCTCTGCATCGCGACCGCGAGACCGGCCGTGATCAGGCCGGCGAACGTCGCCAGCGAGCCAAGCTCGGTCGCGAACGTCGAGGCTGCGATGGCGACGACCAGCGCCCACAACACGATCTTCTGCAACAACAGCAGGCGCGAACGTCGCCGCGCCTCGAGCACGTAGCGATACACCGCGCGACGCCACAGGTGAGCGAGCAGGAACACGATCGCCAGCAATCCGGCGAAGAACGCGACACGCAGGCCCAGCGCTTCGAGCGCCTCGCGATACTGCTTGCGGGTCGCTTCGCGCCAGTTGGCCAGATTGCGGCGATACTGATTGAGCAGCACGCTCGCCTTGGTCAACGGCGTCACGATGGAAGAGGTCTGCTGGAACAGCCACGCGAGCGTGTCGTACTGATCGCGCACTCCACGGAGATTCGACGCGTCCGTTTGCGCCGCGAGCGCGTCACCGCGATCCGCCAACCGCTTCAGCTGCTCGAGCGGTTGCGCACGAACGGTGTTGAACGTTGCCTGCAACTCGCCGGTGCGCTGATCGATCTGCTCGATCGTGCGCGCCTTGGCCGAAAGCTGAAACACCCTGGCCGCGAGATCCCAGATCCCGAACCGGCTGAGCGAGCCGCCGGCAGCAGCGGCAGGCGAATCGTCCGCCGAATCCGCGTCCGCCGCTGTCGCGACCACCGACACTGGCGTACCGCTCGACGCGGGAATCGAGGCAGCAATGGCATCGATGTGTGCCTTGAGCGCGTTCGCGCCGAAGCCCGACGAATCGGTCTCGCTGGCGAACTGCGCCATGTTGCCCAGCATGTTGCGCCGTGCGTTCAGGAGATCCAGCTGCGCCTGCAACACCGAGATCCTCGAGTGCAGCGTCGCCTGGCTCGGCTTCGGCGTGCTGGCCAGCTGTCGCCGGCTCGCCTCGATCTCCTCCTGGATCGACGCGCGCTGCTCGTCGAGCCGCTTGCGCAGCCGACTCAGCGACTGTTCCGAAGCAGCCTCCTCCGCCGCCTGCTTCGCACCTGCTTCGCTGCTCAACAGCTCGGCGTTGGCGCGTGCAAAGTCGAATGCCAGCTTCATGATCTGGTCGGCCGTCTGCCGGTTCGCATACAGGATCAGCAGGTCGCTCGGCTGCCTCGACGCCTGCTGCTGGGCGCCCAGCGTGCGATACCAATCGACGGTCTCGTCGAGGATCTGGACGACCTGATCGCTGGTCATGACGGCCCGCGGCTGCGTCGTGCTCGCGGCCGGTTCGGTCGGCGTCTCGGCTGCCTGGGCCGCGAACACCGCGATGCCCGTCAGGACACCTGTTGCAATACTTACGCGCATGGGAAGCTATTGTATAAAACCAGAAGAGCGAACCGCCATGAAGATCCTCGCCTTCCTCGCGATGCTCGCACTGACCGCACCGGTGTCGGCTCTCGACGACGCAGATCCACGCCTGCTCGCGGAGATCAATCGCATTCGCGCCGTCGATAACCACACTCACGACGATCCCGCCGACCCGCAACGTGGCAGCTCGTGGCAAGCCGATACGCCGCTCGGCGCGGCGGACTATCCCGACGTCGTGCCCTTGAGACGGGACAATGTCGAGTGGATCGAGGCCTGGCGCGTGCTGTACGGGTACCAACATCGCGACCTGCAGCCTGCCCACCTGCGCGAGCTGCTCTCCGCCAAGCAGCGGCTGATGCGCGAAGGCGGCGAGCGTTGGCCGACGATCGTGCTCGACAAGGCCGGCGTCGACATCGCGCTCGTCAATGCGACACAGCTCGGTGCCGGACAACGCAACGATCGGTTCCGCTGGGTGCCGTATGCAGATCCGCTGCTCTGGCCGTTCGCCGGCGACAAGAGCCGGCTGTTCTACAGCGGCGGTCCAAGCTCGATCGCACAACTGCAGCGCGAACTGTCCGTCACCACCTTGCCGGCGACGCTCGATGAGTATGTCGCGCAGCTCGTCGAACCAACGCTCGCTCGATGGCAGAAGTCCGGTGCGGTGGCGGTGAAGTTTCTTGCGGCGTACGCGCGCGGCCTGGATTTCCAGCCCGTCGCGGCTGAAGCAGCGGCGGCAGCCTATGCACGCGCGGCAGGCGGCGCTGCGCTCGATCCAGTACAGACGAGGACGCTGGAGGATTACCTGTTCTACGAAATCTGTGCCCGCGCCGGCACGCACCAGCTCGTCGTCCACATCCACACCGGCAACGGCGTCGGTCCGTACTTCAACAATGCCCGCGCCGATCCGCTGCTGCTCGAAACCGCGCTCAACTCGAAACCGCTGCGCGCCACGCGATTCGTGCTGGTGCACGGCGGCTGGCCGTTCACGCCGAACGCGCAGGCGATGCTGGACAAGCCGAACACCTATGCCGACTTCTCGGCGCAGACGTTCTACCTGACGACGCACGCGCTCGCGGCGGTGCTGCGAAATTGGCTCGGCTGGCAACCGGAGAAGGTGATGTTCGGCTCGGATTCGTATTCCGATGCCAACACGCCGCTGTCCGACTACGAGGAGAAGCAGGTCCTGATGACGCTGAAGTCGCGGCGCGCGCTGGCGATTGCCTTGACCGCGATGGTGCGCGATCAGGAAATCACCCAGGCTCGGGCAATCGAGATCGCGCGGATGGTGATGCGCGACAACGCTGTCGCTCTATATCGTCTCGACGGACGACCTTAGTCGGTGTTCTGCTCGAACAGCGGCACGACATTGGCGCGAACGGACGTCTCGCGCGAGCCGCGCAGACGCAGCCGGTAGCGCAGGTCGCCCATTTCGAGCACGTCGGTGTCGTGCATCAGGTGCTGTTTGACCTGTTCGCCGTTGACGAAGCAGCCGTTGGTGCTGCCTGCATCCTCGACGATGATCCCGTTCGGCCCGATCAGCAGCCGCGCGTGGTTGCGGCTGACCATCTTCGACGGCAGCGCGATGTCGTTCTCGGCCGTGCGCCCGATCGTGAGCATCGAGCCGGTGAGCCGGATCATCTCGCCCGAATGCTCGATCGGCTCCAGCAACCATTCGCCCTCTTCCACCGGCACCGGCGGCGCCTTCTCGCCGATGCGATTGACGTCGCGGCGGATCGCGGCGAGCGCTTCCGAATGCACGGCGAGGTCGGCTTCCAGCTCGTCGATCTTGTGATCGCGGCGGAAGATTTCCTGCGTCAGCTGCTTCGAGCGAGCGCGTGCTTTCTCGCGGTGGTCCGACATGATTGCGCACTCGTCGTGCGCCGTCTGCAGCTGCACTCGCAGGCCTTCGATCACCTGCTCCTGCGCCGCGATGTCGTCCTCGAGCCGGCGAACGATCGCTCCGTGGTTGTCGAGCTTGTCGCGCATCGCGACGAGCTCGTCCGCCCTTTCCTGCGCGAGCTGCTCGCTCGCCTGCGCGTCCGTCTGGGCTCCCGCCAGGTCTCCGCGCAACTTGAGGTTGGTCGCGACACTCCGCTCCAGCTCCGCCGTACGCGTGGCGAGATCCTTCTTGACCGGCAGCAATCCATCGCGCTCCTCGGTGAGAACGCGAATCTGTGCTTGTGCCGCGTCACGCTCGACGATGAGCGCGTCGCGCTTACCTTCAACGTCGCGCAGCTGCACTTCCAACTCGACCCGGCGCCGCTCTTCGTCGCCGCGCGCCTTCGCCGCGATTGCCACTTCGCGATTCGCATCCTGCAAGTTCGTTTCGGCGGACT
>CADEEJ010000016.1:7317-30167 GCA_902826315.1 uncultured Steroidobacter sp.
TTCGCCGCGATTGCCACTTCGCGATTCGCATCCTGCAAGTTCGTTTCGGCGGACTGCAGCGAATTGCGCAGCGCTTCGATCTGCGCGCCGAGCTCGGTCTGCTTTCGATCTCCTGCGGTGAGCGCGCCTTCGTGCTCCAGCAGCAGCGCGTGATTCGCGCTCATCGTCTCTTCGCTGCTCGCGAGCTTCGCCTTGAGGTCCGCGCTGGTTGCGAGCTCTGTGCGCAGACGCTCATCGAGATCGTCACGCATCTCGACGAGCTGCTCGATGGTATTCGAGTGCTGCTCGACGACCGCGAGCAGCTTGTCGTACTCGGAAAGCTTGGCGGCGAAGCGACGCGACAGCTCGCCCGAGCTCGCCTTCTCAGTGCTCAGCGTGCGTTCGTGGATAGCACTGACCTTGACGTGGTCGTCCTGCTGCTGTCGAAGCTGAGCCTGGAGTCGCTGCAACTCTTCGCGCAGCTGCTTCTCGGTCCGCTGCGCCATCTCTTCAGCAAGCGTGCGGTGCTCGGCGATACGCAAGCTTTCGGCAGTGAGTGCGTCGATACGTGCAGCGTGCTGGTCGCGCTCGCCCTGCAGTGCCTCGTTACGCTTTTGCAGGACTGCGTTGGCGTCGTGCGCCTTGACGATGTCCGCTTCGAGATCGGCGATGCGCTTCAGGATGCGATCGACGTTGACCGTGAACGCTTCCGGCGCCACCGTGCTCTTGTTGACGTTGATGCCGCGAACTTCGACCGGCGATTCGTGCGTCGCCGAATCGACCAGCTCGTCGATGTCGCGCAGCGCTTCGACGGTCCACGTGTCGGTGCGCGACAGGCTCTTCTGACTTTCTACCAGCGTCGCTTCGTACGCTTCGACATCGAGCACGGGCAACACGTCGGTGCGATCGAGCGCGTTGATCGGTGCGTCGGCGGCATTAGGCTGTGTTTGCATTGTCAACTCAGAGTACGCGCCGCGACGGAATGAATTTTTGCTGGCGGCGGGGTGCTACGAGTATGCACTCTTCTGCGCGTCGTGCCAGCCGGACATTCGGGCGTATGGCGCTGGGAATGTAGGCATTTTTTGTGCATGGCGACGAAGCAGTGGCACACTCACCCCGCTGAATTCGTGTTCGATGTGACATATGGCCAGATTCGTATAAAAAGCCGACAGAGGAAGTGACGCTCATGCACCGGATCGTCTTCGTTGCCCTCATGGCCGCAGCGTTTTGCGGGCCGGTCTTCGCCGCCGACGCCGCGAAAACGCAGGTGATGCTCGTCGGCACCTATCACTTCTCGAACCCGGGCAAGGACCTCAACAATGTCAAAGCCGTCGACGTGCTGGCCGCGGAGCGGCAGCGCGAGCTCGGCAAGGTCACTACCGCGCTCGCGAAGTTCGCGCCGACGCAAGTCGCGGTCGAGTGGCCGGCGCAGGTCGTCAAGGAACGATACGCGCAGTTCCGCGACGGCAAGCTCCCTGAGTCGCGCAACGAAGTCGTACAACTCGGCTTTCGCCTGGCGCGCGAGCGCGGACTGCAGACCGTGCACGGCCTGGATGTCGAAGGAGATTTCCCGTTCGAAGCAGTCGTCAACTGGGCGAGCGAGCACGGACGACGCAGCGAGATCGAGGCGATGCTGGCCGGCGGCGCGAAGGAAGTCGCGCACATCTCGGCGCTGCAGGAGCAGACGACGATCGGCGGCGTGCTGCGCGATCTCAACAGTCGCGAGTCGATCGGGCGCAACCACGCGTTCTATCCGCCGATGCTGACGATGGGCGCCGGCGAAGATCAGCCGGGCGTGAAGCTGCTGTCGTCGTGGTACACGCGCAATCTCGCGATCTGCGCGCGACTGCTGCAAGAGATCAAACCTGGCGACCGGGTGGTCGTCTTCTACGGCCAGGGCCACATTCATCTGCTGCAGCAATGCTTGCAAGAGCAGGCCGGCGTGCAGCTCGTCGATCCGCTCAAGTTCCTCGCCGACACTTAGTGGCCATGCGACAGAGTTGGCGGCTCGCGGTCGGCGCAACGCTGCTCTACACGCTCGCGTTCAATCTCACGTTCTTCATCCAGGAGTTGTTCCTGGTCGTGCCGAAGGCGCTCACGCCCGGCCTGCGCCCCACGCTGTTCCACAACAATCACAACTGGCAAGGCGACGATCCACTCGCGAGTCTCTTCCAGGGAACCGGCGCGCTCGCGATCTTCATCAGTGCGGTCGTATGCGTGCTGCTCCTGCGCAGCAATCGCATACGCTCGACGACAGTCCGGTTGTTCCTGGTCTGGATGGCGTTCAGCGGATTCTTTCAGGGGCTGCCGCAGGTGGTCATCGGCGCGTTCATTCCAGGCAACGATGTCGGCATGGCGATGGACTATCTGCACCTGACCGCGACGAGCAAGAAGATCGCTGCTGGCGCTGCACTGATCGCGCTGCTTCCAGCCGGCATGTGCGTCGCTCGCGAGATGCTGCGCGTCATGCCGCTCAGGTATTCGTTATCGGCACTGGCGGCGATCCCGCTCATCGTCGCGTTTCGCGTGCCGCGTGAGCTGCTCGAAGTGCTGCTGCCGCCGGTGCTTTCGACCGTCGTGGGGCTCACGGCGGTCTACGCAACGGCGTGGCGCGTCAAAGGAGCGGGCGTCGCAGGCGATCAGCAGGAAGTATCGATCGCCTATCCGCTGGCAGCCGTCATCGCGCTGCTGCTGATCTTTCAGCTCGTGCTGCGGCCGGGGATCGAGTTTTACTAGCCGCCGACAATCGCGACGACGCGGCTGAACGACCAGTACGCTGCAATCGTGCCGATCGCATAGAGCGCCGGCGCACGCGCCACGACGAACGTCGGCCAGCGCGTCAGCGCGCGATACAGACCAAAGGCGAGACCGACCACCAGCAACTGCCCGAGCTCGACGCCGACGTTGAACGTCAGCAGCGCGACGGACAGGTGCCGCTGCGGCAAACCGATTTCCTGCAGCGCGCCCGCAAATCCCAAGCCGTGCACCAGCCCGAACAGGAATGCGACGAGCGCGGGCCAGCGCCGCGACAACGTGCGCTCGCCGTGCAGTGCTTCGGCAGCAACCAGCACGATCGACAGCGCGATGGTCGCCTCGACGGGTGGCGATCGCAGCGTCAACAGCCCCAGCGCGCTCAGCGCAAGCGTCAGGCTGTGAGCGAGCGTGAACGCGGTGATCGTGAACAGCAGCTGCCGATTGAAGCCGACCAGGAACAACAGCGCGAGCACGAACAACAGGTGATCGAACCCGCTCAGGATGTGCTCGACGCCGAGCACCGTGTACGCCTGCGCGATCTCGCCCATGCCGCGCCGGTCCTCGGCCGAGCCGTACAGCTGCGCGGTCTTCTGCGCCGAGGTGAATGTATAGACGCGACTCTGGCCGTCGAGCCAGAACACTTTGACCATCGCCGCCGAGTACGTCTGGCCGACACCGTCGATCGCAAGCGTACCGCGTAGCCCGTCCGCACCACAGCGCAATACACCCGCTTCGGAACTGCAGCCCTGCGGCCAAGCCGGCCTCAGCTCATCGCCGGGCGGCAGATTGCCGCTCGCCGTCCATTGCCACAGGAACTCGCCCGGGGAGCTCTCGCGCAGCTCCATCTCGGCCATCGTCATTTCGTGGGCAAGCGTCGCGCTCGAAAGCAGGCCCAGCACGGCGAGCGCCAGGAAGCGCAGGACACGGCTCATCGCTGCTTGGCCTCGACCTTGATCGTGTACTTCTTCGCGAGCGCGCTCACCGCCGCGCTGCGTTGGTCGGCCAGCGTGGCATCGGTCCAGTCGTGCAGGACGACGCCGCGGATCTCATCGAAATCGGCCGGCTCGGGCTTCGCGATCGAGTCGAGCCGCATCGCGCGCCAGCCGTCCTTCGTCGCGAGAGCGCGCCATTCATCCGCGGGCCCCGCATCGAGCGCCGTCGCAAACTCCGCGCCGTAGCTCTGTACCAGGTTCTCGCGTGGTCGATGCTTGAACACGCGCAGATCGGCCTGCACGTCGCCGGGGGTTCCGGCGTTCAGCGAGCTCACGAAGGCTCGCACCGCGCTCTCGGACTTGTCGCCTGCCAGGATCGCTTCCTGGAAGTCGTAGCGCGCCGGCTCGTCGTACTTCGCGCGGTTCTTCTCGAACCACTCGCGCACCACCGCGTCGTCGTGGGGCGGCAGCTTCGTGCCCGCGTCGATGACGCTCAGCTGCTTGAAGATGACCCGCTCGCGGATCATGTCGTCGCCTTTGTCGAGCTGCAGCGCGAGTCCTTCGCGATACAGCACTTCGTTGTCGAGCCACACGCGACGCAACGCGTATAGCTCTGCAGCGTTCGGCTCGTGACCGCGCGCCTTCTTGAATGCCTCGCGCGCATGCGCATCGACTGCGGCATCGATGACGATGACTCGCGGATCGTCGCTGCGCGAAACGATGAAGTGATCGGCGGCGAACAGTACGCCGCCGAGGATGACGAAATGCAGCAACGGCTCGCGCAGCCACCGGGGTATGGCTGCGCGGCCGTTCGCTGCTGACTGTCGGATCGTGGAAGTCAGTAGCTGGGTAGACATCGCGGCTCTAGTTCACTCCCGCGACCTGCGTGCCGCCCCTGACTTCGATGTAGATCGGATTGCTGTAGAACCACAGGTCCGCCCACGCCGCGACGTCGAACGCCACCATCTTCTGCCCATTGATGACGGGCATGTGCGCCGGGCAGCCGTCGAAGTCGGTCGTGCCCACGGCAGCGCACGGAATGCGCAGGTTGACACCGGCGGGCTGCCCGTCGTTGCCGCCCGGGACGGACGGATTGACCTGGCCCGCGTTGGTGAACAGATCCGGCAGCGGATTGCCATCGGGATCCGTCTCGAACGGCACCGACGCCGGCAGGTTCGTGCCGCGCAGGCGCACGTACTGCGAAGAGTTCACGTGCGGGATGCGGAACGTCATCACCCGGAACTGGCCGTCGGCCCGCTTCCAGTTGCTGCTGCTGAACGTGCGCACCACCGAGGCAGTAGTGTTCTTGGCACCCGCCGGCACGCTGTCCATGTTCGGGTTCGTGATCCAGTTGCTCGGCCACTGCCCCGCATAGTCCGGCGTGTTCGGCGTCTTGTAGCCGCTGACCTGGCCGCGCACCACGTCGATGTGATCTAGCACCGGCTTGTTGAGCGGCTGGCTGATGCCGACCTGCGCCAGCGACGGATTCGCGAACGAGTACGGCGAGTAGTTCGTGCCCGAAGGATCGCGGACTGCGATGGCGATCACGACCTCCTGGCCCGGCCGCACGACCAGCTTCTCGCCCATCGTCACGCAGTTACCGAAGTTGACGTCGGTATTGTTCAGCGCCGCGAGGAACGTCGAGGTCTCCAGCAGCAGATTGCCGAGCCAATCGTTGAGCCTGGTGTCGGCGCACGCGACGAACGCGAGACGATCGATCAGCTGGCCGCTGGCAGCGAAGCTGTTGCCGCTGCGCAGACCGTCGACGATCTCCTGCGGGCTCAGCACGTCCTTGGCCTTCGAATGTCCGTGGCGGTCGCGGTCGCGGACCAGCACGTAGTCGCGCTGATACTCGCCGGGATAGAAGTCCTGCGACGTGCGCCGGTCGTCGGGCCCGAACATGCCGCGGTTGTGCCAGTCGGAGCTCGCGAAGAACCACCAGTTGCGACCCTCGCCGAGCAGCGCGTCCCACACGCCGCCGATCTGCGCCCCGTACACGCCGGTGCCGCCGTACGTCGTGCCGCCGACGGAGTCGACGTTCACGCCACTGATGTTGTTGCGACGGATCGTGTACTCGCCGCGCTCGCTCGATGCGCCGTGACCCGGCTGCGTCTCCATGCCGAATGAGATGCGCGGGCCCGCGTTGTTCAGGTCGCGCAGGTGCTCGATGTTGAAACCGTTGTTGCCGTTCGGATTGAACGGCCCGGCGCGCTCGAGATGCGCCGGCACGTAGTAGCTGCCGTCCGCATGATTCTGCTTCATCCACTTCACGGCTTCGACCGTCTTGGCATGGCCGCGCTCGCCGTTGCCGGCGCCCGCCAGCGGGACCAGCTTCTGCGCCACTGCATCCCAATTCGGATCGGCCGAGTTCAGGCTGCCCGCGACCGAGCAATCCCAGTTGTTGCCCTCTGCGCCGCCGACGACCGTGTTGCCGCGGCTCTTGTCGGAGTCGCCGCGATCGAAGCAGTACTCCCACTGCGCAATCGCATTTGCATTGCCTAGCGGCGCGTAGCCGGGACCGGTCGGCAGCTTCTGTTTGAAGATCGACGACGGCATCTGGCCGGTGATGACCGACATCGAGGTGTGCTCGTGACCGGCCACGACGGATTCGACGCCGATGAACAGCGGCTTGCTCTTGAGCGCCGAGAGATATTCGAGGACCGGGTACTGATATTCCTGGACCGACTGCCAGCGCCACATGTTCGGACACGGCGCGGTGTTGCCCGCCGGGCAATTGCCGTTCGACGGCGTGCCCTTCGGCAGCACCGCGGGAATGCTGTTCGACCAGGCCGTCGTCGGGCCGGCGATCGACCCATCCTGCTTCGTCACCAGCGGAAAAGCCGGCGTCGCGAGCGTCGCATCTTCGGCGAGCGTGCAGTTGCGGTTGCCGTTGCCGCCGTGGCCGGCCTGCACGAACCAGTCGAGGCCCCAGGGCGTGTCCTGCTTGTCGGTCGACTTCTTCACCAGCTTCTGCATCGAGATCGAGCCGTCGGAGCAGGTCGTGTGGTTGTGAAAGTCGCCGGTGACATAGGTCCCGGGCGACTTGCCTTGCAAGCCGGTGCCGTATGCGGCGCCCATCGTTGCGGCGCTGAGCGCGGTCGCTACTGCCAGGGCGACACGGCTCTTGTTGTATCTGCTGCTCATAGGACGAGACACCTCTGCTCGGGGTGGTGGAAGAGGATCGACGCAGCGTTTTTTAGCCGTCGAATGTGACCGAGCGATTAAGGAGGCGTGACGTAACAAATCTGTAGCACGCGCGTTCCTAGAATGGCCGGGCCATGCAGGAAGTCGTCGGCCTTTTCCCAACTCCTTTCATGCGCGTCCGCGGCGCATTGCGATCCGATCTGGTGACAGGACTGGTCGCGCACTTCAGCGCGCTCGCGGGCCAGGCGAACAACTCCTCCGCGAACCTGGTGCACACGGCGATGCTCAAGCCGAGCGACAGCCCGCTGCTCGTCGACACCGCCGCGCAGATCACCCCGCTGCTCGCGGATTTCGGCGCCCTGATGTTCGGCGAACGGCTCGGTTGGTCGTTGAAGGAGATGTGGGTGAACGTGCTCGACACCGGCGGGCGCCAGGCCATGCACAACCACGCCAATTCCTTCATCTCCGGCGTCGCGTATCTCACACCTACGCACCCAGAGGCGCGCACGGTGTTCATGCGGCCGCTCGGCGGCACCGATTTTTCGTTCAAGAACGACCACGCCGGCGTGAACACCGGGCCGTACAACGCCGAGAAGTGGGTCAGCATGCCGCCGGAGCCCGGCGACGTCGTGCTGTTCCCGAGCTATCTGCTGCATGCGGTGCCGACGAATCCGGGCGAGCGGCGCATCAGCCTGGCGTTCAACGCGATTCCGACGCAGCTGGACTCGTGGGGCTACAAGATCTCCTTCAGCGGTTGACGTGCGCGACCGGCGATTCGCAGCGCTCGCGCTGATGGTGGCTTCCGGCTTCGCCGGGCTCGGCTACCAGATCGTCTGGACCCAGCAGAGCTCGTTGTGGCTCGGCCACGAGTCGGCCGGCGTTCTGGCCGTGGTTGCGGGCTTCTTCGGCGGACTCGCTTGCGGCGCGCTGCTGCTCGGTCCGCGCATTCATCGCAGCTCGAAACCCGCGCGTTGGTATGCCGCCAGCGAAGCGATCATCGGCGTGTGGAGCCTGGCGCTCGCACTGCTCTTCGATCCCGTATCGGGATGGTTGCTGAATCTCATCGGACCGCAGCCATCTGCCGCGTGGCATTGGCTGGTTGCATTCTTCGGGACCTTCTTGCTGCTTCTGCCCGCAACGATGGCGATGGGAGCAACTCTGCCCGCGATGCAGCGCGTGTTCGGGTCGATTCCCGCGCTCTATGCCGCGAATACGTTCGGCGCGCTGCTCGGCGTGCTCGGCGCCGCGTTCTGGCTCGTGCCGCAGTTTGGCCTGGTGCGGACTGCGACGGTGTGCGTCGCGCTCAATCTTCTCTGCGCAGCGCTGGCGCTCAAGTTGTTCGATGAAGCAACACCAGAATCCACGAGCGCTGCGGTACAGCCCGGGGCGCGACGATTTCAAATGCTCTTGGCGGCGACGGGCTTGCTGGGAATCGGTTACGAAGTGCTGGTGGTCCGCGTCTTGAACCAGGTCGCCGAGAATACTGTCTACACGTTCGCGATCCTGCTTGCGGTGTATCTGGTTGGCACGGCGATCGGTGCTGCCACGCTGCGGAGTCGAAGCTCTGACACGCTGCTCCGAACGCTCGCCGTCGCGTGCCTGCTGGGCGCGCTGAGTCTTGCGATAGCTCAGCCACTGAAAGATGTGCTGCTGCGTGCGTTGGGGCCGAGCATGGGCTCGGCGCTCTTCGCAGAAGCTGTGCTTGCGCTCGTCGCATTCCTGCCGCCGACGATCGTGATGGGCGCACTCTTCAGCCACCTCAGCACGCGCGCGGGAGCAGCCGGTATCGGCTTTGGGCGTGCGATCGGAATCAACACCGCCGGCGCCGCTGTCGCGCCGTTCGTTTGCGGGGTGCTTCTGATCTCGAACGTCGGCGCAAAGCTGGCGCTGCTGTTCGTCGCAGCCGGCTATTTGCTTCTCGCGTCGCGACGCGCATGGTCCGCGCCGATGCAATGGTTGGCGGTCAGTGCGGCTGCTGCCTTCGTCTTCTGGGCACCTTCTTTGATCATCGTCGACGTCCCCGAAGGCGGGCACGTCGTGAGCTACGCGGAAGGTGCCATGGCAGCGGTCAGCGTCGTCGAGGACGCGGCCGGTGTCGCCACGCTACACATCGACAATCGGCAACAGGAAGGCAGCAGCGCAACGACATTCGCCGACGCGCGCCAAGCCTGGTTGCCGATCCTCCTGCACCCTGCTCCGCATCGCGCACTGTTTCTCGGACTCGGGACAGGCGTCACTGCCAGGTCCGCGACTGCCGATGCGGCGCTCGAGGTGGATGCGGTGGAGTTGCTACCGGAGGTGATCGAGGCGTCGTCGTACTTCTCGCAGGGCGAAAGCGAGCGGCTGCACGTGATGGCAGCCGATGCACGACGTTTCGTGCGTGCCGGTCGCGATCGCTACGACGTGATCGTCGCGGATAATTTTCATCCTGCGCGCAGTGGATCGGGCGCGCTCTACACCGTCGAGCACTTCAATGCCGTGCGGGCACGACTCGCGAACGACGGCGTGTTCTGTCAGTGGCTGCCGCTGCACCAACTCGATCTCGATACGCTGCGAAGTATCGTGCGCAGCTTCATCGCCGTGTACCCGCGCAGCTACGCGATTCTGGCGACCAACAGTCTCGATACGCCTGTAGTCGGACTCGTCGCACGCCGGGATGACGATCGGTTCGACCTGCAACGGATCCGCGAGCGGTTGGCGAGCCCGAACGTCGAGCGCAGTGCCACCGAGCTGGCAATCGGGGACGATCTCGCCTTGCTGGGAACATTCATCGCGGATTCGCGCGCGCTCGAAGACTTCGCAGGCGATGCGCCGCTCAACACCGACGACCGTCCAGTGGTCGCGTATCGCGCCCCTCGCCTCGTCTATGCCGCGGCTTCTGCGCCGCGCGATCGGCTACTGGACTTGTTGAGACAAGTCGAGAGCGCTCCGTCCGAGCTCGTCGGGACGAGCGACAGCAGCTGGAACGCGCGATTGAGTGCTTACTGGTCGGCGCGTGATCGATTCATCGAAGTGGGGCGAGACGTGGAGCCGACGTCCGACGTCGAGCAAATGCTGGCGCAGGTCCGTGAAGGGTTGCTCGGCGTATTGCGGATCAGTCCGGATTTCCGACCAGCCTCCGAGCCGCTGCTGCGCATGGCAGCCGATCTAGATCAGCGCGACCCGGCAGCCGCGCGTGCATTGCTTGCCGAGCTGGCGCGCGTGCAACCCTTGATCACTGCCGCGAAGTGAATCCGCGGCACAGCGCGCAGATCTTGTTGCCGTCCGGATCGCGCACGTAGGCCGCGTAGAAATCCGGGTTGTAGTGCAGCCGCAAGCCGGGCGCACCCTCCGACTCGCCCCCGTGAGCGAGCGCAGCCGCGTGAAAGTCATCCACTTCCTGCCACGAGCGCGCCCGGAACGCCGCCATGCTGCCGTTGCCAACCGTTGCGGGCTGCCCGTCAAACGGTTTGCCGATCCAGAAGGCAAGCTCGCGCAGGCCGCCGTCCTCATAAATGCCCCAACCTGCGGAGACGCGATCCCACGCCGGATCGTTCGTGACAACGCGGCGCATGCCTAGCGCGCCGAGCGTCGCTTCGTAGAAGCCAATCGCGCGCTCCAAATCGTTAGTACCGAAATACATGTACGTCAGCATGGAAATCCGTTCGTGCTCTCGTCACCGTGACGGCGACATTGCCGCTGAAACTTCACGCGGCGATTTCGATGTATTCCACTTTGCTGGAGGGCGGTGGAATGGGTGACCCGTCCTCGCGCAGCCCTTCTAGATGGAACAGCATCGCTTCTCGAATGGCAGTTTCCGTCTCGGCCAGCGTTGCACCTGTCGCGACGCAGCCGGGCAGGTCGGGCACGTACGCCGAGTAGTTCGAGCCTGCGTTTTCAATCACGACTGCGTAGCGCATGACGGTGTCTCAGTTTCGCTTCAAACCGGCCTGCTTGAGGATACTAATGAGAGTCCCCGGTGACAAATCGTCGCTGGGTTTGCCGGCCACCGTCACTCGCCCAGGTTTGATCGCGTGCTTGAACTGACGATGGCTCCCGCGAGTTGCAACGAGGAACCAGCCATCACGATAAAGCACGCGAAGTAACTCACTGACCTTCATGCGCCAACGCTATCGTTGGCGCCAAGCCTCGCGGTGCCGGAATCGTCTGCGAACTACGGACTTTACGGCGAAATATCCTGCAAGCGTCGCGTTGACCGCAGGGCGCTCCAGGCGACGAGCGCCAGCAGGATGACTCCCGTCCCCGTCTCCAGCCAGATCGTTGCGTTCATCGCGAGCGTGTGCGCCGACATCGGTGCGAGCGTGTAGTGATCCAGGCCACCGAGGCCGAACACCGCATAGAGCCCGAGCAGCGCGAGGCCGATCATGCGGCTACGTAGTAGCAGAATCGCACCCGCCGCGCCGACTGCCGCTTCCGCGAGCCAGACGGCATAGACAACCGCCGGCGAGATCCACGCGGGCATGTTCGGGTAATCCGCGAGGAACGTCGCGTTGTGCACGAAGTGCACCAGGCTCGCGGCGGCATGCACCAGCAAGAGTGCCAGCAAAGTTCGATCCGTTCGAGGAGTCATGCGCGTCATCCTACTTGACCCGACTCGTCCATGGCACCGTTAATAGAAACGCAGGCCCCACAGGAGCAGAACAATGAACAGGTATGGCATCGGGCTCGCGGTCGCGGTCGCGCTGTCCGGACAGGCGCTCGCTGCGAGCACGGACGGACAACGACTGTCGCTGACGATCTATAACCGCGACCTCGCACTGGTCCAGGACGTGCGCTCGCTGGATTTCACCGCCGGTCGCTCGCGCCTCGAGTTCAAGGACGTGTCGGCGAGCATTCGCCCGGAGACCGTCACGCTTGCCGCGACGGGCGTGGACATCGTCGAGCAGAACTTCGACTTCGACCTGCTGACGCCGGAAAAGATGATGGAGAAGGCCGTCGGCCGGCAGGTGCAGATCGTGCGCACGAATCCGGGCAACGGCGCCGAAGTCACCGAGACGGCAACGGTTCTATCCGTGAACAACGGCGTGGTGCTGAAGATCGGCGATCGCATCGAAGTGCTGCGCGCAGACGGCGCGCCGACGCGCGTGATCTTCGACAAGGTTCCGGAGAATCTACGTGCCCGACCGACTCTGTCGGTCAACGTACAGTCGAACGCCGCTGGCCGGCGCGATGCGACGCTGAGCTATCTCACGACGGGCCTGTCATGGAAGGCGGACTACGTCGCGCTGTTCGACGAGCCTGCGAACAAGCTCGACATGCAGGGCTGGATCACGCTCACCAACAAGTCCGGAACGACGTTCAACGACGCCGTGACGCAGCTGATCGCCGGCGAGATCAACATCGCACGCGGGGACGACGATTGGCAGTATCAGCAGTACCAGCAACAACAGCAGTACTTGATTCAGCAGCAACAACGCGCACGCGCCGCCCAGCTGGCGGGCAACGAGCCCGGCGCGAGGCGTCCGCTCGCGGACTACTACGTTTACCCGCTGCCCGAGCGCACGACCATCGCCGACAACCAGACGAAGCAAGTCGGCTTCATCGATGCTCAAGGCGTCGCGGCACGCAAGGTGTACGAGTACTACGCCGACTGGTTCACGACATTCAAAGACCCTGCACACGCCGCAGTCGTCGTGCGCTTTGCAAATTCATCCCGCGGCGGACTCGGTGCGCAGCTGCCGGCCGGCATGGTGCGCGTCTACGTGCGCGACACGGACGGCAAGCCGCGCTTCGTCGGTGAGAACCGCATCGGACATATCCCTCAGGGCTCGGAGATCTCGGTCAAGACCGGCGACGCATTCGATGTGACGGTGCAACCGACATTGCTGAAACAGGACCGCGCGGGCTTCTGGCGCTCGCGATACTCGATGGAATACCTCGTGCGCAACGCACGCAGCCAGGCGACGACATTGGAGATTCGCCAGGGCGGCCTGTGGCGCGAGGGCAAAGTGATCGAGGAGAGCATCAAGAGCACACGGCCGGATGCCTACACGCTGCAGTGGAGCGTGCCGGTCGCGGCCAACGGCGAAACGAAGCTGACGTTCACAGTCGAGTCCGGTTGGTAGTCGCATGCGCGCTGTAGCGCTCGCACTGTTATTGCTTCCGCTCGCCGCGATGGCAGACGTCGTTTCGTCCGCGCCGGACGCGGTGCGCGTCACGGTGTACGGCAATCTCGTCATGGTGAGCGAGACGCGCTCCATCGACCTGCCGGCCGGCATTTCCCGGGTCGTCTTTCTCGGCGTCGCGGACGCCATCGTGCCGCAGACTGCGGGCATCGAGGGGCTGCCGGCTGAGATCCTCGAGAGCAACTTCGACTATGACTTGCTCACGCCGGGCGCCGTGATCGCAAAATCGCACGGCGAGCGCGTGCGACTGGTGCGCACCGATGCCACCACCGGCCGCACGAGCGACCGCGAGGCGATCTTGCGCAGCGGACCGCAGGGCGTCGTGTTGGAGTTCGACGGCAAGCTCGAAACGCTCGGCTGCAGCGGCCTGAAGGAGAAATTGATCTTCCCGCGCATTCCAGCGGGACTCGCCGACGAGCCACGACTCTCGATGACAGTGCGAGCGGCGAACACGGGCCGACACACGGTCCAGCTCAGCTACCTCGCGCTCGGCATGGATTGGTCGGCCGACTACGTCGCGCGCATCGACGCCGACGATCGGACCTTGGACCTCACCGGCTGGATCACGCTCGTCAACCGCAGCGGCACGACGTTCGCCAATACGCCCGCCGAAGTCGTTGCCGGCGAGCTGGCGCGCGACGAGGAAGAGACGCAGCCGCCCGGGGCGACGGAGGTCAGCGAAAGCGCGTCGTGCTGGCCGATCGGGCAGTTTGCCAAGATCCTGGAGCAGCGGATGTTCAGAAGGGCCAAGGAGCTATCACGGTCCGCAGTTTTCGGCGTGTCTTTCGATTCCGCTGTCGCCGAAGTCGTCGTCACAGGCCAACGCATGGCCTTCCAAGCCCAACAGCGCGAGCTCGGGGACTACAAGCTCTACGCCCTGCCGGAGCCGACGACGATAGCCGCGCGCCAATCGAAGCAGATCTCGTTCCTCAGCCAGGACCGCGTGCCGTTCACTCGCATCTACTCCTTCACGGTCGATGAAAACTCGATCATGGGCGAGAACGACTTCATGCCGCGGCAAGCAACGACGCTCCTGCGACTGCAGAACAAGGAAAGCGACGGGCTCGGCAAGCCGCTGCCTCGCGGCACCATCTCGGTCATGGAAGCCGGCACCGCCGGCGCGGTGCTCGCAGGCCAGGACAAAATCCTCGACACACCCGTCGGCCTGCCGATCGAGCTCACACTCGGTCAGGCCATGGATGTGTGGATCGAGCCGCGCGTCACCGAAGAGCTGACGATCGAGCAGGGCGACCACGACGAGGAGCGCGTCAGCGTCGAAGTCCGCCTCGGCAACGACAAGCCCGTGCCGATCACGCTCGAATATCGCCAGCCGAGCAGCGGCGAGGGCTTCCGCATCGTGCGCGAGTCCCGCTCGCACACACTGAAGGACGGCGACATCCGCTGGACTTTCCAACTGCGGCCAGGCCAGCGAGCCGTCCTGCGCTACTCCCTGCAACGGACCGGCTGAGCGCGAGTGATCTTCATCGCCCGTGTGCTGATACGCTATGCAGGATGCGCATCGCAATACTGTTGACGCTGCTGGCGACGACGCTCACCGCCGCAGCGGCTGAACCCGCTGCGGACTCGCTGATCCTGCTACGCCCTGCCCGCGTGTTCGATGGCACGAGCATGCACGCGGGCTGGCGCGTGCTCGTCAAAGGCGATCGCATCGTCGCCGCGGGCAGCGACATCACCGCCACGGGCGCACGCGTGATCGAGCTGCCCGATACGACGCTTGTGCCCGGCCTGATCGAAGGTCACAGCCACCTGTTCCTGCATCCGTACAACGAAACGAGCTGGGACGATCAAGTGCTGCACGAGTCGATCGCACTGCGCACCGTCCGTGCTGTAACCGCCGCCCGGGCAACGCTGATGGCCGGATTTACGACCGTACGCGATCTCGGCACCGAAGGTGCCGGCTTCGCCGATGTCGGCCTGAAGCAGGCGATCGATGAGGGAATCGTTCCGGGCCCACGGATGCTGGTCGCGACGCGCGCGATCGTGGCGACGGGCGCGTACGGACCGAAGGGATTCGAGCCTGGCGTCGAAGTGCCGCAAGGCGCGGAGGAAGCTTCCGGCGAAGACGTGGTGCGTGCCGTGCGCCGACAGATCGCGGCCGGCGCCGACGTCGTCAAGCTGTACGCCGACTATCGCTGGCGGCCAGGCGAGGACCGCCGCCCGACGATGTCGGAAGCCGAACTTCGCGCTGCGACGGCGGCGGCCCACGATGCTGGGCGTAGCGTCGCCGCGCATGCGACGACAGAAGAAGGCATGCGTCGCTCCATCGCAGCCGGCGTCGACACCATCGAACACGGTTACGGCGGCACCAAGGAGATCTTCCGTGCGATGAAAGACCGCGGCGTCGTCTTGTGCCCGACTCTCGCCGCAGTCGACGCGGTCGCGCGCTACCAGGGATGGGACGGTGGCGAGCCCACTCCGGCAGTAGTCGAGCTGTCGCGCGCGAGCTTCAGGGCCGCACGCGCCGCGAACGTTGTGATCTGCGCAGGCGGCGACGTCGGCGTGTTCGCGCACGGCGAAAACGTGCGGGAGCTCGAGCTCATGCAGGACGCCGGAATGCCCGCACGCGAAGTGCTGATGGCAGTGACGTCGAGCAACGCTCGCGCATTCCGCATCGACGATCGAGTCGGCGCCATCCGCGCCGGCCTGCTCGCCGATCTCGTCGCCGTGACAGGCGACCCGAGCCTCGAGATTCGTGCTCTCCGGCAGGTCCGCATGGTGATGAAGAACGGCCGGGTGGTCGGCGAATGACCGCGCCCGAGCAGTTCGATCTGCCGCTGCCGCATGTCATCGAGCTGACCGTCGGCGCGCCGGACATCGACGCGTACGACCACGTCAACAACGCTGTGTACGTGACCTGGTGCGACCGTAGCGCGTGGGAGCATTCGGCAGCGCTCGGTCTGCCGATCGAGCGCTGTTTGGAGCTCGATCGCGGCATGGCCGTCGTGCGAACGGTGATCGAGTACCTGCGCCCTGCCCTGCTCGGCGACGTAGTGCATGTCGCGACGTGGATCGTGCCTGTCGAGAGCCGGCTGCGCGTGCGACGCCGTTTCCAGGTGAAGCGCATGGCAGACGACGAGACCCTGGCGCGCGCGGAGATCGAGTACGTCTGCATCGAGCTGTCGAGCGGCAAGCCGACGCGATGGCCACCGGAATTTCGCGAACGTTATGTAAGCTTGCCGGAGGTTGCGGCTCGGGAGGCACTGTCATGAAGGGACGAGTGACGATCGGCCTGGTGGGCGATCGCAACGATTCTGTTCCGGCGCATCAGGCAATCCCCTTGGCCCTGGAGCATGCGGCGGAAGCGCTCGGCATCACGGCCGCCTACGAATGGGTGCCGACCGATCGCATTCGCACCGCCAGCCGAGTCGCAGCTTTCGACGGGCTGTGGTGCGTGCCAGCCAGTCCTTATCGAAGCATGGAGGGCGCGCTGCTCGCGATCCGCTGCGCGCGTGAGGGCCGCATTGCGTTTCTCGGCACCTGCGGCGGCTTTCAGCACGCTGTCATCGAGTACGCACGCAACGTTCTCGGCTGGCAGGACGCTACGCACGGCGAAACCGACGCCAACTCGACGCTCGCGGTCATCTCACCGTTGTCGTGCGGGCTCATCAACGGCAGCGGGTCGGTACAACTGCTCGCGGGAACTCGCATCGCTGCAGCTTACGGATCGGACGAAGCGACCGAAGAGTACCTGTGCAGCTACGGCGTGAATCCCGACTTCCGCGCCTCGCTGGTGGCAGGTCCGCTGCGCGAAGCCGCGAGGGACGACACCGGCGACCTGCGCGCCGTCGAGCTGGACGATCATCCGTTCTTCGTCGCGACGCTGTTTCAGCCGGAGCGAGCAGCGTTGCGGGGCCAGCCGGCCCCGCTCGTGAAGGCATTTCTGACTGCGTGCGCAGCCGAATGATCCGAAGCGAGATGCCCCCTCCCTGCCCTCCCCCGCAAGGCGGGGGAGGGATTGGGTGGGGGCGTGTGCCCAGCAACGTGCCGCTCAGGGACGCGGGATGCGTTGCTTCTCGCAGGTGACCTGGGTGTTCCAGTCCGTCAGCGCGCCCTTCGGGTTGTCCTCGTACGCCCAGACGTGGATCTCGTAGAAGCCGCCCTCGATGCCGTAGCGGTTCGGCGAGCTGACGAAGTTCAGCAGGTGGCCGAGCAGCGAGGGCCGGTCCAGCGGATTCGGGTGCAGCGGGTCCCAGGCGTCCTTCGGCACGATGTACTCGACGCCGACGATGCGCAGCTTGCCGTTCGACTGCGGCTCGAAGATCAGCGCCTCGGGCTTGTTCACGTCGAGGATGCCGTCGACGTTCTCGTGGTTGATCAGGTGCACGCCCATGGCGCCGAACTCCGGACCGGTCACGCACGGCGTGCGCAGCACCGAGCCGTACTTGGCCAGATCTTCCTTCGACAGGCTCTGCACGGCCCGGCGCACCTCGTTCACGATCGGCGCGAAGTTGGACGAGTAGTGGCGGTCGTGGTCGGACGAGTTGTCCGTCGCGTCCGCCGCCGGCGCCAACGTGCACGCGATGGCCGCTGCCAGCAGCGGCAGCACCGAAATCTTCAGATTCGCTTTCATATCGCTTCCTTCCCCGGTTGTGGGTCTAGTGGTGTAGAGCAGGTGCATGACGCGCATCCCGGCTTGCGTCTGCACTACTGCCAGGGGTCAGGATAAAATTCGGCCGCGCCAGCCGAATCGGGCGAGTTACCCAAGTTGCGGACGCCGTACCCCCAGATTGCGGGCGACCCGGTACCCAGAACAGGCGGGGATTGCGGAATGTGGTTCGTCTACCTGTTTGCGCTCACCGACTGCTCGGCGTTCAAGGTCGGCTTCTCGTGCAATCCCTTCCAGCGGATCCATACCTTCAGCCGCCGGTACTACGAACGCTTCGATGTCGGTCAGTCGCTGCTTCTGAGCGTCGACTCGGAGGCCGCAGCGCGCGCGATCGAGGCGGCGCTGAAAGGTGAGCTCGCTGCCTGCCGCGCCGACTCACCGGAATGGGTGAGCCCGGAGGCCGGCGGTCACACGGAATGGTTCGGCGCGGTCCACTTCAACGGCGCCGAACAGCGGCTGCGCTCGTTTCTCGCCGCACACGAGGGCGCGCACGTCATCGACGCCAGCACCTACATCCGTGAGGAGTTGCAACGCCAGAGCGGATCGTTCGAGCCTTGGGCATGGAGTCAGGCGCAGCTGGCGTGCGATGCGTCGACTTCGCCCTACACGCTCAGCTCGGCACGCGCGATCGCAGACTCGTTGCGCGATTGGCTCGACGCGTATCGCTTCTTCGACGTGCCGCTGTTCAGGGACGATCCGGCTGTGCTTGAGTTTGTTTCGTCGACAGCGAGATCGTTTCCCAGCACGCGACGACTGCGAACACCAGCGTCGTAGCAATCCCGCATACGAGCGGCGTGATGACGTGCGCCAGCGTCGGCCACACGAGCAGTGCGATCAGCACGATACCGATCATGTGCGACAGCGGCGGCGTCCTGCGATCGTTCGTCAGCCATTTGAACCACGCCGCGCCGATCAGGTAACACGCCGGTCCGCCGAGAATCGCCAGGAGCGCGGCGTTGCTGCCGTGATCCGGATGCATCAGCACGATCTCGTCCGCCACCGCACACACGATGATTCCCGCGACGATCACGATGTGCACATAGGTATAGGCGGCGCGCGCCGTGCGCCCCGGATCGCCGGCATGCACCAGGCGATGTTCGCCGCGCTGCGCGCCGGTGTCGAAGTAGATCCACCACATCAGGATGCTGCCGAGCACCGCGCTGAAGAATGCGATCGAGGTCGGCGCGTCCCACGTCAGCTCGGCGAACGTCGCGCCGGTGACGAGCAGCGATTCACCGAGCGCGATGATGATGAACAGTCCGCAACGCTCGGCCATGTGGCCGCCATCGACATTCCAATCGGCGACGGACGAGCGGCTCAGCCCCGGAACCCAGTACAAGGCCCACGGGCCGAGCGCTTCTATGACGAGCGCCAGCGCCCACCATGCCAGCCGTGTATTCGGATCGGCCAAGCCGCCGGCGATCCACAACACGCCGGACAGCGTCATCCAGACGGCAATTCGCTGAAACGTCTGGGCAAGCCGCGGCGCTTCGCGGCCGACGGCCCACCAAACGAACAGCGCGCGCCCTACTTGCATCGTGACGTAGGCAGCTGCGAACACGACGCCGCGCTCGGCGAACGAATGCGGAATCGACATCGACAGGAACAGACCGACGACGCTGAGCGCGAACAGGCAGATCCGCACCGGCAGCCGCTCCGGGTCGAGCCAGTTCGTCGACCACGCCGTGTACATCCAGACCCACCACACGGCCAGGAACACCATCGCTACACGCACGAGGTTGTCGAGCGTCAGCTCCTCGAGCAAGGTGTGGGATAGCTGCGTGACCGCGAGCACGAAGACGAGATCGAAGAACAGCTCGGCCATGCCGACGCGCCCGCTGCCCGCACGCTTTCGATCGCGCAACAATGCACTCACTGACCGCTCCTGAGAAAAACCGTACGCGCCCGCCTACGGTAGCAGAGCTTCGATCAGTGTTCTCGCGAGGCCGCGACCGCTCGAACCGTCCGTGTCGAGCGCCGGGTTGTAGATCGTGATTTCGATGCCGACCGCGCGGCCGGAGGCGAGCGCAATCCTCAGCACCGTGCGCAGCTCGTCCCAGCTCAAGCCGTCGGGCATTCGGTAGTCGACGGCCGGCATGAGCGCGTCGCTGACTACGTCCGCGTCCAGGTGAATGAAGAACCCGCGCGTCGGCCTTGCGGCCGCAGTGAGGTGGTCGACGGCGCGCTGCGCTGCGCGCTCAATGCCGAGACGCCGCACTTCGCTCAAGTCGAGCGCGAGCACTGCCGGCGGCAGCGGCTGGCTGCCGTATTCGCGCTGTTCCTGCGCATCACGAAAACCGAACGCGACGACGTCTTCGTCGCGCACCAGCGGCCGCCGGCCTTCGAGGTCCGTCAACAACTGCGGGCCGTGGCCGGTTGCAAACGCCAGGTCCATCGAGGCTGCCTCGCCGTTGGGATTGGCCTCGGGCTGATAGAAATCGGCGTGCCCGTCGAGGAACAGCAGCCCGTAGCGGCCGCGACGGCGCAGCGCGAGCGAGCTGCCGAGCAGGATCGAACAATCGCCGCCGAGCAGGATCGGAAACTCGCCGCGGTCGACGATGTCGCCGACGACATCGGCGAGACGTATGGAGTACTCCTCGATCCCACGCGCGTTGAGCGTGAGCGTTTGCGGATCGCGCTGCGTGTCGTAAGCGGCGGCGGGTACGATGCGGCCGGCACGACGCGCTTGCAGTTGCTCCGCCAAACCATGTTGCAGCAACACGGCGGGCAGTCGATCGACACCGGTCGGCTTCAGACCGAGGATCGAAGGCGCCTCGACGATTGCGTATCGATTCATTGCGTCCCGAACAGGTGCAGCGCTGCGTACTGCAGCAGCATGATCGTCTTGCCGTCGCGGATCTCGCCCGAGGCGATGTGGCCGAGCGCCTCGTCGAACGACAGCTCCATCACTTCGATGTCCTCTTCTTCCACGCCGCCACCCTCGCTCACGCGCTGCGCGCGCGAGTACTCCGCCACGAAGAAGTGCAGGATCTCGGTCACCGAGCCGGGCGACATGTAGGCCTGCATCACCTTGCGCGGATTGCGGATCTCATAGCCGGTCTCTTCGAACGCCTCGCGCGCGATGCAGGTTTCGGGCGCGTCTGCGTCGAGCAATCCTGCACACGCCTCGATCAGCATCCCCGACGCGTTGCCGTTGACGTACGTCGGCAGGCGGAACTGCCGCGTCAGCACGACGGTACGGCGCTCGCGATCGAACAACAGAATCGTCGCGCCGTTGCCGCGGTCGTACGCCTCCCGGCTCTGCACTTCCCAGCTGCCGTCGCGCTTGCGCAGACGGAACGTCACCTTGCGCAGCACGTACCAGCTGTCGGACAGGACTTCGGTTTTCAGCACTTCGATGTGCTGATTCTGGGGATCGCTCATGTCCGCAACCTATCGTGCAGAAACGTGCAGAGTCAAGAAAATTCGTGCATAGTGCCGGCATGCTCGCCAGCCAGCGCAAGGACTACCTGCTCAAGGTTCTGCAGATGCAGGGCCAGGTCATCGCCAAGGACGTCAGCCGCGAGTTGCAGCTGTCGGAGGACACGATTCGCCGCGACCTGCGCGAGCTGGCCGCAGCCGGGCGGCTGCAACGCGTGCACGGTGGCGCCCTGCCCGCCTCGCCCGCGGTCGTGGATTTCGCCGGCCGCCAGCAGATCGCGTCCGACGCGAAAGTGGCGATCGGCCGGGCCGCGGCGCAGATGATCCAGCGCGACCAGGTCGTGATTCTGGACGGCGGCACGACGACGCTGCAGATCGCGCGACATCTGCCGCACGATTTGCGGGCCACCGTGGTCACGCACAGCCCGACGATCGCAGTCGCGCTGGTCGAGCATCCTTCGATCGAAGTCATCCTGCTCGGTGGCCGCCTGTTCAAGCATTCCGTCGTCACGGTCGGCGCCGCAGCGGCCGAAGCGGTCGCGCGCATTCGCGCCGATCTGTACTTCATGGGCGTGACGGGCATTCACGCGAAAGCAGGGCTGAGCACGGGCGATCTCGAGGAATCGCATATGAAGCGGGCGCTGCTGGCGAGCGCCGCCGAAACCCACGTGCTCGCGAGTGCCGAGAAGATCGGCACGGCGTCGCCGTACGTCATCTGTGCACTGGCGGACATCGACGGCATCGTCGCGGGCGCCGATATCCCGAAGAAAACGCTCGCGGAGTATCGAAAGCTGGGGCTGTCGGTCGTCCAGGCCTGACCGGTCGGACACTCGGAAGCGGACGCCGGACGCGTCCGGACATGTCCAGACACCTCGCTCACGCCGCCGGGCACCCGCCCTGCCCGCTCGCTAAGCCCAGGATTTCCAGGGAAAACACCGTCTCTTGGCGCTGGCAGCCGAAGTTGGCACGCCCTCTGCAATACAAGATCAAGTGTCCACATAGCGTGGCCGCAAACAGAGAAACCGAGGAGACCGTCATGTTCGCCAGCCAACAGAATCGCAACCCCGTCGAGCGCACCGTTTGCCTGCTGCTCTCCGCCGTCATCGTCAGCTTCGGCCTTGCCACCGGCGCGCTGGGCATGCACGTCGCCGAGCGCAATGCAGTTGCTGCAGTCGTGAAGCACGTCGCATAAGTCCCTGGCAGGTCGCCCGTCCGTCCAATATCGACGGCGGCGCAACGTCAGTAACGTTGCGCCATGAGCGTGGGGGACCTGTTCGACGTCGAGCGCACCGGCGAATTCGCTGTCACGCGAGTGCGCCGGCGCTCGAAGCAGGCGAGCCTCGACCCCAACCGCGCCGTTCCGATCGCGGTATTGAGCGACGACCCGGCGCTCGCCGACGCGATTCACGACGCAGCGGCCGCAGCCCACCCGGTTGCCACAGCAAGCACTCCGGACGAAGCCATCGAGCTCGCGGCCAACGGCCGTTGCGGGATTCTCATCACCGATCAACTTTCGACCGCATCCGCGCTACGGCGCATGACGCAGCAGCTGCGCGATGCAGAGCCGGCACTCGTGGTAGTCGCGGTCGGCAGCCCTGGCGATCAAAGCGGCCTGATCAGCCTGCTTTCGGCCGGCATCGTCGACCGCCTGATGCTCAAGCCCGTTACGCCGTCGCTCGCGCAGATCGTTCTCAAGTCCGCCGTTCAGCAGCACCGCACGTTGCAAGCTCCGAGCACGGCCGTCGCGTTGGTCGAGCCGCAATGCGCCCAGCCGGAGCCCGCAGTCGTCCTCGTCGAGCTGCAGCGGCATGCCGCCAACGAGATGACCAAAGTGCGGCTGGACGTGGAGCCTTCGCCTGCCGAGGTCGTCGTCCCCGTGTCGATGGTTGCGACAGCGACAGCGACAGC
>CADEEJ010000016.1:30267-32208 GCA_902826315.1 uncultured Steroidobacter sp.
CGCCTGCCGAGGTCGTCGTCCCCGTGTCGATGGTTGCGACAGCGACAGCGACAGCCCCGCCGTCCCCGCCCATCGAGATTCCGCGTTCGGCGTGGATCGGCGCGATCGCTGCACTGCTCGCATTCGTTGGCGTGATGGGATGGATGGCAGCAGACCGCAAGCCCGCCATCGATCCGCAGGCCGTGATCGCGACGAATCTCGCCGCAGCTCAGCGTGCATTCCGCGAAGGTCGTGCGTTCGAGCCGCGTGGTCAGAGCGCTTTCGATCGCTACAACACCGTGCTCGCGCTCGACCCGTCGAATGCAGCTGCGCGGCAGGGCATCGACCAGATCGCCGATCGTTTCGCCGCCCAGGCCGGCATGGCTATCGCCCGGGGACAGGTGGCGGCGGCGATCGTCGCGCTCGATAGCCTGCGGCGTGTGCGGCCGGAGCATCGCCAGCTCAAAGATCTGCAGGCGCAACTCGAGGCCGCGCAGGAAACGTTCGCGGCGGCTGTGCCGGAGCGCGTGGAACCGGCGCCAGCGCCGAAAGCAGCTCCCACGAGCGTCGCCTCCACGTCGCTGCAGCAGAATGTCGACGCGCAAGCTCGCGCCGTCGCCCAGGCAGCCGAGGCGTTGAAGCGCGACCAGCAGCAGCTCGCGAACGCGCAGCAGCAGTTCGCTGCCAAGATCGAGGCTGCGGAAGCGCAACTCGCGGCCGCACGCAAAGAGGTTGTTCAAGCGCCGCCGGCACCCGCCGTCGAAGCGCCCGCGGCTGCAACACCGGCGCCGAGTCTGCGCCTGGCTCACATCGTTCGGCCGGAATATCCCCAGGATGCCCTGATCAAGGGCGCCGAAGGCTGGGTCAACGTCCGCATGTCGGTCACACCGGCCGGCAACGTGCTCGATCCGCGAGTCGAACAAAGCAGCAACGGAACGCTGTTCAATCGCGCGGCGATCACGGCCGTGCGCAAGTGGCGATACGAACCGTTCGCGGCAAGCGAACCGCAACACGTGACGGTGCGCGTGGACTTTCGAATGGAAGAGCGCCACTAAGAAGTGGTTTGCCTGACGGCACCGGAACAAGTCGCATCTGTTAAAGTCTCAACGTGAGTCAATCACGGGGGCTTCGCACAGCGATGCGTATGCATAGCGTTCTTTCAAAGGTCGCGATCTGCCTGGTCGCGTGCACATTCAGCCTCGCTGCCGTCGCCGGCGAGCGACAGGAGGCGCGCCTCTCGACGTCGACGCGCGTGCTCAACGAGCTGATGCAGATGCCGGAGCAGAACATCCCGACCTGGCTGCTCGAACGAGCGCACGCGGTCGCGGTGATTCCCGCAGTGATCAAGGTCGGCCTCGGCGTCGGCGGCCGTCGCGGCAAAGGCGTGCTCGTGGTCCGCAAAGACAGCGGCCAGTGGAGCAACCCGGTGTTCGTCAACCTGACCGGCGGCAGCTTCGGCTTCCAGGTCGGCGTGCAATCGACGGACGTGGTGCTGGTGTTCACGTCCCGGCAGAGCATCGAAGGAATCGTCGGCGGCAAAGTGACGCTGGGCGCCGATGCCTCGGTAGCCGCGGGGCCTGTCGGCCGGCAGAGCTCTGCCGCCACCGACGTAGGACTCACCGCACAGGTCTATTCGTACTCGCGTGCCAGCGGCTTGTTCGCCGGCGTGGCGCTCGACGGCTCGGCGATGACAATCGATCACAAGTCGAACGAGTCCTTCTATGGCCGGCCCGGCCTCCTGGCGAGCGACATCATTCGCGCGGACGCACCGCCGGCACCGGCGCCATCCGGTGATTTCATCGCAGCCCTGCAGCGCTCGACAACCGGTGCGGCGGCCGCGAACGTCGCGCCGCGTACCACGACTGCAGAGGCAGCACCCGCGTCGTCCTCGCCGACGCCGCAGCAGTCGCAGAAGCCGGCGCAAACGTACCCTCTGGAAGATCCGCACCCGGGCGAAGAGCC
>CADEEJ010000016.1:32308-37178 GCA_902826315.1 uncultured Steroidobacter sp.
GATTGCGTTGCTGAGAGGCGTCGGCGGTGGTATTCGTCCGCTGCCGATGCGCGAACTGGCGGTAGCACTCGAAGGGATCGGACTGAAGAACGTCCGAACCTACATTCAAAGCGGCAACGTCGTCTTCAACAGCGCCAAGTCGGCCGCCAGCCTCGCCGGTGAGATCGAGCGCTGCATCGAGAAGAGGTTCGGCTTCCATTCCAAGACCTTCGTGCTGAGCGTGCCTGAGCTCAAGCGCGCCGCCGCCGGCAATCCATTCCCGCAGGCCGATGCGGTGCCGAAATCCCTGCACCTGTTCTTCCTCGCGAAGCCCGCGAAGAAGGCGCAGCTCGATGCCATGAACGAGCTCAAGGCGAAGTCCGAGCAGTTCGCGCTGAAGGGCAAGGTGTTCTACTTCTACGCGCCCGAAGGCTTCGGCACTTCCAAGCTCGGCGCAAAAGCCGGACGGCTGCTCGGCGTGGACACGACCGCGCGCAACTGGCGCACGGTCGGCAAGCTGCTCGAGCTGGCGAAGCAGATCGGCTAGTCGGTCGTGTCGGCTGTGACCACGTTGCGGAGGTGCGGGACGGGTGGGCGCAATGAGAGCGTCGCGCGACCTTGCCCGTTCAGGCGACGCTTGATCGAATGAACCGTGACCTCCCACT
The DNA here is from genome assembly GCA_902826315.1 of uncultured Steroidobacter sp. Taxonomy (GTDB): domain Bacteria; phylum Pseudomonadota; class Gammaproteobacteria; order Steroidobacterales; family Steroidobacteraceae; genus Steroidobacter. Next base: position 32,953 of record CADEEJ010000016.1, read on the forward strand.
GATCCTGACCGACAGGCGGCGACTGGATCTGGCCTTCAGTGATCCATTCAAAGCGTGAACAGCCGCCCTGGTCTGTCCGCCCGATCGAGTACTTCGCTCTGGCTTTGACGCCCGCCTTCTTCTCTACTGCATCGAGACACACGACGACGTTCACAGAGTCGTTGCCGGCTGCAGCGGGATCCAGCGACCGCACCAGTAATAGCCGCGGATGGTCCTCATCGACGGGGACGTCGTAAGGCTGCCCGGCGTTGAGCTCGACCATGTCGGTCTGCAATTTGACGAGATTGCGCAGGTGCCCCTCCATGTCGCCGAGCGTTGCCCACTGCGACGGATTGATTCCCGGTTTCGCGAGCTCGGCCAAAGCCTGGTTGGTACGACCCAATTGCTCGACGACACGCAGCAGTTCATTCCTGCAAGCGTTCGCCGTGCAGGCATTCTGTGTGCCCGTCCTTACATCGACGACGAGCGGCTGCGGCTTCGGGACCACGTTCACCTCGACGGGGGCCAACGGCCCGAACGTCGCGGGAACCGGAACCGTGCCAATGGCCGAGACCTTCAGCTTCAGCTCCACCGGACCGAGGACCAGACTGTCGTCGGCAATGCGGATGCTGAGCCAGAAAGAGCCGAGAAGGCCTAGCCCCGCAACGACGATGCGCGCGCCGTGCTGAGCGTCGCCCTCGAAGAACTTCCGCAAGATCGTCAGCAGGCGCTGGCCCAACGAGATGCCTCGGTTCGCCAGATCGTCCCAGCCGAGCGTGTCCGCCACGGTCTCCGCGACGAGCGTTTGCCAACGCGGGTCGGCCGCGAGCAGGTCGTAAAGGCCGTGCCCCGGCTCAGGCGATACACGCGGCAGCAAGTCGATTGCCAGCGCTTGCGTGTGCGGCGACGCCGCGAGGCGCTGCATGACGCGCCGTCGCAGGGGTCGCTTGCTTTCGGGCACAGCGGCATTGCACGCAGCTCTGAATGCCAGATCGTTGACCGAGTACTCTGCAGCAGACATGACGGCTCCCCTTCGACACGGATGTTGATGCTCCGCTAGTCAGTTGTCTGTCACGTGGCGCTCGCACATCTCAGCGACGCGTGGTCATTTGGGCCCGAGGAACCGATTGCTGCGTTACGATCCTCGAAGCTTGCAACAAGGCGACTTCATGAGATCGATTGCTTTCTTACTGACCGTCTTTACCGCGACCAGCCTGAGCGCGCAGGCGCAGCAGTGTCCGGACATCGCGCCGTATCAGAAGCCACGCGAGACCATCGCGGACCTCGGGCGCATCGTTGCACCGACCGGCATCCAGGAGTCGTACAAAACGAAGATCGGCGGCATCGATCAGTGGCTCAACGTTCGCGGCCAGGACAAGGCGAACCCGATCGTGCTGTTCGTGCATGGCGGCCCGGCCTCGCCGCTGATCCCGACGCTGTGGCAATTCCAGCGGCCGCTGGAAGAGTACTTCACCGTCGTCAACTACGATCAGCGCGGCGCGGGCAAGACTTATGTGGAGGACCACTCCGACGCAGTCGGCGCCAGCTTGCACATTCCGCGGTACATCGACGACGCGATCGAAATCGCCGAGCACGTCCGCACGCGCTACGGCAAGAGCAAAGTGATCCTGATGGCACACAGCTGGGGAACCGTGATCGGCCTCGGCGCCGCGCTGAAGCGGCCCGATCTGTTCTACGCGTACGTCGGCATTGGCCAGGTCATCAACACGCATGACAACGAGCGCATCAGCTTCGAGCACGGCTTGCAGCAGGCGAAGGCGCACGGCAATGCGGCGGCTGTGAAAGAAATGGAGAGCATCGCGCCCTACCCCGGCGACCAGCCGATCACGCGTGAGCGCATCATCATTGCGCGCAAGTGGGCGCAGTTCTACGGCGGCCTCACTGCCTATCGCGAGGAGTCGCGCTACTTCTTCAATGCGCCACTGCTTTCCCCCGAATACTCGGCGGCCGACGTATGTGCCGTCGACCAGGGCAACGTGTTCACGCTCGGCAGGGTGCTGCCCGAATTCGTGAACGTGGACTACAAAGGCGTCCGGGCCGTGCCGATCCCCGTCTTCATGTTCATGGGTCGTCACGATTACACGACGCCATCCCAGCCCACTGCGGACTGGCTGGCCAAAGTGAGCGCGCCGACGAAGCAGGGTGTGTGGTTCGAGCGCTCCTCGCATATGATTCCGTGGGAAGAGCCGGGCAAGATGCTGCTGAGCCTGGTGCAGTCCGTGCGGCCCCTGGCCGCGCCGAACGAAAATCGACGCTGACAATACGAATGACCTTCGCGCGCTTTTGCATTCTCCTGGTGGCGCTGCACGCCGGCATGGCGGCCGCTTTCGACTTCGACGACGTCGCCGAGCTGGCGCAGCTGCAGGCGCGTCAGCCGTACCGCAGCTCCGGTCGCAAGGCGCCCGCGCAGCTGCAGGCGCTCAATTACGATCAGTATCGCGACATCCGCTTTCGTCCCGACCGCGCAGTGTGGCGGGCGGAAAAACTGCCGTTCGAGCTGATGTTCTTTCACCTCGGCAAGTCCCAGAAAGAGTCGGTGCGGATCGACGAGCTCAACGCCGACGGCACGCGCCACATCCCTTATCGCAGCAGCGACTTCGATTTCGGCAAGAACAAGCTATCGCCGCAGAGCTGGGGCGATCTCGGCTTCGGCGGCTTCCGCGCGCACTACCAGCTGAATGCGGGCGCGTACAAGGACGAGCTCGTGGTGTTTCTCGGCGCGAGCTACTTCCGCGCGCTCGGTGCCGGCCAGCGTTACGGCTTGTCGGCGCGCGGGCTTGCCATCGACACCGTTGGCGGCCAGGGCGAAGAGTTTCCGGCGTTCACGAGATTCTGGGCCGTCAAACCCGCGCTTGATGCAACGACGCTGACGATCTACGCGCTGCTCGATTCGCCGCGCGCGACCGGCGCTTATCAGTTCGACGTGCATCCCGGCGGCGAGACCGTCATGGACGTGCGCGGACGCATCTTCCTGCGATCGAGCGTCGCGACGCTCGGCATCGCGCCGCTCACCAGCATGTTCTTCTTCGGCGAGAACCAGCCGCATCGCACGGACTTCCGGCCCGAAGTGCACGACTCCGACGGCCTGATGGTCGCGACCGGCGACGGCGAATGGATCTGGCGGCCGCTGCTCAATCCGCGGCAGACGCTGACGACGTCGTTCTCGATGCAGAGCCTGCGCGGCTTCGGCCTCATGCAACGCGACCGCGAGTTCCGCAACTACGAGGACAGCGAGGCGCGCTACGAGCTGCGGCCGAGCGCGTGGGTCGAGCCGACCGGCACCTGGGCACCGGGCCGAATCGAGCTCATGCAACTGAACACACCCGACGAAACGAACGACAACATCGTCGCCTATTGGGTGCCACGCGACACGCCCGCACCGGGCCAGCCGCTCGACTTCACGTATCGATTGCATTGGCAAATGCAGCAGGAGCAACACCCGCCTGGCGCCTGGGTCGTGCAGACGCGCGCCGGCCGTGGCTACGCCGATCTTCCCGAAGATCAGCAGCAATACGTCGTCGACTTCACCGGGCCGTCGCTCGCCGCGTTACCCGCCGACGCAACAGTCAAGGCTGTCGTGAGCGCGCCGGCGAATGGGCAAGTCATCGAGAGCAATGCTTATCGCGTGGAAGCTACAGGAGCGTGGCGCATGACGGTCGTCGTGAAGCAGCTGAACCGCAACGAGCCGACCGAGCTGCGCGGCTTTCTCCAGAGCGGCAACGATGTGCTCAGCGAAACCTGGAGCAACATCTTGCCGCCGCTGCTGCAGCGATGAGCATCTACTGAGCGCGCAGCAGCGTCAGTACTTGGTCCCGAACCTCGCGATTGTGCACCGGCATGACGAGCACATCGCCCGGTCGCGCCCATGCGAGCGCGCGGTTGACGGCACCGAGCTCGCTCAAATGCACTTCGATCGACGTGTCCAGCATGCCTGCGCGTAACAGCCCGCCGCGCAGGATCGCCGGCACTTCGCCCGGTGCGCGGCCGCGCATGTAGGACTCCGTTTCTTTCACCACGACGAGGTCCGGACGGAAGCGCGCTGCCGTCGCGGCCAGCTCTTCGATATCGCCGTTCGAGCGATTGCCGGCCTGGCCGAGCAGCAGCGCGATGCGCCCGGTGCGGCGCAAGCGCATCGCGACGTTCATCAACCCTCGCAGGCCGTCCGGATTGTGCGCGTAGTCGATGAGCACCTGTGCGCCGCGATATTCATAACGCATCAACCGACC
>CADEEJ010000016.1:37278-41074 GCA_902826315.1 uncultured Steroidobacter sp.
TCGTCGGCGTTGAGCACGAGCAGGCCCCGGTCGTCGATCGTGCTCGCGACGACCAGCTTCGTGTCGGCTAGCCCGTCCAGGTCGTCGATGCCGTATTCGCCGAAATGATCGGCCGCGATGTTCGTAACAACAGCGACGCGCGCACGGTGTACCGCGAGCCCGCGCCGAAGAATTCCGCCACGCGCGGTCTCGAGAATCGCTGCTTGCACGCGAGTGTCGCGCAGAACCGTTCGTGTGCCGACAGGACCGGAGTAGTCGCCGCTCGCGATCTGCTCGCCGCCGACGAACAGACCGTCAGTACAGTTGTAACCGTCGCGCCAACCCTGCGCTCGCGCACACGCTGCAAGCAGCCGCACCGTGGTCGTCTTACCGTTCGAGCCGGTCACGATCGCTGTGGGCACGTTGCGCAGCTCGCCCCACGCCACTTGCTCTGGATCCGGCAATGCGTCGAGCGGCCATGTTCGGCCGTCCGCACCCGAGCCAAGTGTCAGGCAGTCGTCATCCACGAGATGCGACAAGGCACGCGCATCGGCTGCAGCAACGAGTGCGCGCAGGCGCGGCGAGCTTTCGATGCTCGCCAACTTCTGGAATCGCACGAACGCGGCTTGCTCATCGATGACAGGCGGTTCGACCATGAACGCTGCAGACATCGACGACTGCTCTGCGGCCAGTCGCGCGGCCTCGACGAGCGCGCTTTCGAGGCGACGCCATCGCGCAGGATCAGCTGCGACGAGCGCTGCGCTGAACGCCCACTCGTTGATCTCGGTCGCAGTGAACAGTTGATCGAGGGGCGCCGCCGTAGCAAGCGAAGTTCCGGCCGTGTGTCGCCGCGCAACGATCGACCCAGGAACATCCGGCCAGCGCATCGCCGCGCGCGCACGCACGATGCGGCTGCGCCATTCCGTCAGCAACGTCGCATCGATTTCGACTCCGACTGTCTCCAGGACTGCGCCGGTCGAGGCGAAGAACAAATTGCTGCCGGTCAGGCGTCGCGAGCTGTCGAACGGCAATGCGGCCGGTTCACTCAGTCGTCGACCTCCGGCGCGAGGCGAATGCCACGTTCGTCGCGCAGCAGACCTTCGAGGCTCGCCAACGGTGGCACCTCGGCAGTCGCATCGGACATCGTTGGGACCGGCACCGGTGCGGCGGCACGCGCTTGCGGCTCCGGCGCGCCGGCTGGCCGGAACTTCGTGATCTGTTTCCACGAGCGCACCAGCGCGTCGGCGAAGACCAGCAGCAGGTCGCCGGGCTGTCCCATCTGCAGCGCCGCGTCGATCGCTTCCTGCTCGTCGGGAATGATCGAGATCTGCTTGTTCAATACGCCTGCGGCGACCAGCGCAGTGGCGATCAAGCGCGGCACTTCGTCCGGGCTGCGATCGCGCAGGTTGTCGTCGCGCCGACAGATGTAGTGATCGAAGCGGCCGGCCACGGCCTTCGCGATCGCGTGCAGATCTTCGTCGCGCCGGTCGCCCGGGCCGGCGACGACGACGATGCGCCGGCCGGTTACATCGAGACGCTGCGCCAGCTCAGCCATCGCGGCGACTGCGTGCGCGTTGTGACCGTAGTCGAACACGACCTTGAACGGATGCTCGTTGAAGACGTTCATGCGCCCCGGCGCCTGGAAGAACGTCGTGTCGAACGTGCGCAGCCCCTGGCGGATCGCGTCGAGCTTGATGCCGAGCGAGAACGCCATCGCGGCGGCGAACATCGCGTTCTGCACATTGTGAATCGCGCGGCCTTCGAGCGTCGCGGGGATCAAGTGGGTCCACAGCAGCGGAATATGGCTGCCCCGGTCGTACAGCGTGATCATCTGGCCGTTGACGCCAGCCTCGAGCGCGCACGCGCGACCGCCGGCGCGAATGTGCTCGCGCACCAGCGGGTGTTGCGGATTCATCGTGACGTAGCAGATGTTCTTCGCTTCCGTGTAGCCCGACATCTTCAGCACCAACGGATCGTCGGCGTTCAGCACGGCGCAATCGGTCGCGACTTCGATCACGACGCGCTTGACCTCCGCGAGCTGCTCCAACGTGTCGATGCCCTTCAACCCGAGATGATCGGACTGCACGTTGAGCACGGCGCCGACGTTCACCTGGCGCACGCCCATGCCAGCGCGCAGCAATCCGCCGCGCGCCGTTTCGAGCACGGCCATGTCGATCTGCGGATCGGCCAGCACCATCTGCGCGGACATCGGGCCGGTCATGTCGCCTTGCACGGTGCGCTGCCCGTCGATGTACACGCCATCGGTCGTCGTCAGGCCAGGCGTGTAACCGCCCATCTTCGTGATGTGCGCGAGCATGCGCGCCGTCGTCGTCTTGCCGTTCGTGCCCGTGACGGCTGCGATCGGTACGCGCGACGGCGTGCCGGGCGGGAACAACATGTCGATGACCGGAGTGGCGACGTCGCGCGATGTGCCTTCGCTCGGCGCAACGTGCATGCGGAATCCGGGCGCTGCATTGACCTCGCAGATGCCGCCGCCGATCGTGCGGTAACTCTCCGCGATGTTCGAAGACAGGAAATCGACGCCGCCGACGTCGAGCCCGATCGCGCGAATCGCGCGCACCGCCATGTCGCGGTTGTCGGGATGAATGACGTCCGTTACATCGGTGGCCGTGCCGCCGGTAGAGAGATTTGCGGTGGAGCGCAGATACACCACGCGACCGCGCTCCGGCACCGACAGCGCCGTGAGTCCTGCGCGCTCCAGCATCTTCTCCGCCTGCGCATCGAGCTCGAGCCGCGTCAGCACTTTCTCGTGACCAACACCGCGGCGCGGATCCTGGTTCACGACCTCGATCAACTGCACGATCGTGTGCTCGCCGTCGCCCACGACGTGCCCCGGCGTACGGCGCGTCGCCGCCACGAGCTCGCCGTTGACGACGAGCAAGCGGTGATCGTCGCCTTCGAGGAACGACTCGACGATCACCGAGCGCGAATGCTCGCGCGCGACGTTGTAACCGTGCGCGACCTCCGCATCCGTCGTCAGTCGGATCGAGATGCCACGGCCGTGATTGCCGTTATACGGCTTGGTGACCACGGGGAACCCGATGCGGTTCGCGGCTCGCACTGCCTGCGTGTCACTCTGGACCAGCTCCTGACGCGGCACCGGCAGACCGAGCGATGCCAGGATCTTGTTCGTTTCTTCCTTGTCGCTCGCCAGCTCTACGGCGATGTGCGGCGTGCGGCCGGAAACTGTCGCCTGGATGCGCTGCTGATATTTGCCGTGACCCAGCTGCACGAGCGATTGATCGTTGAGGCGCAGCCACGGGATGCTGCGCCCTTCGGCCGCGCGCACCAGCGACGCGGTCGAGGGACCGAGCGCGCGGCGCTGCGCGAAGCGAATGAAGTTGTCGCGCGCTTCCGGCCAGCTCCAGCCTTCGGGCACCGAGCCGGGCGGACGAATCGACTCCGGCAACAGCGAGCACAGCAGGCGCAGACCGAGATCGCCGGCGGCGACGCCTTCGTCGCGTTGTGCATATTCGTAGACGACGGTGTACACGCCCGGCTTGCCCGCACTGCGCGTCTTGCCGAAAGTGACTTCCTCACCCGCGACGTTCTGCAACTCGATGGCGACGTGCTCGAGCACGTGGCCGAGCCACGTACCTTCGTCCTCGCGCATGCGTCGCAGGAATCCGCCGGGCTCGCGATACGAGCAGCCGTGCTCGACGAGTCCTGGCAAGGCCGCGGCCAGGCCATCGACGTACGTTGCCCCAAGCTTGCCGGTCGGCCAGGCCTCCAGCGCGCCGAGATCCAGCTCCAGCCGGATCACGGGAAAATGCGCGTACAGCGACGGGCCGACGTA
>CADEEJ010000016.1:41174-43364 GCA_902826315.1 uncultured Steroidobacter sp.
GCAGTCCGTGTATTCAGGTCGAAGGTCGTCCCGGCCACCAGGACGTTGACCTTGAGGCCGAGCACGGCCACGGGCTGGCCGTCGGAAACGCTGTCGGCCGAGGAAAAGCTGACTTCCGAGGCGTCGACGATCGTGGCGCCGCCGCTGCCCTCCACCTCCAGCACTTCGTCCGGACCGATGAACACGGCGGTGTCCTCGTCCAGGCCGATGCCGATGGCGAACGGGTTGTATGCAAGTGCGGTGATCAGGCGGCCGAGCCGGTCGCGCTCGCGGAAGTGCTGGTCGATCACGAACCGGTTCGTCAGCCCCAGGCCGGGTGCCAGGCGCACGCTGCCGGCGATCACCGAGGAACCCTCGTCGCCGAACGCGATCATGTGCTCGCTCAGGATGCTGGCGCCTGCGCTCGTGCCGCCCACGGTCACGCTGGCGGCGTTTCGTTTGCGGATCAATTGCGCAACCGGCGTGCCGCCGAGCAGGGCCGTCAGGCGCAGCTGGTTGCCGCCGGTAAAGAAGATGCCGCTGGCCTCCTCGATGCGCTGGAGACGATTCGGCTCCTGGCAGTCGCGACGCGTATCGAAGTCCATGACCGAAACGCGCGCCGCGCCGAGCTCGCGAAACAGCGCTTCGTAGCGCGGCCCGGTCTCGTGCATCTTGCTCGCGGTGGGGATCACGACGATGTCGGCTTCCTGGCCCCCGGAAACCTCGACGAAACGACGCAGGATGCGCCGGTCGTTCTCCTTGTTCTCCGCGCCGCCGATCGGGACGATCCAGCCGCGCTTTCCGCCTTCGACAACCTTACTGGGGCACATGAATTGGGGAGTACTCCTCGCGTGTAATTCTAACCTTATTCAAACGTACCGCGGCGGACGCAAGTTCGATCTATGACGTGGATCTCGCCGCGGACCACCACAATTTCGGCAACGCCCTGGTCGTCGAGCACGACCAGGTCGGCGTCGTGGCCGACCGCGAGGGTCCCCTTGCGCGCGAATCGCAGCAGTTTTGCAGGGTTCGCCGTAAACGCCGGCAGTGCAGCTTCGAGCGACAGGCCGCGAGCCAGAGCTTCGCGCAGCGTTTCGAGCAGCGCGCCGGAGGAACCGACGTCCATGTGCGTCACGCGCCCGTCGGCGTCGAAACACGGCAAGCAACCGCCAGCGTCCGAGCTGACGGTGACGCGATCGGCCGGTGCGCCGGCTGCGAGATAGCGTTCGAGCGCTTCGGCGGCGGGATATGCGTCTTCGCCCTCTGCCACCGGGAACGCAGTGATGTCGACGGTCGAGCCTTGTCGCGCCAGGTCGAGCGCCTCGGCGAACAACGCGCGGCGCCGATTCACATGCGTTGGATTGAATACGCGTGGCGGCAATTCGCTGGCACGCAGTGCTTCGCGAACCAGATCGAGGCCGCGTGCGCCGTCGCCGAGATGCAGGTGCAAGACCCCGGCCTTGCCGGTCATCACGCCTGCGACGTGACACTCGGACGCGATCCGCAGCAACTCGTCGAGCGTCGGCTGGCTCGATCGATGGTCGCTGATCGCGACCTCGCCGATGCCGATCAACGCTGCGACGAACACCAGGTCGCCGCGCACGCTGCCGGTCAATGTCACGGGCGGCACGTGATAGCCGCCGGCGTAGCCGTACGCGTTCAATCCCTCTTCGCGCAGCGCGTACAGCGTCGCGAGCAACTCTCCGGGACCGCGCGTTACATCGTCGGTGCCGAGCAAGCCGACGACAGTCGTGATGCCGGCGCTCGTGAAGCGAGACAGCGGCACGGCCGGCACGCGGGTTCGGAAGCCGGCTTCTCCGCCTCCACCGGTCACGTGCACGTGACCGTCGATGAGTCCGGGAATCGTGCGTCGCCCGGCCGCATCGACGCTGCGCGAAACCGCACGCAAGGCGACCGGCAACTCGAGCGCTTCGTCGCCGATCCAGAGAATCCGACCGCCGCCGATGAGCAGATTGCGCAGGCCGAGCGGTTGCGGGTCGTAGAGGTTCGCGTTGCGAATCAGGAGGAGCGTCACGGGCGCGTAGCCTGGAGTCCGCTCCCGGAACCGTCAAGCGATTCGCCAGCTGCAACCATGCGTTCTCCAGCGGATCTCAGCGCAATCCCGGCCGAGGATCACTTCGACAAGGGACGCCTGCCGAAATAGGCGCCGACGAGCGAGGCCGGCACGGTCAGCCCGATACCGACGACGCG
>CADEEJ010000017.1:0-4919 GCA_902826315.1 uncultured Steroidobacter sp.
CTGCGTTTCGCCATTCGTTTCCGCAGGAAGCAGAACCGATCACCGTTCCCAACGTGCTCAAGGCGATTGCTTCGTACGAGCGCACGCTGATTTCCGGCCGCTCGCCGTTCGATCGCTACGTCTACGACGACGACCGTGCTGCGTTCTCGGAAAGCGCACGGCGCGGCATGCGGCTGTTCTATTCGGATCGCAGCGGTTGTGCGCACTGCCACTTCGGGGTGAATTTCTCGGGCCCGATCGTCCATCGCGGTAAGCCAAAGGAACGCGCCCTGTTCGCGAACAACGGTTCGGCGGTGAAGGGCGACGACGGGCTATCGGCCGAAACGAAGCGCGACCGGGATCGCGGCCGCTTCAGAGTGCCCACCTTGCGCAACATCGCGCTGACCGCGCCCTACATGCACGACGGGCGGTTCGCGACGCTGGAAGAAGTGATCGAGCACTACGCCGGCGGCGGCAAGCATGCCGAGGCGATCGGCACCGTGGACTCGCAGATACGCCGGCTGGACCTGTCGGCCGAGGAAAAACGCGATCTGCTGGAGTTCCTGCGCAACCTGACGGACACTGCGTTCGTCACGAGGAAGGACTGCGATTGAGCCCCCACCCCAACCCTGGCCCCTTCGATTGGGCCAGGGGAGCTCTCGTAATTCCATTCCCCGCTCCGCGCGGAAAGTCGGGGTGGGGGCATTTCTATTCGGAATTCATCCGCCCGCCGGCGCCGCGCACGTCCGCCGCCCGGGTCAAAACTGTTACGCGCTGGCCGTGCTGCAACCGTTCCACTCCGCGCACGACGACGAGGTCGCCCACCGCGACCGAGCCGCGAATCGTGACGAGGTCGCCATCGGTGGCCACCGACGTCACCGTGACTTTTTCCGCCGTGTTGTCCGCCTTCACGCGCATCACGTAGTTGCCATCCTGCCGGACGGCGATCGCGTCGCGCGGTACGACGAGCGAATCGGTCGCCTCACGCTCGGGCAAGCCGACTTCGATGGCGGTCCCGACGCTCAGCGCGTTGTTTGCCAGCGTGAGTCGCAGCTCGAACTGACGCGAGCGCTCTTCGCCGACCGGCACGACCGTGCGCACGCTCGCCTTGATCTGCCGATCTGCGATTCGCACCGGCAGCTCCATGTCGGATCGCACCAGGCCAACGAGCGTCAGCGGTGCCTGCACGCGTGCCTCAACGTGCACCGTGTCGACGAGGTGCGCAATCGCCGCGCCAGTCGCAACGTACTCGCCGCGCTGCGCGAGACGCTCAGTCACGACTCCCGCGAACGGCGCGCGCACTTCGGTCTGATCGAGATCGTGCTGCGCGACGCGCTGGCGCACTTGCGCCTGCTGCAGCTGTGCAGTCAGCACCGCCAGCTGCGATCTCACTTCGTCGAGCTGCGTTTGCGAGATCGTGCTGCCCACTTTCTCCAGCCGCTGCAGCTGGCGCTCCGACATCGCGCGCTGCGATTCGATGCGGGCCACTTCGGCCTTCGCGTCATCGACGCGCAACCGCACAGCCTCGTCTTCCAGCTTCGCGACACGCTCGCCCGAGCGCACACGAGTCCCGACTTCGGCGACGTACTCCAAGCGTCCCGCGCCGCTGGTCGCGAGCCGCGCATCGTTGCGGCTGACGACGCCGCCGGGCACCCAGCGCCGTGGCGCGACGCGCGCGACCGAAGCTTTCGCGACTTCCACCACGACGCCCGGCTCCTGCGCCGGCGGTCCTTCCGCGCCCGCACTCGCTGCGAAAACAGCAAGCGCAGCGGCCAGGGCCAGTGCGGACATGCGTGAATTGATCATCCTCATCCCCTTACAGGTGAATCCATGAGCGGCGCAGTCTCTTCCGCCGGCACTTCTTCCGTCGCCGGCACGTGACGCTCGTAGACGAGACGCAGCAGGCTCGGCAGCAGCACGATCGAGAACACCATGCTGACAATCACGCCGGCGACGTTCACCGCCGCGAGACCGCGATAGATCGTGCTGGCCGGGCCCGGGTTCACGACCATCGGCAGTGCGCCGAGCGCGCCCGTCAGCGTACTTGCGACCATCGCGCGCAGGCGTTGATTCAGCGCCATGCGCAACGCCTCTTCCAGCGTGTGCCCATGATTGAGTGCGTCGCGCGTGCGATCCACCAGCAGGATCGCATGATTGACGATGATGCCGATCATCATGATGAAGCCGATCATCGTCAGCAGATCCAACGGCTGGAACGCGACCAGTCCCAACGCCCGGATGCCGAGTACGCCACCAGCCAGAGCCAACGGCACGGTCAGCACGACGACGGCCGCATCGCGCAGCGAGCGGAACATCGCAGCCATCAGCATGAACAGCACCAGCAACGCGAGCAGGAAGTTCATGCCCATCGTCGAGACGATCGTGTCGAGACGGTCGGCGCTGCCCGCCATCCGGATGTTCGCATCCGGCGGCAGCTGCGCGCGCAACGACGGCACGATGTCGCTGTCGATCTTCGCCAGCATGTCTTCCAGCGACAGCGTCGGCGGCGGATCGATCGTCAACGTCACCGTGCGGTGATGATCGATGCGGCGGATCTGCTCGGCCGAGAGTGTAGTCTGCAGATTCACCAGCTCGCCGAGCGAGACGATCTCGCCCGAGGGCGTCATCAGCGGCGCCTGCGCCAGCTCTTCGGGCGTTTCGCCGAGGTTCGTGCGTAGGATGACCGGCAGCCGCGTCTGGCCGTCGAAATATTCGCCGAGCCATGCGCCGTCACCGAGTGCGCGCACGACAGAGCCGAGCGCTGCGCGGTCCCAGCCAACTTCGGCGATGCGCCGATCATTCGGCTCGGCCCGGAGCTCCAGCGCTTGTACGTCCGCATTCGGGAACGACTGCACATTCGCGCCGGCGAAGGTCCGCTCCAGGAGCTTGCGGCCTGCCTCGGCCGCGGCGTTGAGCGCTGCCGTGTCCGTCGACTGCAAGTGGATCGCTACCGAGCGCGCGGAGCCACCGATGCCGCCGAACAGCTCGCCCTCGTTCACGAACACGCGCGTGTCGGGAAGGCCGACGACCACTTCGTCGCGCACGATGCGCTCGAGGTCGCGGATGCGATCGTCATCGACCACGCGGGCGCCGATCGTGCCGCCGCCCGGCCACAGCAGGACGTAGTAGTTCTTGAGGCGCGGCTCCTTCTCGCCCTTCATGTACGGTTCCATGCGCTCCATCAGCTTCGGCGCAATCTCGCGATTGACGGCCTCCGGGCTCATGCCCGGCGGGAAGCTGAAATACGCGTCGATCGCTGCGCGCTTCACCGGCGGCAGGTAGTCGAGCTTCGGCAGCAGCAACCACGAGAGCAGCAGCGGAGCGACGAGCAGCGCGCCGACCCAGCCGAGCTGCTGCTTGCGCGTACGCGTCCACGCGATGACGCGGTCGGTCAGCCACGGCCAGCCGGCGCCGTAGCCGGAGTTCTTCGAGTGCCCGCCGAGCCAGCGGCCGGCCGCGGCCGGCACGACCGTGATCGCGACCACGATCGAGAACGCGACGGCGATCGAGATCGTCAGCGCTAGGTCGGCAAAGATCTGTCCTTCCACGTCTTTGAGGAACAGCACTGGCAGGAACACGGCAATAGTTGTCGCCGTCGAAGCGAACAAGGCGGGCACGACCTGTCGCGTGCCGTCATGTGCGGCTTGCTCGATCGGCATGCCGCCTTCTTTCAAGCGAATGATGTTGCCGGAGACGACGATCGCGCCTTCGACGACCATGCCGACCGCGAACGCAAGGCCGGCCAGCGAGATGACGTTGATACTGCGGCCCGCGAGCTGGAGCGCACAGAACGTCGCGAGCAGGCAGATCGGAATCGTGCTCGCGATCACGACGGTCGCGCGGGTATCACGCATGAACCACCACACGCACATCAGCGCGAGCAGCGCGCCGACGACGAGGTTCTCGACCAGCAGGTTGACCGCACGCTTGATGAACACCGATGCATCGAACGACTGCTCGATCCCCAGGCCGCGCTGCGCGAGCGGCCCGGTCCGCAGCTCCGCGACGACTTCCTTCACTTCTTCCAGCGTGCTGAGCACGTTCGCGCCCGGCGCGCGGATGATGCGCAGGCCGATCGCCGGGTTGCCGTTCTGATAAGAGAAGAAGCTGCGATCGGGCGGCCGCATCTCGACCGTCGCCAGATCCGCGAGCCGCACCGGCTGGCCGTCGCGCCATGCGAGCACGAGCTGTCCAAGATCCTGCGCGTCGTAGCGCCCCGTGTAGCGCAGCGAGTATTGCCGGCGTCCGACGTCGAGCTGACCGGCGGACACATTCGTCGCACTCGCGGCCTGCCGCGCTATGTCCGGGATCCCGATGCCGAGTGCCGCCGCGCGCGCGAGATCGAGCGTGATGCGCACGTCGTCCGGCGGACCGCCCTGCACCTCGACCTGCGCGACGCCCGGCACCGATTCGATGCGCGGCTTGACCACGTCCTCGACGAAGCGGCGATAGCGATCGATCGGCCCCTCCGTGCCAGGGAGAAGCTGCACGAAGAAGAAGGACAATTGCTGATTCGAGTCCCCGCCGTCGCCGCCGAGCTGCACGACCGGACGATCGGCATCACGGGGCAGGGGTGGCAGCCGGCTCATGCGGCCGATCACGTCGACCAGCGCCGCCTTCATGTCGGTGCCGACGGCGAACGTCAGGAAGACCTGGCTGCCGCCGGAGTTGGCGTTGCCGTTGACCTCCTCAACACCGGGCAGGCCCTGCAGCACCTGCTCCTGCGGCTCCAGCAGCTCCGCCTCGGCCTCTTCAGGCGAGGCACCGCGCCAGTTGGTGAAGATCGCAATGGTCGGCCGCTCGATGTCGGGAAACAGCTGCAGGGGCAGCTGCTTCAGGCTGAGCACGCCGAACAGGGAAATAAGTAAAACCGTGACGCCGATCGCGACCGGGTTGCGGATGGCTCCAGCAATGATGCGCACCGGTGACTCCCCTGGCTT
>CADEEJ010000017.1:5019-6957 GCA_902826315.1 uncultured Steroidobacter sp.
GCGGGAATCCAGTCGCATGGATCCCCGCCTGCGCGGGGATGGCGAAAACATTGACATTCAATTCGCCATCTTATGGGAGCCCTACCAATGTCCACGTCGCGTGTCCCCGCTATGCGTCTGCTGTGCGTCGCAGTTGTCGCATCGATTGCTGCAGCCTGCTCCACGACGCCGACCCAGCAGTCCGCGCCGCCGCCTCCGCCGCCCGCCGCTGCCAAGATCACTGACGTGACCGGTACGTGGGAGCTAAACGTGGAAAGCCCGATGGGCTCGCGCGCTTCGGACGCCGTCTTCACGCAGAGCGGCGAGACGCTCGGCGGCAAGATGGTCAGCCCGCGCGGCGAGACGCCGCTCACCGGCACGATCAAGGGCGAGGCGGTCACCTTCGGCATCAACGTCAACGTGCAGGGCCAGAACCTGCAGATCGATTACACCGGCACAGTCACCGGCGACACGATGAGCGGCACGGTCGTGTTCGGCTCGTTCGGCGACGGCAAGTGGACCGGCAAGAAAAAGCAGTGATTTGACCGAGCTCGCCGTCACCCCTGCCGAGCGGCGGCTGACCCTGGCCGCCCTCGCCGTCGTCGTGCTGCTCAGCGCGCTCGACCAGACGGTCGTTTCCACGGCGATGCCGCGCATCATCGAGCAGCTGCAGGGGCTGTCGATGTATGCGTGGGTCACCACCGCGTACATGCTGACGTCGACGGTCTCCGTGCCGATCTACGGCAAGCTCAGCGATCAATACGGCCGCAAAGGCATTCTGATTCTCGGCGTCCTGCTGTTCCTCGCGGGCTCGGCCCTATGCGGCTTGAGCGGGGAGTTCGGCGCGCTACCCGTGCTCGGCGGCGGCATGATGCAACTGATCGTGTGCCGCGCGATCCAGGGACTCGGCGCCGGCGCATTGATGACGGTGTCGTTCGCGATCATGGCGGACCTGTATCCGCCCCGTGAGCGCGGCCGTTTGTTCGGCGTGTTCGGCTCCGTGTTCGGCGTCGCGACCGTCGTCGGCCCGTTCCTCGGCGGCTTCCTCACCGACCACGGCACGTTCACGCTGGCCGGTCATGTGGTCGACGGTTGGCGCTGGGTGTTCTACGTCAACCTGCCGCTGGGCCTGCTCGCGCTCTTCATGATCATGTATCGCATGCCGGTGCTGCGGCATGGCGCGGGCGGACGCATCGATTATCTCGGCGCGGTGCTCGTCGTACTGACGGCGGCGACGTTGCTGCTCGGGCTCACGCTCGGCGGCACGACGTATCCATGGGATTCGCCGCACATCCTCGGGTTGTTCGCAGTGGGCTGCGTGTCGCTCGGGATCTTCCTGTGGGTCGAGACGAGCGCGACGTCGCCGATCCTGCCGCTGCATCTGTTCCGCATCCACTCGTTTCGCATCGCTGCGCTCGCGTCGTTCGTGATGAGCACGGCGTTCCTCGGCGTCGTGATGTTCATGCCGCTGTACATGCAGGTCGTGCAGGGAATCAATGCGACACAGAGCGGCTTCGCTCTCTTCCCGCTGATGGCGGGGTTGATTGCGAGCAGCGTGATCTGCGGCCGACTCGTAACGCGCACCGGGCGCTACAAGCCTTTCATGGTCGCCGGCGGCATCGTGTTGATCGCCGGCGTGATCGCGCTCACCGGCATCGGGCCGGATACGACCAGCCCCGATCTCGCGTGGCGGCTCGCACTGACGGGCGTCGGGCTCGGGCCGGCGCAGACGCTGTTCAGCCTAGTGATCCAGAACTCGGCGCCGCCGACCGAGATCGGTGTCGCGACGAGCATGGGGCAGTTCAGCCGGCAGATGGGCGCGACCGTCGGCGTTGCGGTGTTCGGCACGTTCCTGACGCATGGGCTCACCGAGGAATTGCCGAAGCACATACCGCTGCTGCCGGGTGCGAGCGAGCAGCGCATCGATCTCGCACACGCTCAGAGCCAGGCGATGAACGC
>CADEEJ010000017.1:7057-8895 GCA_902826315.1 uncultured Steroidobacter sp.
GCGGACATTCCAGTGCGCGCTCTGCGCGAGCCGGAGCTGGCCGGAGGCATCGCGAAGTTGTTTCGGGACGCGATCCTGGCGAAGGAAGATGCGCTCGTCGCGAAGACGGTCCAGCAATCGCTGCTGACGGTGCGCGCAGCGATGTCGATCTACGGCAAGCAGCTGGTCGAGCGCATTCAGCGCGGCATGAAGGTCGCGTTCGCGACTTCGATCGTGCACATGCTGGAGCGAGCGTTGTGGATCGTCGGCCTTGCGGTGCTGATCGTCCTGTTCATTCCGGAAGTGCCGCTGCGCTCGCGTGCAGAACCGGTACCTGCAGCAGCCGACTAACCTGGCTATTTCTTCTTGCTGCTGCGCCGGCGGCTTGTCTTCCTTTTGCGACTCGGGGCCTTGGGAACTTTTCCTCCGGCGCGGCGCGCTTCCGACAGGCCGATCGCAATCGCCTGCTTGCGGCTCGTCACCTTGCGGCCCGAGCGCCCGCTGCGCAGCGTGCCGCGTTTGCGTTCATGCATTGCACGCTGCACTTTCTGCGAGGCTTTCTTACCGTAACGGCTCGCCATGACGGTCTCCTGTTCCTTTCTGCAAACCTGAATTCTGCGGCTGGAACGCATTGCGGACTTGGTGTGTTCCTAGCGCATGCAGGACTTGATCTGCCAGGCCATCAGAGAAAAACGTCTGCTGGAGTTGCACTACGACGGGCAATCGCGCCGCGTCGCGCCGCACATCTATGGCATCGATGCAACGGGCGACGAAGTGTTGACGTGCTACCAGGTGTGGGGCGCCAGCGACGGCGTTCCGGCGGGCTGGCTGTCAGTGCACCTCGCGAATGTCGGGGAGCTGAGGCTCACGAGTAAACGCTTTGCGCCGCACCCGGAACACCAGCGCCGCGACGGCGCGATCGCACGCGTTTTCTGTCAGGTGTAGAGCAGGAACTGCTGCCGCTCGCTTTGCCAATCGCGCTCGTCCTTGCTCGCCGCGGCTTCCATGTCCGCCACCGTCGCCTTCGCATCATCGACCCATTCGCGCAGCAGCGGGCTGCCGTTGATCACATCGATCGCGAGGCGGGTTTCGTATTCGTAAGGGAAGTCGCGCCAGATTGCGTAGCTCGGCTGCAACTGTCGGAGCGCCTTGAACGCGAGCGCTTGCAAGCGCCATGGCTGGAATGTGCCGTGATCGTAGCTCGGATCCTCGACGTGGATCTGCAAGCCGTTGCACAGCTTGCCGACGTGCTTATGGAACGTGGGCTCGAACCAGCACACGCGCAATCGACAACCGCGCAGCCATTGCGGCGCGAGTTTGTGCATCGTCGCCAGCAGCGCGCCTGCATCGATGTCCGGCGCGCCGAACAACTCGAGCGGTCGCGTCGTGCCGCGGCCTTCCGAGAGCGTCGCGCCTTCGACCATCACCGTGCCTGCGTACGCGCGCGCCATCCACAGATTCGCGGCGTTCGGGCTCGGATTGATCCACGTGCGCTCGCCGAGCGGCCACCCGAAGCCGGGCGCTGCATCCGGCTGCCAGCCCTGCATCTCGATCACTTTGTAGTCGAGCGACAAGCGCAGCGTGCGCACGAACCAATGTGCGAGCTCACCGAGCGTCATGCCGTGTCGCATCGGCAGCGGCCCGGCGCCGACGAAGCTTTCCCAGCCCGCGCGTAGACGCAGGCCTTCGATCGGTCGTCCTGCCGGGTTCGGCCGGTCGAGGATCCAGACACTCTTGCCGCGCGCCGCAGCTTCTTCCAGCACGTAACGCAGCGTCGTGATGAAGGTGTAGATCCGGCAACCGACGTCTTGCAGGTCGACCAGCAGCACGTCGAACGTGTCCATCATCGCTGCAGTCGG
>CADEEJ010000017.1:8995-33430 GCA_902826315.1 uncultured Steroidobacter sp.
GCGCGCGGCAGCGTGAGCACAAAGCCGGCGTCATGATGGAAGTCCGCGTTGCCCGGCGGATGCTTCAACGCCCAGTAGGAAATGCGGCCTCGGAGGTCTTCGAGCACGACCGCGAGCGCGAGCTGCAGGTTCGTGCGCGGCACGAGGCCGGAAACGTGCACGTCGACGTCCGCCTCCAGTCGATCCTCGCGACGCCGGCAAATGATCTTCGGTGCATGCGGCGGCTCGACGCTCGTCATGCCGCGCCGGTAATCGTCGAAGCGGTACACCGCCCATTCGCTCGACGGCGAGAAATTCAGCTCGACGTAGTTACGCGCGCCGTCAGGCCGGACGAACGCTTCGAAGCAAAGGTGTTGCCACAATCCGTCGGTGTGCGCCGAGCGCCGCTGCGGCGGTAGTTGCAGCTGGTCGATGTCGCCGACGATTTCGTAATAGAGGATCAGCAGATCTTCGCTCAGCCGGTCGACGCGCGCGGTGACCGCGCTGACGAACGTGCACGGCGTCGAGGGGTGGCAGATCAGGGGCAATGCTTCCATCGCCCCGGATTCTAACGCGCCTTATTGCCAGTGTGCCGTTTGCGCGACCTGCTCGCGGTATACGGGACGGACCAGCCACAGCAGGATCGCCGCGATCGTGCCCGCCGTGACGACCACGATCAGCAGGCCCCAGCGGATCTGCATCGGGTCGCGCAGGATGTAGTCGCTGATCATCGGCACGAGCGCGGGGCCGAAGCCGAGGCCCAGGAAATTCACCGTGAACAGGTAGACCGCCGAGACCTGCGCGCGCATCTGGTTCGGCGTCACCTGGTTCACCGCCATCGGACCCATCGCAACGTAGCCGTGGAACGGCAGGCCCGCGATGCACATCACCGTGAGACCGGCCACCGCGCTGGGCATGAAGGCCGGGAAGGCGCTCGTGCAGACGACCGCGATCGCGACGCCGAAACACACTAGGATCGGCGCATCGGTCCGGCCGCCCTTGGTCAAGCGATCGCAGATGCGGCCGGCGAGGAAAATGCCGATGGTATTGATCGTGATCGTGGAGATGCCGAGCACCTGGCCGACCGTGCCGGCGGTGAGGCCGTAGGTACGCACCATGACCGTCGGCAGCCACGCACCGACGGCGTAGCCGAGCATCGCCATCATCGCCATGGCCACGAAGTGCAGGCTGTAGAAGTGACCGTTCTTCAGCATGAAGCGGATCACGTGCATCAGCGGCAGCTTCTTCGGCGCTTCATTGTTGGCGTCCTTGATCAGCCCGCGGCGCTCGGGATCGCGCACCGTCAGCAGCAGCAGCGGCAGGACCAGGCCCGGCGCGCCGGTGACGATGAACACGAACTGCCACGCACGCACCTCGCCCAGCAGCGGCAGCGCGAAGGTGCGGCCTTCGCCCGACACCGCTGCCACCACCAGGCCGCCGACCAGGATGGCGGTGCCGCTGCCGATCGCGATTCCCATGTTGTAGACGCTGAACGCGCGTCCGAGCTTCTCGCGCGGGAACGCGTCGGTGATCATCGAATACGCCGCGGGCGAGAGCGCTGCCTCGCCGACGCCGACGCCGATCCGTGCCAGGAACAGCTGCGTGAAATTCTTGGCGAGGCCGCACAGCGTCGCCATGATCGACCAGATGAAGACGCCGGCGGCGATGATGCCCTTGCGATTCATGCGGTCCGCGAGCCGGCCGATCGGAATGCCGAAGGCGGTGTAGAAGATCGCGAAGGCCAGGCCCTGCAGCAGTCCGATCTGCGTATCGGTCACCTGCAGGTCGCGCTTGATCGGCTCGACCAGCAGCGAAATGATCTGGCGGTCGATGAAGGAGAAGATGTAGAACAGCAGCAGCGTGAAGACCAGATACCAGCCCTGCCGTTCCGCCTGCGCGGCAGCGGCCGCCGGTGCGAGCGCAGCGGTGTGTTGATTATTCAAGCGACCCCCGATCCATCGTCAGTGTTGTTTTCGGCGCCGTAAAGTAGCAGACGCCAAAGACCGAGACCAGCGAGCGCGGACCAGTGAAGCTTGCCGTCCCGTAGGTCGGAATCAGAGCGCCGACTTCTTCGCTTCCAGCTCCTCCCAGCGCGCGAATTTCTCCGTCATCTGTCGCTCGAGGTCGCTGGCTAGCTGCAGGTCCGCCTTGATCTGCTCGCTGCCTTGCTTGTGATAGTCGCCGCTGCTCATGCGCGCGGTGAGCGCCTGTTGCTGCTGCTCCAGCGCTTCGATTTCGCCGGGCAGTTGCGTGAGCTCACGCGTTTCCTTCTGGCTCATCTTGTTTCGCGCTTGGGTTGGCGTCGAGCGGCGCGCATCGTCTCTGCGGCTCTCCGCCTTCTGCTTCGCAGGCGCGGGCGCAATGGGCCGGCGTTGCGCGAGCCAGTCGCTATATCCGCCGACGTATTCCTGCCACTTGCCGTTGCCTTCCGCGACCAGCGTCTGAGTCACGACGTTGTCGAGGAATGCGCGATCGTGGCTCACGAGCAGCAGCGTGCCCGAGTAGGCCTGCAGCGTTGCCTCCAGCAACTCCAGGGACTCGATGTCGAGATCGTTCGTCGGTTCATCCATTACAAGCACGTTCGCCGTGCGCGCGAACAGCCGCGCCAGCAGCAACCGATTGCGCTCGCCGCCCGACAGCGCCTTGACCGGCGAATTCGCACGCTGCGGAGCGAACAGGAAATCGCCGAGGTAGGTGACCACGTGCTTGCGCTCGCGGCCGATCTCGATCCAGTCCGAGCCCGGGCTGATCGTCTCGACCACGGACTTCTCCGGATCGAGCTGCTCGCGCATCTGATCGAAGTACGCGACCTGCACGTTCGCGCCGAGCCGCAGCGTGCCCGCATCGGGTTCCAGCTGACCGAGGATTAGACGCAACAGCGTCGACTTGCCCGCTCCGTTGGGACCGATCAGGCCGAGCCGGTCGCCGCGCTGCAGGCGCAGCGACAGGTCTTTGACGATGGGCCGGTCCGCGAAGCGCTTGCCGACGTTCACCAGCTCCGCGACCAGCTTGCCGGAGCGCTCTCCCGCATCGAGCGTGAGCTTGAGATCTCCGAGGCGCTCGCGCCGCTCGGCGCGTTCGACGCGCAGTGCTTCGAGCCGGCGCACTCGACCTTCGTTGCGCGTGCGGCGCGCTTCGATGCCGCGGCGGATCCACACCTCTTCCTGCGCCCAGAACTTGTCGAACTTGCGATTCGCGATCGCTTCGGCCGCGAGCTGCTCGCCTTTGCGCGCTTCGTAAGCTGCGTAGTTGCCGGGGAAGCTGCGCAGCATGCCGCGATCCAGCTCGACGATGCGCGTGACCACGCGATCGAGAAACGCGCGGTCGTGCGTGATCACGATGCAAGTCATCCCCTTGAGCAGCAACTCTTCCAGCGACGTAATGCCGTCGATGTCGAGGTGATTGGTCGGCTCGTCGAGCAGCAGCAAATCGGGTTGCAGTGCCAATGCGAGGGCGAGCGCTGCGCGTTTGCGTTCGCCGCCGGACGCCGTCTGTGGAGAGCGCTGCGCGTCCACGCCGAGCCGATGCAGGAACTCCGTGAGCCGCGCTTCGACGCGCCAGCGCTCGCGCTCGTCGTGCAACTGGTCGATCTGGCCGCGCGCGCTCAGGCTGTCGCGCAACGTCTCCGCTTGCGGCAGCTCGGGCTCCTGTTCGACGAATACGATGCGCAACCCGTCCTGGCGCGCAATCTCTCCATCGTCGAGCGCGATACGCCCGGCAATCGCTTGCAGCAGCGAGGACTTGCCCGTGCCGTTGCGGCCGATCAAGCCGACGCGCTCGCCCGCGTCGACCGCCAGGTCGGCACGATCGAGCAGCGGATGCAGGCCGTAGGCCAGCTCGGCGTTGCGCAGGGTGATCACGGGCATAGGGGGACGAATGATGACGATCTATAGGCAACCGCTGGGTTGCATTTGAGCGGCGCTTCGCTAATATGCAACCAGGAGGTTGCCTATGACACAGTCTACCGATCGCATCGAACGCAAGGTCCTGCTGAAAGCGCCACGCGCGCGCGTCTGGCGGGCGTTAGCCAACGCCGAGGAATTCGGCCGCTGGTTCGGCGTCGACTTGCAAGGCAAGTCTTTTGCCGCCGGGCAGCGTACGCAGGGACAGATCACGAATCCGGGGTACGAGTACATCGTGTTCGAGATCTGGATCGAGCGCGTGGAGCCCGAGCGGCTGCTGTCGTGGCGCTGGCATCCGGCCGCGGTGGAGCAGGGCGTCGACTATTCGTCCGAGCCGACGACTCTGGTCACCTTCGAGCTGCAGGACGCGGACGGCGGCACGCTGTTGTCCGTCGTAGAATCCGGCTTCGACAAGGTACCGCCGGACCGGCGGCTCGGCGCCTTCCGCATGAACAGCGCAGGCTGGGACGAACAGATGAAAAGAATCGAAAAACATGTCGCTGCGAGTTAGCGCACCGCTGCGCAGCGCCGGGTTTCGCAATGCCGCGCCGGTGTTTGCCGCGCTCGGCGATGAAACCCGGCTGCGTCTCGTGGCGTTCCTCTGCAGCAGCGGCGCGAAATCGATCGCCCAGCTGACTTCCGGCACGGACATCACGCGCCAGGCGGTCACGAAACACCTGCAGGTGCTCGCGAGCGCCGGGCTGGTGCACGACGTCCGCGCCGGGCGCGAGCGGTTGTGGGAGCTGGAGCCGGAACGCATCGAGGAAGCGCGTCGCTCGCTGGAGCTGATCGAGCAGCAGTGGGATCATGCGCTCGGCAAGTTGAAGCGCGCCGTAGAGAGCACACCGTGAGGATAGGCAAGCCGCTGTTGTTGATCACCACGCCGATCGGGCTGGCGATCGGCCTGTACGAGGGCTGGCGGCTGGCGGGCGGGCTGGTGTTCGTGATGGCGGCGTTTATCGGCTTCCTGGGCTTTGCGTTCCTGACGATCGTGTTGACGATCCGGCGGGAGCGCAAGCAGGAAGAAGAGAAAGAGAAGGCGAAGCAGCAGAATCAGGCCGAAGTCTGACTAGCCGCGCGGCTCGATCACCAGGCTCTGGATCGCGCGGCCGAAGTAGCCGCGACTGTCGCCGAGCTTCGCGAACGCGATGCCGCTGCCGTCGTCACCAAGCCACGTCTGCGCATCCAACAGAATCCACTCGCCCACCGGCAGGCGCGCCAGGCTGACGGTGAGATCGCCGTTGATGAACGTCCAGGTTTCCCAATCGACCACGGTCGAAACACCGTTGCAGAAGTCGGCGACCATCGCCGCGCGTTGCAGCGGCGTGATCGGCTGATCCGCGAACAGCGGCCGCTCGGGGCGGAACCAGATCGCGGCCGGGCCCGGCTTGCGAAAAGCACCTTTCACGACGCGCAGACTCAGGCCGCGAATGAAAGCAGTCGGGCTGACATTCGGCGCCAGCTCGGCAGGCTGGCCATGCTCCGGGCCGGGCAGCTCGATCTTTTCTTCGATCGCGGTCGGCGGCAGCTCGAACTGCGCACGACGGATCTTGAGCACGCTCGCGCGTACGACGACTACGTTCTCGTGCGACAGCGTGACCGCGCAGAGTTGAATCTTGCGACCCTCGCGCACGACTTCCGCGTGGATCTGCAGTGGCGCGATGGGTACCGGACGCAGCAGGTCGACGGTGATGCGCATCACTTGCATAGGCTCGCGCGGCACCAGCCGCTCCGCTGCCCACGAGATCAGGGATGTCGGCGCGCTGCCATGTTGCAACCGGTTGTCCCACGGACCCGCCGTGTAGTCGCTCGGAAACGCGGTGTCGTGCTCGACGCGATAGAGAAAAGTCATTTCTGTGCGAGGTGCTGCAGGGCTGCTGCGGTCGACGGGTCTGCCGGGAAGAAGGATTCGAGCGCCAATTCTGACAGAGTTACGTCGACGGGCGTGCCGAAAACCGTGGTCGTGCTGATGAAGCTGAGCACGCCGGCATCGGTCAGCAACCGGAACGGCACCGCGAACGACACGGCCGTCGCCGCGGGTTCTGCAGCGTGAGCAGGCGCGGGATATTCGCTCAGCTCCTTGAACAGCGCCGCGAGCTGTGCGTCCGCGGAGACCTCGATCTGCCGGCGCAAGCGTGCCAGCAAATGCGCGCGCCACTCGCCGAGATTCACGATGCGCGGTGCCATGCCGTCGGGATGCAAGGTGATGCGCAGCACATTGAGCGGAGCCGCAAGCAACGCCGGAGCTACGCCCGCCATGAAGAAATTCGCGGGATCGTTCGCGGCCACCAGATCCCAGTGACGATCCACGGCGATCGCCGGATAGGGCTGATGCCCTCGCAGCACGAGCTCGACTGCTGCGCGCGCGGGCTGCAACTCCGGATCGCCCAACGCGTGCTCCTTGAACATCGGTGCGAAGCCGGCGGCGATCAGCAGTGAGTTGCGCTCGCGCAGGGGCACTTCGAGCAACTCGGCCAGATGCAGCACCATCTCGCGGCTCGGCTGCGAGCGGCCGGTTTCGAGAAAGCTCAGGTGCTTCGACGAGATCTCGGCTTCGACCGCGAAGTCGAGCTGGCTCATACGGCGCCGCTGCCGCCACTCGCGCAGCAGGTGGCCGACCGGTCGTGTGGCAGTGAGAGTTACGTTCATGCTGCGACGATAACGCAGCTGCCGCCGGCAGCTCCATTACCTCCCGGGTAATCGACTGCACGCCGCCGCCGCCGCAATCATGGCCCCCGCTACCCCACTAGTAACGAGGATTCCGCCATGACTTCGATCCGTGCTTCTTCCTTCCTGCGCCGTGTGCTGCTCCTCGATGCCGTGAGCAGCGGTGCGATGGGTCTCGCGATGATTGCGTTCGCCGAGTTGCTGGCGGACCTGTTGCAGCTGCCGGTCGAGCTGGTCAGCCAGGCGGGCATCATCCTGCTGCCGTTCGCCGCCTTCGTCGGGTTCGTCGCTTCGCGTTCCGAGCCGGCTCGTCTCGCCGTGTGGGCGATCATCGCGATCAACATCGTTTGGGTCGTCGACAGCGTCGTGTTGTTGTTCACTGGTTGGGTTGCGCCCAACGCGCTCGGCCATGTCTTTGTAATCGGACAGGCCGCGGTGGTACTCACGCTCGCGGACTTCGAGTACATGGGCTTGAAGCGTTCTACCGCAGGCGTGGCTCGCGCTTCGCAACCTGAGCGCGCGACGCTTGGCGACCAGCATCCGGATACGGTGCGCGCGCTCAAGGGAATGAGCGATACTTGACGCGGGTCACTACGCACCGGGGCGCGCCATGACTTCATCGGTTCTGTTCGCTTTCCTGCATCACGCCGCAGCGTTTCTGCTCGTCGCCGTCGTCATGGTCGAGCTCGTGGTGATGCGCGGCGAGCTCACCATCGCATCGGCACGCACGCTGTTGCGCATGGATTCGGTGTACGGCGCGTCTGCGGTCGTGTTGCTGATCGTCGGCTTCGTGCGCGTGTTCTATACGGAGAAGGGCGCCGACTACTACTTCCACAGCGGCCCGTTTCTCGCGAAGCTGACGCTGTTCCTCATCGTCGGCCTGCTGTCGATCCTGCCGACCGTGCAATTCCTCGGCTGGCGCAAGGCGCTCAAAGAAGGTCGCGTGCCAGAGCTGGATGACGGCAAGCGGCGCCGCATCCGCATGTTCATTCACATCGAGCTGACGCTGCTGTTCCTCATCATGCTGTGCGCCGCCTTGATGGCGCGGGGCATCGGCTTCATCGGCTGACGTCGCGAAAGCCGTCGTTGCGTACCTTGATGACCAGGATCGCCAGGCACAGCACTCCCGTGATCGCGTTGGCCGCGACGATCACCCAATCGTCGCGCAGGTAGCCGTACACGCCCCACAACAGAACCCCAGTGGTGAAGATGAGGTACATACCCACTGACAGCGAGTGAGTGTCCTTGTGGACCAGCACCTTGTGCGCCTGGGGCACGAAGGCGATCGTCGTCAGGGTCGCCGCCACGGCGCCGATGATTTCTGTAGGGGTCATGCTAACCTTCGGCCATGAGAGCCGCGATTATTGCATTCATCGTGCTCGCCGGCAGCGCCGCCGCCGGCACTGCGCACGCCGCCCAGCTCGGCATCTATGCCGGCGTTTCCTACTCGATGGTCGACAAAGACTCGGACCGCAACGGCTACCAGCAAGAGGCGCTGGGGATCTACGACGCTTTCGGGTTCACGCCGCAGACCACGACCGCAGCGTTCGATGCCAAAGACTCCTCGTACGGCTTCGTCGTCGGCTGGCGCTTGTCGGAGCACCTCGCGCTGGAAGGCGGCTACATGGACCTCGGCGACGTCACCTACCGCGACCGTAGCACCGGCCTGTTCGACAACACGCCGCCGGCGGAAAACTGGGCGCAGAACGTCGAGACCTCGACCAGCGGCATCGCGCTGGCGGCGCTCGGCATCTGGCCGCTGAGCTATCGCTGGGAAGTGTTCGTGCGCGGCGGCGTGCTGATCTCCAACAGCGAAGAGAGCGTCTTCATCACCGACGGCATCGGCAGCGAGAAGCTGCGTGCGACCAAGAGCGGCTTCGATCTGCTCGCGAGTGCCGGCGTCAGCTTCAGCATCGCGGAGATCTATAACGTGCGGCTGGAGTACGGGCGTGTATTCGATGCCGGCGACGATGGGACGCTCGACGAGGCGGACGTCGACATGGCGACGTTGAACGTCACCGTTTCGTTTTGACCACTTCGATCGGGCGGTGCGTGCCGACTTCCGCGCACAGCTGCTCCGGATGACGTAGCTTCCAGATCGCAAGGTCTGCGCGCATGCCCGCGCGCAACATGCCCCGATCCTCGCCGAGTCCCAACGCGCGTGCCGCGTTGATCGTTACGCCTCGCAGCACTTCGGCCGCAGTCATGCGGAACAGCACGCACGCCATGTTCATCGCCAGCAGGAGCGAAGCGATCGGCGAGGTGCCCGGGTTGCAGTCCGTCGACACCGCCATCTGCACGCCGAGCGCGCGCATCTTTTCGATTGGCGGCAAGCGGGTCTCGCGCAGATAGTAGAACGCACCCGGCAGCAGACCCGCGACGACTCCGCTGTGTGCCATGAGCTGCAGCGACGTATCGGACGCGTACTCCAGGTGATCGGCCGATTGCGCGCCAAAGCGCGCGGCGATCTCGCCGCCGCTGCCGTCGCTCAACTGATCTGCGTGCAGGCGCAATTTCAAACCGAGGCTGCTCGCCCGTTCGAACACGCGTTCGGTCTGTTCGCGCGTGAAGGCGATGCGTTCGCAGAATACGTCGGCCGCGTCCGCGAGCCGCTCCGCTGTGACCGCAGGCAGCATGTCGTCGCAGACGTGACGCACGTAGTCGTCATGCCGGTTTGCGAACTCCGGCGGCAGCGCGTGCGCGCCGAGAAACGTTTTGACGACGTCGATGCCGAGTTGCTCGCCGAGACGTTGCGCGACGCGCAGCATCTTCAATTCGCTCGTGAGATCGAGCCCGTAACCCGACTTCACTTCCAGCGTCGTCACGCCCTCGCTCGCCAGCGCCTGCGCACGAGGCAGCGACTGCGCGAGCAATTCATCTTCGCTGGCGGCGCGCGTCGCGCGCATCGTCGAGACGATTCCACCGCCGGCGCGTGAGATGTCTTCGTAGGTCGCACCACGCAAGCGCGCCGCGAACTCGTTGCTCCGGTCGCCCGCGTAGACGAGGTGCGTGTGGCATTCGATCAGCCCCGGAGTGATCCACAGGCCGCGGGCATCGGTCACGACGGCCGCGGACCAGGACGTTGCCTGCAGCTGCTCCCGCGTGCCGACCCAGGCGATACGCCCGTCGCGCATCGCAAGTGCAGCGTCGGGCACGTGGCCGATGCCGCCGGCCTCGTCCATCGTGGCGAGGTCGGCGCCGAGCCAGACCCGATCCCAGGAAACGTTCGTCACATCGTCACCCCGTCGCTCCAGTCTTATACTGCCCCGCATGTCCTTCCAGTCCCGCTACCGCTTCACCGCCGCCTGGTTGCCCGACGGCTGGCGGCGCAACGTGGTGGTCTCGGTCGACCCGGCGGGCGACATCGTGGACGTGGCACCGGAGGACGTCGTCACGACCGCGCGGCTGGTCAACGGTGCGGCGATTCCGGGCATGCCGAATGTACACAGTCACGCCTTCCAGCGCTCGATGGCCGGGCTGGTCGAGCGGCGCAGCCCCCAGGCGGAGCGGGGCGACAGCTTCTGGACCTGGCGCGAAACGATGTACGAGCATGCCAGCCGCATGTCGCCCGAGTGCCTGAATGCGGTCGCTGCGCAATGCTATGCGGACATGCTGAAGGCCGGCTACACCGCGGTATGCGAGTTTCACTACCTGCACAACCAGCCGGACGGCACGCCCTACGCGCAATCGGCCGCGATGTCCCAAGCCTTGATCGATGCCGCGACGACTGCAGGCATCGGGCTCACGCTGCTGCCGACGCTGTACCAGACGTCCGATTTCGGCGGCGCGGAGCCGACGCAGCGCCAACGCCAGTTCGTGCTCGCGACGGACCGGTATCTCGACCTGATCGACGAGTTGACGCGCGCACACGCGCAATCGCCGCAGATCGAGATCGGCATCGCGCTGCATAGCCTGCGCGCTGTGCCGCCGGATGCGCTGCGAACCGTCCTCACCTCACTGCCGTCCATCAAGACGATTCACATCCACATCGCAGAGCAGGAGCGCGAAGTCACGGCGTCTCAGCAGCACCTGCATGCTCGGCCGATCGAGTGGCTGCTCGAGCACGCCCGTGTCGACAAGCGTTGGTGCCTCGTCCACGCGACGCATGCGACGCTGGCAGAGCTCAAAGCTGTCGCTGCCACAGGCGCAGTGATCGCGTTGTGTCCGACGACTGAAGCCAACTTGGGCGACGGTGTTTTTCCGCTGCCCGCCTGGCTGGCCGCCGGCGGCACTTTTGCAATCGGCTCGGACAGTCACATCTCGGTCTCGCCGACCGAAGAGTTGCGTTGGCTGGAGTACGAAGCGCGACTGATGACCAAGCATCGCAACGTGCTGGCCACGCAGAACCAGACATCCACCGGCGCGATGCTCTGGCAGCAGGCGTGCAGCGCGGGCACGCGTGCAGCCGCGCGCAAGATCGGAGCGATCGAAGTCGGCCGCCGCGCCGACATCGTCGTCATCGACAACAGCTCGCCGCTGTTCGCCGGCCGCGACGAGGACACGCTGATGGACACGTTCGTCTTCGCCGGCACCGGCCGTGAGGTGCGCGACGTCATGGTCGCCGGCCGCTGGCTGGTACAGGAAGGACGGCATTCCGCGGAAACCGCGATCGCCGTCAACTACAAGCGCGCAATGAACAAGATCCTGGAGTGAGTTCCCGATGAACGCTCGCACACGCCCCACAGATCATCGCAGTCACGGTGCCCGGCCAGTGCGCGCGCCGCGCGGCACGCAGCGCACTGCCAAGAGCTGGCTGACCGAAGCGCCGCTGCGCATGCTGATGAACAATCTCGATCCAGAAGTCGCGGAGAATCCCGACGAGCTGGTCGTGTATGGCGGCATCGGGCGCGCCGCGCGCAATTGGGAATGTTTCGATCGCATCGTCGAGACGCTGCGCGCGCTCAACGCCGACGAAACGCTGTTGATTCAATCCGGGAAGCCGGTCGGCGTGTTCCGCACGCACGAAGATGCGCCGCGCGTGCTGCTCGCGAATTCGAACCTGGTGCCGAAGTGGTCGACGTGGGAGCACTTCAACGAGCTGGACCGACGCGGCCTGATGATGTTCGGCCAGATGACGGCCGGCTCGTGGATCTACATCGGCAGCCAGGGCATCGTGCAGGGCACGCACGAGACGTTCGTCGAGATGGGGCGGCGGCATTTCGGCGGCGACCTGAAAGGTAAGTGGATCCTCACCGCCGGACTCGGCGGCATGGGCGGCGCGCAACCGCTCGCCGCGACGATGGCGGGCGCCAGCATTCTCTGCATCGAATGCCAGCAGAGCCGCATCCAGAAGCGCCTCGACACCAAGTACATCGACGCGCAGGCGCCGTCGCTCGATGCGGCGCTGAAGATGATCGCCGACGCGACGACAGCTCGCCGCCCGATCTCGGTCGGCGTGCTCGGCAATGCGGCTGAAATGGTTCCCGAGCTCGTTCGCCGCGGTGTTCGCCCGGATGCAGTCACCGATCAAACGTCAGCGCACGATCTCGTCAACGGCTACTTGCCGATCGGCTGGACCGTCGAGCAATGGCTGGAGATGCGCACGCGCGATCCCGCCGCGGTCACGGCCGCGGCCCAGCGTTCGGCTGCTGTGCACGTCAAGGCGATGCTCGACTATCACGCGATGGGTGTGCCGACGTTCGACTACGGCAACAACATCCGCCAGGTCGCTTACGACGAAGGCGTGAAGAACGCGTTCGCATTCCCCGGCTTCGTGCCCGCGTACATCCGCCCGTTGTTCTGCCGCGGCATCGGCCCGTTCCGCTGGGTTGCGCTGTCCGGCGATCCGCAGGACATCTATCGCACCGACGCAAAGGTGAAGGAGCTGATCCCCGACGATCCGCATCTGCACCGCTGGCTCGACATGGCGCGCGAGCGCATCAGCTTCCAGGGCTTGCCCGCGCGCATCTGCTGGGTCGGGCTCGGCCAGCGCCATCGGCTCGGTCTCGCGTTCAACGAAATGGTCGCGTCCGGCGAGCTCAAGGCGCCGATCGTGATCGGCCGCGATCATCTCGACTCCGGCTCGGTCGCGAGCCCGAATCGCGAGACCGAAGGCATGAAAGACGGCTCCGACGCGGTATCCGACTGGCCACTGCTCAACGCACTGCTGAATACGGCGGGCGGAGCGACCTGGGTTTCGTTCCATCACGGCGGCGGCGTCGGCATGGGATACTCGCAGCACGCGGGTGTCGTGATCGTGTGCGACGGCACGCCGGCCGCAGCTCGTCGTATCGAACGAGTGCTGTGGAACGATCCGGCGATCGGCGTCGCGCGGCACGCGGACGCGGGTTATCAGGAAGCCATCGACTGCGCGCGCGAGAACAAATTGAATCTACCGATGCTATGAACGTCTACGAGTTTCATCGCGGCACGACGCCGCTGCTCATCAGCATTCCGCACTCGGGCACCGAGCTGCCGGAGGCGCTCGCGCATCGCCTCACTCCCGTCGGCCGTGGCGTGCCGGATACCGATTGGCACGTGCACCTGCTCTATGACTTCGCGCGCGGGCTCGGCGCGTCGATAATCAAAGCGAACTATTCGCGCTACGTCGTCGATCTGAATCGCTCGCCGGATTCGCAGCCGCTGTACGTCGGCATGCCCACTTCGCCGGTGTGCCCGACGGAGACGTTCGGCGGATCGTTCATCTATATGACCGGGCAGGAGCCGGACGATCGCGAGATTGCCGCGCGCGTCGCGGAGTATTGGCGGCCGTATCACGACCGCATCGCCACTGAGCTGGCAGCGTTGCGCGCTGAGCATGGCAAAGCGCTGTTGTGGGATGCGCATTCGATCGCGAGCGAGATTCCGAGCCTGTTCGCAGGCGTGCTGCCGGAGTTCAATCTCGGCACGCGCGACGGCGCGAGTTGCCCGCGTGCGATCAGCGATGCGCTGCTCGATGTCCTCCTGCGCGACGGTGAATTCGGCGCGGTGCTCGACGGACGCTGGAAGGGCGGCTACATCACCGACCACTACGGCAAGCCAGCGAACGGGGTGTATGCCGTGCAGCTCGAGCTCGCGCGACGTGCATATATGAACGAAGAGCTGGAGCAGATTTGGGATGCGCAGCGTGCCGAGCGCGCCCGGGTGTTGATCTCGCGGCTGCTCGAAAAGTATCTAAGTTATTGATTATAAAAATAATAAACTCGATCTAGAGTCGGTCGGAGAATTAGGGACCTCAGTGGCTCGGCCGCGCGTTGCATCGACAGGCCCACTTCGGCCGCAGCTCGTCAGGAGGCACGACATGTGCCTTGCAGATTTCGAATCGCGCGAAATCATCACCGCAGCGGCCACGGCGGAGGTGCCGGAGCGTCAGCCGGCCATCTGCGGCACGGTGACGTTGAACTGTCTGGATGGCGACGAGACGTTGCGCCTGACCCTGCCGATGCCGGACGCGCTACTGCTGCTCAACTCGCTGCGTGCCATCGAACAAGAATTCGAGTTGCAAGGTTGGGCGGAGCAGATCGGCTGCAGCGCCATGGCGATGGAGCAAGTCGCCGCGGAGCTGGCGCAGTTCTCGGCCGACCTGTCGAGCCCGACCGCGTTACTGAACTGAAATCGACTTCACCGCTCGTTCCACTGCCGCGAGTACGTCCGCGGGCAGGAACGGCTTGCCGACGAAGCCCAAGGGTTGCAGCGCTTCGGTCTGCGCCCGCGTCGCCGGATCGAGATTGGCGCTGATGAAGATCGAGCGCACGCCCCAGCATTCGAACAGCATGCGCGCGGCTTCGAGGCCGCTGGTGCCGCCGTGCAAGCGGATGTCCATCAGTGCGAAGTCGGGTCGCTCGCGCGCGGCAGCTTCCATGGCCCCCGCGGGGTCGCGTGCCATCGCCAGCACCCGGTGGCCGGCCCCTGCGACGAGATCGGCGAGGTGCCAAGCAATGAGAACCTGGTCCTCGACGATCAGTACGGTGGCCGCCATGACACCGCTGACTGGAGCGGGAAGGTCACGTGCACGGCATAGGTTCCGGCAGCACGCTCGATGCTGACGGTTCCGTTCAATTGCCGCGCGAGCATGCGGATCAACTGCGTACCGAGGCCGGTAACTTCGGACCCAGGTTGCTCCGGCGCCGCACCGTTGTCCGCGACGGTCAGCCGTACTTGACCGTTGCCGTGACGCTCGAGCCGCACGCTGATGACTGCCGGGCCGCTCAAGGGTTGTGCGTGCTTCAGCGCATTCATCACCAGCTCGTTCACGACCAGTGCAACAGCGACGCCGTGCTCCGTCGGCAGCCGCATCTCTTCGACTTCGATCTGCAGGCGCGCCTGGGCGTTCTCCTCCATGCCCGACGCGCGCACCAGCTCGGCACCCAATCCGGTGAGGTACGTGTGCATCTCGACGGTGAGCGGGTCCGCGTCCTGATACAGACGCTCGTGGATGGCGGCGATTGCAGTCACGCGCGAGATCGCTTTCGCGAACAGCTCGCGTGTCTCCGGCTCCTTGAAGCGATGCCCTTGCAGGCTGAGCATGCTGAGCACGAGCTGCAGGCTGTTCTTGACGCGATGGTTCACTTCTTTCAGCAGTAGCTCGCGCTCCGCGAGCGCGCGCCGCAACGCCGCCTCGCTGCGATACAGCCGCAACAGGGCGCGCGATACCGCTTCCAGCTCTTCCGGCTCGACCGGCTCCACGAGGAAGCTGTCGGCGCCGGCAGCGAGCGAGTTGACGCGATCGATCACCGCGATGTTCGTTGCCGACATCTGCAGCACCATCGTCGATGACGTGTTCGGGTCGGTCTTGATTCGCCGGCAGACTTCCACGCCGTTGAGGTCCGGGAGGTTGATGTCGAGGATGACGAGCGGCGGCAGGTCTTCGCGGATGATCTGCAGCGCCTCGCCACCCGTGCCTGCTTCGAGCACCTTGAAGCCGGCGCGATGCAGGATGCGAGTAGTCGCGTAGCGAGCCGCCTCGTTGTCGTTGACGTTGAGGATCGTCTCAGGTGTTTCTGACATCGTCCGCCTCCGCTACGCCGCAGACCCGATGCATGGTCTCGACCACGCTGTCCCGCGACAGCTCGCTCTTCATCAGCAGCGCATCGGCTGCCGCCGCGCGCTCGCGGTCGTCGGCGCTTTCCAGGCGCTGCGAAGTGAACAACACGACCGGGATGCGCCGCGTGTCCTCGATCGCCTTGAGCATCTCGAGCACCTGGAAGCCGTGCACGTCCGGCATCATCAGGTCGAGGAAGATCACGTCGGGTCGCGCCTGGCGCGCCAGCCGCAGACCCTCGTAGCCGCCGGTCGCCTCGATCACCTCGTAGCGGCTGGTGGACAGGAACTGGCGCAACGCATAGCGCTCGATCTCGTTGTCGTCGATGATCAGCACGCGATCCAGCGCCATCGGCGTCGCCGGCTCGGACGAAACCAGCGCCGCCGCGCCGCGCTCGCCGTCGATGCGCAGCGGGATTGCCAGCGTGAACGTCGAGCCCTGGCCGAGCGCGCTGCGGATTTCGATGCCGCCGCCGAGCAGGCCGGCCAGCCGTTGCGAGAGCGGCAGTCCCAGGCCCGTCCCCTTGACCGAGGTCTGCAGCGGATTCTCGACCTGCGAGAACTCGTCGAAGATGCGGCGGTGATTCTCCGGCGCGATGCCGATGCCCGTGTCGACGACCTCGAACAGCATCAGCTGCTCGCCCTGCGACAGGCGACACGAGACGCGCACCGAGCCACGCGTCGTGAACTTGAGCGCGTTGGACACGAGGTTGCGCAGGATCTGCGCGACCTTGCCTTGATCCGTGTACAGCGCGGGCAGCTCGTCCGGCTCGTCGATCGCAAGCGCGACGTTGTCATTGACGAACAGCGGTTTGAACATGCCGCGCAACGCGGCGAACAGGTCGGTGACCGTGAAGGTCTCGACGCGCAGCTGGATCTTGCCGGCCTCGACCTTGCGCAGGTCGAGCAGGTCGTCGATCAGCGTGGAGAGCTGTTCGGCGGCCTGGAAGATGTATTTCACCTGCCGCTCCTGCTCGGAGGTCAGCTCGCCGTCGAGCCGATGCAACAGGATCTTCGACAACGCCAGGATCGAGTTCACCGGCGTACGGAATTCGTGGCTGACGCTCGACAGGAAGCGCGTCTTCGTCTCGTCGGCGGAGCGCAGGTGCGCGGCGCGCTCGTCCAGCTCCGAGTACAGCGCCATCACGCCACGGTTCGTGTCTTCGAGCTCGGCATTCAGTCGCGTCAATTCTTCCTGGCGCAGCCGCAGCTCTTCGAGGCTGCGCAGCAGATCGCGATTCTGCTGCTGCATCTCGACACCCGCATCGCTCGTGCGATGCGCGGCGACCGCTCGCCCAAGCGCTTCGATCCGCGCCCGCGTGAGCGGCTCGATGCGTCGCGGCACATGCTTGCGCAGCGTGATGGCCGTGCCTAGTCGCGGCGCCGACTTGATCTCGAAATCGTCCATCAGGCGCCGCGCCGTCACGAGCCCGAGCTTCGGCTCGCCGCTGGACGTCGTGCCGCTGATCGCAGTCTCGAAGTCGGCGATGCCAGGTCCGTTGTCGGCAACTGAGATCGACAGCGCAGGCTTGCGGCCGCCGTCTTCTTCGAGCGCAAACTCGATGCGGCCGCCGCCGCCGTGACGGACCGCGTTACGCGCGACCTCGGACACGGCGGTTGCGATGCGCACCTGATCCTGCGCGTCGAAGTCGAGCAGGGCGCTGACCTGCCGCGCACGCTGGCGGGCGGCGATCATGTCGCGATCGTTGGCCAGCTCCAGCTCCAGCAATGAATGTTTCATGATGTCGTCCGCCGCAGCGCGACCACCAGCGAGTCGTCGCGTCCGCGCTTGCAGTCACGATACAGCACTCCCGCAATGGCGGCGCAGGAGTGTTGCAGCAGTCCGGGATAGCGATCGAGCTGCCATGCGGCCGTCAGACCGTCTGAATGAAATACAAGCGTTGCGGCCGGCGTGACGGGATAGCTGAGCTCGCGGATGCGCGGGGTGGCGTGTCCGACGATGCCGTTGTAAGAAGGAATGCGTTTCGTCGCGGTGCCGTCGACCACGGCGGCGACCAGATTGCCGATCCCTGCGGCGAGTAACTGGCCTCGGTCCCAGTCGATTTCCATCACCATGGCAGCGGCGCCGCGCGTCGTGCGCAGGTTCGTGTGGATGCGCTCCAGCACTGCGCCCGGCGCGCGCGTCTTCTCGGTCATGAAAACTTCGCACGCCAGGGACGCTGCCTGCGACGCGCCGAGCCCGTGCCCGAGCCCATCGACACCCATGACCAGTGCGCCGCCGGAGCGCTCCACGTAACACCAGCTGTCGCCGCACTCGACCTCGCCCGGCTTCGGCACGACGATGGCGCCGATTTCCAGCGGCGCACGCGGCGCGCGACCGTCGGGCCAGAGCTGCGCGACCACCACGGTCCCGTGGCCGGGCTGCGAATAGATGTCGAACAGCTGCGACATGCGGCTGATCGCGCCGAGCCCGGTGCCCGGACTGCCGCCGGTCGAGAATCCGTCGCGCAGGCACTTCGCCACGTCGGCGATACCCTGTCCCTTGTCGAGCCCGATGAGGCCGACGCCGCGAACGTCGCCGCGTTCCAGCGGTTGCGCGATCAACTCGCCACCGCCGCCGTGCTTGACGAGGTTGCTGCTGATTTCTGTCGCGACCAGCGCCGCGCGTCCTGCATCCTCTTCGTTGAAGCCCTGGCGCCCCGCCAATGAAGCTACCGTTCGCCGTGCCTGGGCGATCTCGCTCGATTCGGTGACGGCCAGGCTTTGCACGTCACTTCCAGCGCGTGATGGTGATGCGCGTGCCTTCGCCCGGCTTCGACCAGATGTCGAACTCGTGCGAGAGCTTGCGCGCACCGTTGAGACCGAGGCCGAGGCCGTTGCCGCTCGTATAGCCGTCGCGCAACGCGAGCTCGATGTCGATGATGCCGGGACCCTTGTCTTCGAACGTCAGGCGCAGCCCGGTTCGCTTGGGACCTTCGTACAGGCGCTCGACGCGCATCTCGCCGCCGCCGCCGTAGATCACGGTGTTGCGGGCCAGCTCGCTGGCGGCGGTCACGATCTTCGTTTGCTCGACCAGGCTGAAGCCGATGTCCATCGCGCGGCTGCGGACGACTTGCCGTGCCTTGACTACGTCTTCGCCGCTGCGGACCGGGAATGTTTCGGGATCAGTCGCCATCGACGAGTACGTCCGGTCGCTCGACCGCTGCACGCAGCAGGGCCAGGCCTGCGTCGACGTTCAATGCAGTGCGAATGCCGGGCAGGGACAAACCCAGCTCGACGAGCGTGATCGCGACCGCCGGGCGCATGCCGACGACTACGGTCTGTGCGTCGAGAATGCGCGACATCGAGGCGATGTTGCCGAGCATGCGGCCCATGAACGAGTCGACCATCTCCAGCGCCGAGATGTCGATCAGCACCGCCCGGGCACGCGTCGCGACGATCTTCTGCGTGAGGTCGTCCTGCAGTGCCAGTGCGAGCTGGTCGTGCATGTCGACCTGGATCGACACCAGCAGGAAGCTCTCCAGCTTGAGGATCGGGATACGTTCCACGGCTCAAGCTCCGGGGGTAGCGGCCCGCCCGACCCCGAGACCGCGGCGCTTGAGCGCCAGGCCGAAGGCATCCGCAAGGCTTG
The DNA here is from genome assembly GCA_902826315.1 of uncultured Steroidobacter sp. Classification (GTDB taxonomy): domain Bacteria; phylum Pseudomonadota; class Gammaproteobacteria; order Steroidobacterales; family Steroidobacteraceae; genus Steroidobacter. Next base: position 28,115 of record CADEEJ010000017.1, read on the forward strand.
CTTTGGTCGCGACCGACGACAGGTCGATGCCGAGATGCACGATCGTCTGTGCGATCTGCGGGCGGATGCCGCTGATGATGCAGTCCGCGCCCATCAGCTGCGCGGCCGCGACGGTCTTGAGCAGGTGCTGCGCGACCAGCGTGTCGACAGTCGGCACGCCGGTGATGTCGATGACTGCGATGCTGGAGCCGGTAGCCACCAGCCGCTCCAGCAGGTTTTCCATCACGACCTGCGTGCGCTCGCTGTCGAGCGTGCCGATCAGCGGTAGCGCGAGAATGCCGTCCCACAGCTGCACGACCGGTGTCGAGAGCTCGATCAACTCTTCCTGCTGCCGCGCGATGAGCTGCTCGCGCGCCTGCTGAAAGACTTCGGTCGTGTACAGGCCGAGCGCATCGAGCGCGATGGTCGCGTCCCACAGCGTGCCGGCCAGCGCTGCCGGATCGCTCTTCAGGCTCTCGTTGACGCGCTTGAAGAGCGACTGCTTCAGGGAAAAGACGAACGTCGCCACTTGCGACGGCGTGAATCCCTGCGTCGCCCGGCTGCGCGACAGCTCAGTGAGGAACTCGCGGATGTCCGCCCATTGAGCGCCGCGCGTCTCGAACTCGATGCCTTCCTGGATCGCCTTGGTGAACAGCGCGAGGAAGCGCTGCGACTCGTCCCGCAGCTGCGACTCCTGGATACGCCCGGCGCGCAAGGCGCCGCTGGACGCCTGGTTGCTCAGCCAGTCGGCGAGAACTTCTTTTTGATGCTGCTCGACGATCGCCGGCAGGCGACTGGCAGGTCGGTTCACGGAAGGACTCCTAAGGAGAGGACATCGATCTAGTTCTAAGGTGGCGGGTCCGCTGTGACCCACAACGACCCAACATTACGCAGCACGCTGCGGGTTGGTTCCCGCAAGCGAGCATAATTTACCGATTGGGGACTAGCGCCGGCGGTATTGGACGAATGGGGTCAGCTCTGCCACTTGGCGGTACAGCTGCTGTGCGCGCTCATTGCTGTTCTCGGTATGCCAGTACACGCGCTCAGCACCTAGCTCGTCGGCGGCCTGGTAGACGGCGGCGATCAAGGTCCGGCCCAACCCTGAGCCCCGGCGCGCCGGATCGACGAACAGGTCCTCCAGGTAGCAGTAGCCGTACCGCGCCCAGGTCGACGCATGGACGTGGAAGTGGACGATGCCCTCGATGCGGTCGGGTCCGGCGCAGGCGGCCAGGCCCTGGAAGGGGTGAGCGGGATCCATGAGCCGGCGCCAGGTCAGCTCGGTGATGTCGGGCGGCAGGGCGTACTTATAAAAGTCGAGGTAACCCTGCCAGAGCGTGCCCCAGCGCTCGCGATCGTCCCCGCGCAGGGCGCGGACCTCAACTGCGTGATCGGCCATGAACTCGCCTCTTGTTGTCAGGCTGAAGCCTGACCCACCGGGCGCTCGAACTCCAGGGCCACTTACCCCGTGGCGCGAGGGCCGGTCGCGCGCTCTTTCTTCTTGTCCTTCTTTTCGTCCTGCTTCGGGTCTTGCTTGCCCTCCTTGCCTTCGCGATCGTCCTTCAGGCTCTGGCGCACGCTGCGCACCGAGATGCTGCCTTCCAGCGAGCGCGCAAACGCACTCACGAACGCATTGCGCATCACGCTGCCGATCGTCGCCAGCAGGTCCGCGTCCGGCTTCTCGATCGTGCCGCTGAACGGAATGCGCGCTGCGACCTGGTCTTCCTCCTGGTTCTCGAGGACGTTGGCGGCGAGATCGATGATTCCCTCCCACAGCCGCTTCAGCGGATTGCGCTCCGGCTCTTCGCTGCTGTAGATGTTGACGTCACGCATTACCGGCTTCGCGTAGCCCTTGAACTTGCCGTCCGCGGCGGCGAGCTCCGTGTACAGCTCGAACTCGCCGCTCTCGGCGTCGGCCTTGATGAAGCGCGTCAGCCACGGATTCACTTGCGGCAGCTGCACGTCGCGCACGCGCAGGTTCAGGTCGAACGTCGGCTTGACCGCCAGCGGATCGATGCTGCCGTCGATCTTGGCGGAGCCGCCGTCGAGCACGTTCGCCGTGAACTGAAAGTCCGCGAAGGTTTCTTTCGCGCTGTCCGCGACGTTCGTCAGGTTCGCGAGCCGGCCCTCGATGTGCCGCGCCGTCAGTGCATCTTTCGTCTGAATGCCGGGTGCGCGGAACGTCAGCGTGCCGTCGTGCACGCGCACGGTGTTGAAGCGGAACGGGAACAGCTTCTTGAACTGCTCGACCCAGTTCACTTCCTTGCCGAGCTGCGACTGCTGCTCGGTCTCCGCCTCGACCAGGTTCACTTGCGGCCGATACAGATCGCCCTCGGCAACCAGCGAGCCGCGGAACAGGCTGCGCCACTCGATCGTCGCTTCGATGCGATCGCCCTTGAAGAACGGCACGGGCTGGCCGGCGCCGGTCTTCACGATCTCGATGCCCTTGATGTCGTAACCGCCGCGCAGCAGTGCGAGGTCGAGATCGTCGATGTGGCCGTCGTAAGTCGGCAGCGCATTGATCTTCTGGTTCGCGTAGCGGAGCAGGATCGGCTCGAGCGCGAGGCGCACGCCGATGAGCAGCACGACGACGATGCCGAAGATCAACAGCCACTTGTTTCTGCGTCGCATGTTCACCTCTTCGGCTCCTTCTTGCTGTCGCGCACGCCGCCGAAGCACGCGGTGAACTCAGCGCCGAGCAGGAAGATCTGCGCGGAGTAGTACAGCCACAGCAGCAGCGCCGCGAACGATGCGGCGGCGCCGAACGCCGAAGGCTGCGTCGAGCGGCCGAGATACCATGCGATGCCCCAGCGTCCGAGGTGGAACAGCAGCGCAGTGACGAGCGCACCCCACAGTATCGGGCGCCATTCCATGCGGCGCGCAGGCATGTAGCGATAGATGAGCGCGATCAGCCCGGTCACGAGGCCGACCGAAATCGCGAAGTCGAGCACGCCCGCCAGCACGACGAACTCGGTGAAGCGCCGGCCGATCGCCGCGCGCAGCGCGGCGAGTGCGGTCGATAACGACAGCGAGACCAGCAGCAGGAAGCCGACTGCAAGGATCAGTCCGAACGACAGAATTCGCGCACGGACCCAACCGCGGAAGCCTTTGGGGACGAGCTCGCGTGCGCCCCAGATCTGCTCGAGAGCGGATTCCAGCGCAGCGAACACGGTGGTCGCGCCGAGCAGCAGCGTGCCGATGCTGACGAGGGTGGCGATCGTGCCGTCGGCCGTCTGCGAGCTGCGCATCGCTTGCAGAAGGATGTCTGCAGTAGATTTGCCGAACAGCGCGCTGAGTTGCGTGCTGAGGTGTCCGTACGCCGCTTCCGCGCCGACGACCCAGCCTGCCACCGCGAGCAGAATCACCAGCAGTGGAGCGATCGAGAATGCGCAGTAGAAGGCGAGCGCCGCGCCAGTCGTCGCGGCCTCATCGCCGCTCCAGTTCGCGACCGCGCACTTGATCAGCGGCCAGGGCGTACGCCGGACCGTTCGCGAATGCTTGGGAGTCGTTGCGGAGACTGTTGCGCTCATCTGTACTTTGGAACGCCTGTCACGCGATGCCGGTTCGCTGCCGTCGCGAGTCATGAGCACTCATGCGTAAGCCGAACTCGCACACGCGCGCATAACGCCGCAGGACTGGAACAATTTCACGGCGCGGAGCTTTGCTACTTCGCCCCACAAGGACGCTGCAACAAATGTCCGAAGCCCCTCGCGTACTCATCGTCGAAGACCAATACTTCGTCGCCGTCGACTGCGAGTTGCAGCTGCGCTCGGTCGGCATCGACTGTGTCGGTCTGGCGACTACGGCCGCTGAAGCGCTCGACATCGCGGAGCGCGAGCATCCCGACTTCGTGCTGATGGACATCCGTCTCGCCAGCGTCGCGGACGGCGTCGAAACGGCGATCGTTCTCTACGAGCGTCTGGGCATCCGCTGCATCTTCGCCAGCGCGCATGCCGATCCGACCACGCGCAAGATGGCGGAGCGCGCCCACCCGCTGGGCTGGCTCGACAAGCCGTACACTGGCGGGCAACTGGTTGCGACCGTGCGCGAGTGTCTCGGGACGCTGCAAACAACGCCGCCGCCTGACACCGCTGCTCCCGCCTCACCCGCGGTGCATTGACCTCACCGCTCGATAAACCTCGCAACCGGTCGCGGCAAGCGGCCCAGTAGCTGCAACGTCGCGACCGGGTCACCGGTGTTGCCGACATCGAGCAGCAGTACCGCGAGGTGCGCATTGCCGCGCATCAGCGGCACCGGTATGGGGAGGAAGTGCGGTGGACCCTTGCTCATCGCCGAACGCAGCTCGGCGAACAGCTCGCGCAGCGTGAGCACCTGCGCGCCGACCAGATCGATGCGTGCGCGCAGGAACTCGCGACCGGTGAGCAAGCGCACGAGGGCATTGGTCAGATCTTCGATGTGGATCGGCTGGACACGCTGGTCGCCGCGGCCCGGCAGCGGGATGAGCGGCATGCTCGCGAGCGCCGTGAACAATTGCGCGCCCGCGCCGTCGCTGCCGTAGACGAGTCCAGGGCGCACGATTGTCCAATCGAGCGGTAACGTTGCCAGATAGTCATCGGCAGCGCGCTTGCTGAGAAAGTAGGGACTCAGGCCGCGCTCCGCACCGAGCGCGGAAATCTGCACGACGCGGCGCACTCCCGCCGCAACGCACGCCGCGAACAGCGCTTGGGGTGCGCGCTTGTGCACATGCTCGAACGACTGCGCGCCGTTCTCGCGAACGATGCCGACGGCATTGATGACGGCATCGACTCCAGCGAGCTTTGGCATCCAGTCGCGGACCGAAAGATCGCGAGTGAAATCCACTCGGACGTCCGCACTGCTTTCGGCTGTACCGCGCCGCGCCGCAACGACCGTGTGACCTGCGTCGCGAAGGGCTCCGGCAAGATGCTTGCCGATGAAGCCGTCCGCACCGGTGAGCAGCACGTTCATTGCGGCCGATCGTAGCAGCAGCGCTACGTCGGCCGACTCGTGCGGAACCGAGGGGTTCGGTCTTCGCTTATGCGGCTCGCGCGTTGCGAGCTAACGCTGCTGCCGACCCTGAGTCGCGTCGTCGACTTCGCGCTCGGCAGCGAGCCAGTCTTCGAGTTCCTGGCCTGCAGCAAACCCGCGGCGCTCCGCACGCCAGTAAGCTGCTTCGGCAATGCGCGCTTCGCGATTGTCGGAGAACGACGGAATCTCGCGCCGCTCCAGATTCGCGCCAGTCACCTCGGCGTCTGTCGAGGTCGGTGCCGAACGCGGTGTCTCTGTAGCAGGTTGCTTCGCTGCGGGAGCAGCAGGGGGCTTGGTCCGGTTCGAGCCGGATCGGGATTGTGTGGGCATGAA
>CADEEJ010000017.1:33530-36677 GCA_902826315.1 uncultured Steroidobacter sp.
CTTCGATGCCCAGCTGCTCCATCAGCGCGAACTTGCGATCCGCGAGCCGTCCACCCAGCTCTTTCAGGTCGAGCTCGGTCTTCTTCAGCTCCGGGAACAGCTCGTTCTCCTCTTCCTTGACGTGATGCTTGATGTACTCGCTGAGCACCTTGACCGTCGCCTTGAAATGCTCGTCGTCGCTCGACATCCCTTCGATCTTGGCGATCAGCTCCTTGGCGGAGCCGTGCTCGACCTCGGCTTCGTTCACCAGGTCCTCGGACTCTTCGTCCTCGAACGCTTCCTTCGCGGCCGGATAGAGGATCTCTTCCTCGATCGTCGCATGCACTGTCAGCAATTGGCAGACGCGCTGTGCGATCGACGACTGCTCTTCTTCGTCGGCCTTCTCGAATTCGTCGAAGAGTCCCGACACCGTGCGGTGATCCTGCTTCAGCAACGCGATGGCGTCGCGCGGCGCGTCGCTGCTGCGGGCAGTAGGGGAAGTCGATCGTGCCATGACGCACTCCTTGGGAAATTCGCTCGTGGAAAATGGATTGCCAACCGTCGCGATTGAAACGGTGCAGTCAATGCAAGGTTCCGCTCAGCGCGTGCGCAGCCACGCGCGCAGCACTTCCGCGACGCTCCACGCTTGCGCGATGCAGCCGCCCGGCGCGTACGGATCTTCCGCGTCGAAGATTTCGCTGATGCTGCCCACGCCGGCTTCGCACAAGTGTTCGGGGAATGCGCGCAGCAGCTGGCGTGCGCCGACGCGATCGGGCCGCACTCTGAGGCACGCGTCGATGTAGTGGCCGATCAGCCATGGCCACACCGTTCCCTGGTGATAGGCCGCGTCGCGCGAGCGCAGGTCGCCGCGATAGTGCGACTTGTAGTCCGGATGCTCGGCGCTGAGCGTGCGTAGTCCGTATGCCGTCACGAGCCGGTTGCGAACGGTTTCGATCACGGATTCCCAATGGCGCTCGTAGAGAATCGGATGAGGCAGCGAGATCGCGAACACCTGGTTCGGGCGAATGCTCGCATCGTCGCCGTCCGGGCCGTCGATCACGTCGTACAGGCAGTTGCTCTGCGCATTCCAGAAACGCTCGTTGAAGGACTCGCGGGCGCGATTGGCGTGCTCGTCGTACGAGCGATGCTCGGTGCCGAGCTCCTCGCCCCACCGCGCCATGTGTTTGAGCGCGTTGTACCAGAGCGCCTGGACTTCCACCGGCTTGCCGCGACGGGGCGTCACGACCCAGCCGTCGACCTTCGCGTCCATCCATGTCAGCTGATAGCCCTCGGCCGCGGCAGCTAGCAGTCCGTCGGCCGGATCGACATGAATGTCGAAGCGCGTGCCGGCGAGATGCCGCTCGACGATCGACGCGAGCACTGGAAAGAGTTGCGGCAGGATCGAGCGGTCGCCCGTAACTTCCACGTAGCGTGCGATCGCGTGGAAGTACCACAGCGTCGCGTCGACCGTGTGATAGAGCGCTTCGCGCTCGCCCTCGGGAAACAGGTTCGGCAGCAGGCCGTCGCGCACGTAGTGCGAGAACGTACGCAGGATCGCGCCGGCCTCGCGATAGCGGCCGGTCGCGAGCGTCAGTCCTTCGAGGCTGATCATCGTGTCGCGGCCCCAGTCGCCGAACCAGTGATAGCCGGCGTAGATGCTGCGCAGCTCGCTGCCTTCCGCTTGCGCCATCACGTTCTCTTCGATGCGGCTGCCGGGCAGTACGACGAACTGATCCGCGGCCATCGCGAGCTGTTGGGCGAATGCGTCGCCTTCGAAGTGCGGCGCCAGCGCGAGCAGGCCGTCGAGCCGGCGGCGCTCGGCATCGAAGACGGACGTAGCATCGAAATCCATCCGGTCCCAGGTGTGGGTCGAAGCGACGAACACGACGGGACGATCGGCGGTGACTTCGGCCGCGAAGTAGCCCGGGCTGAAGGCGCTGTCGAACGCCGGGTCGCCGCGGTCGCGCTCGACGCGATAGACGAACTGATGCTCGTCGCGCTCGTCGGTCATGAACATCGTCGGCCCCGGCTGCAGCTTCACGCGCAGTACCAGAGGACTGTTGGCGTGGTGGATTTCGTGGCGGCCCCGACGCACTTCGACGAAGAACGCATCGTCCGGCGTGCTGAGCGGAGTGTCGTCGTGCCGGCGAAACGTCACGAACGGCCGCACGTGCAGGTTCAGGCGCTCGCCGCTCAGCAGGCGGTATTGCACGCACACCGTGTTCTGGTTGTGCACCATCACGATGGATTTTTCGAGCACGACGTCGTCGATCTCGAACGTCCACACCGCGATGCGATGATCGAGGCGGAACTCCTTGAGATAGCGATGCGATTCGCCGACGAAGCGCTCCTGCTCGAATTCGGCGCCGCCGAGATACAGCTGGCGCGTGGGGGTGACCACGCTCTCGTCGCAACGCGAGATCATGATGTGCCGGCCCTTCGGCGCCGCAAGGTTCGGCACGAACAGCCCGTGATACTTGCGCGTCGGAATGCCGGCGATGGTGCCGGAGGCGTAACCGCCGAGGCCGTTCGTGATCAGCCATTCGCGCCGGCGCAGCTCCAGCGGATCGCGCTCGCGGTCCCAGCGCAGGATGAGCTGCCGTGCTTGGATCTCGCTCTGGATCGCGCCTGGAATCACGTCTGGCTCGCGACCAGCAGCACTGCGCTCTGCGCCGGCAGGCGCCATTCGCCGAGACCGTCGTCGGCCACCGGCATCGCGACCCCGTGGCCGCCATAGCGCGGATCTTCGCTCGACCACAACAGCTGCCACGTCGCGCCGTACGTCGGTGCCAGCAGCGGTTCCGACGGCGGCGTCAACGGCAGCTCGTGGTCGAGGTTGACGATCAGCAAGCGGTCGCCGTGTTCCTCGTCGAACCAGCGCAGCACGAACGCGTGCTCCGACAACGTAGCGCCGTCGATCTTCGTGAGGTCCTGCTGCGAAATGACCGGATCTGCAGCGCGCAGCTGCAGCAGGCCGCGATGCAGGGCGAGCGCTTCGGTGTTGTGCTGCGCTTCGTTCCAGTCGAGCTTCGACTCGACGAACGTGGCTTCCGCGTGCGGCGCCGGGACGCGCTCTTGCGCCGCTTCATCCGCATACGCGCGGAACTGGCTGAGGAATTCGCGCCGGCCCTTGTGGACCAGTGCCGCAAGCTCCTCGTTATGGTCGGC
>CADEEJ010000017.1:36777-43072 GCA_902826315.1 uncultured Steroidobacter sp.
CGCGTGCCGTGCGCGCGAGCTCTTCGAGAATGTGCGGCCGGCTGTCATCGAAGATCGACTGTGTCGCGTCGAGGCGCAGTCCATCGAGGTGGAACTCGCTGAGCCAATAGCGCACGTTGCCGAGGATGAAATCGCGCGTCCCCTGCGCTTGCTCGCCGTCGAGGTTCAGCGCTTCGCCCCACTCGGTCTTGTGCCGCGTGCTGAAGTAGTGCGGGCTGAAGCACTTCAGGTAATTGCCGTCAGGCCCGAGATGGTTGTAGACGACATCGAGAATCACGGCGAGCCCGATCGCGTGCGCGCGATCGACGAAGCGCTTGAACGCATCCGGATCGCCGTATACGTGATACGGCGCAAACAGCTGTACGCCGTCGTAGCCCCAGTTCCAGCGGCCGGGACACTCGGCGACCGGCATCACTTCGAGCATCGTGATGCCGAGCTCGCGCAGGTAGCGCAGCTTCTCCGCGGCGGCGTCGAACGTGCCCTCGGGCGTGAATGTGCCGATGTGGAGCTCGTAGATGACCTGTCCGCGCAGGTGCACGCCCTGCCACTGCGAGTCGCTCCACTGGAACGCGGACGGATCGACGATCAGCGACGGGCCGTGCACGCCTTGCGGCTGATATCGCGAGCACGGGTCGGGCCACGGGCCGGTGCCGTCGACGCGATACTTATATAAGGAGACGCGCGCGGAGGTCGAGCCGGTGAAGTAGCCGTCCGCGTCGCGAGCGAGCTGCAGCGGCGCCTCCGCCGGCTCTTCGAACACGACTTCGACTGCTTTCGCCTGCGGCGCCCAGACGCGAAACAGCGTTTCGCCGCGCGACCGAAGCGCGCCAATGAAAGAAGGGGAGGGCATCTGAGGCGAAGCCGGCAGTCAGGTACAAAGTTCCGGTCAGTTCCGCTCAGTTATCGGGCAGCTCCGCCAACCGCTCCAGCAGCCTCGCGTCGCCCGCGACGTGTACGCGCTCGGCCGGTCCCAACCATGAAAGAACTTCATTCAGCGTGCGCGCGTCCGCCAGCTTGCGCTCCGCGGTCAGCCGATTCGCATCCGGATGCCCGCGTGTTTCCTGCGGGCGCTGCAAGTTGCCGGAGATGTGCGCGTACCTCGCATGCCGATTGCGTGCGATATAGCGCAAGCCGTCCGTCGGCATGGATGCCGCGTGCGCGAGCAATTCGTCGCGTCGACGGATCACCGGCGGCACGTGCTTCTCTTCCGGCGTACGCAGCACGCGGAACCAACCGAGGAAGCGTCCGAGCTTGACGCTGCCGCTGATCTTCGACAGCGGCACTGCGAGCAGCAAACCGGCGAGCGTCGGCGTGAGCCACGCGAGCAGCGTCGGCGAGATGAGGAACGCGATCACTCCGATCACGATGCCGATGACCAGGTGCGGCCAGTGGAAATTCCAGGCTTCGCGCCACGTCGTCATGTGCGCGTGACGCCGCTGCGCATTCCACCCCGAATCGCGACCGGCGAGGATGCCGATGATGTGCTGGGTCTGCACGAGCATCATGATCGGCGCGTACAGTGCCGACAGGATCGTCTCGACGATGGCGCCGAGGCCGATCGCGATGATTCCGCCGCAGCCGCGGCGCGCGCGCGTCATGAAGATCGTACGCACCAAGCCGAGGATCTTCGGCGTGAACAGCACGACCATCGTGTAGATGAACAGCGCCGTCATGCGCGGCGCGTCGAACTGCGGCCAGTCCGGGAACAGCTGGAAGCTGCGGCTGAAATACTCGGGCCGGATCAGCGTCGCCTGCAGGGTCAGCGCGAAGCCGACGAGCAACAGTAACATCCATAGCGGCGACGACAGGTAGCCCATGATGCCGATGACGAAGTGCGCGCGGCTGGTCGCCGCCAGTCCCTTCGCATCGACGATCTTCGAATGCTGCAGGTTGCCCTGCGCCCAGCGCCGGTCGCGAATCGCGATGTCGACGAGCGAGGGCGGGCTCTCTTCCCACGAGCCGCCGAGGTCCGGCGACATGCGCACCTTCCAGCCGGCGCGGCGCATGAGCGCGGCCTCGACGAAATCGTGCGACAGCACGTGTCCGCCGAACGGCCGGCGTCCGGGCAGCTGCGGCAGCCCGCACGCCTGCGCGAACGCGGCGACGCGGATGATCGCGTTGTGGCCCCAGAAGTTGCCTTCGTTGCCGCTCCACGCCGCCATGCCGCGGCCGATCAGGCTGCCGTACACGCGACCGGAGAACTGCTGAATTCGCGAGAACAGGCTCCAGTGACCGATCAGCATCGGCACGGTCTGCAGGATGCCCAGCTGCGGATCGGCCTGCATGCGCGCGACGAGTGAGACCAGCGTCTGCGGCGCCATGATGCTGTCCGCGTCGAGCACGATCATGTAGTCGTAGCGCGCGCCCCAGCGCTTGACGAAATCCTCGACGTTGCCGGCCTTGCGGCCAGTGTTGTACCAACGGCGCCGGTACCACACCGGCATGGTCTCGCGCAGGTCGCGGCGCAGCTGATCGACCGCGAGCGATTCGCTGATCCAGGCATCGGCATTGGTCGAATCGGAGATGATCGCGATCTCGAAATGCCTGGCGGCATCGATCTGCGCCAGCGACTCGGCCATCGCGTACAGCGCAGCCGTCGTGCGCGCCGGGTCTTCGTTATAGATCGGCATCACCAGCGCGGTGCGCGAGCCCGCGATCGACGGCGCGGCCGGCGAGCGCAGCGGCGGAACCAGGAAGCCGGTGATGGCAGACGCCGCGGCAAAACAGATCCACAGCAGCGTGATCGAGAAGAACACGATCATCACGCCCTGCAGCACCGTCATGTTGGAGAAGCTGACGATGCCGAGCATCTCGAACACACCGTAGCCCGCCAGGCCGAGCGTGCTGAGCATGGTGAGCGCGCGTGCGAACACCACGCGCAGCGGCGTCGCGCCGAGCGACTGTGCCGGCGGTGCAGTCTTGAGATCCTGCACCGGCATGTCGGCCGGCCGCTCGAACGGCATGCCGCCGCGAACTACGTCGCGGGTTTCCGTCGGAGCGGATTTCAGCTGGCTGTCCATCGGTAGAGCCAAGTTTCGCTGACCGGCTTGTCGCCGCGCATCAGGCGCAGCCGCAACTCGGCGACGTCGGCGTTGGCCGGCTCCAGCTCGAAGCTGGCGCGCACGCCTTTGGTGAGAGGGCTCGGCTGCAGCACCTGGTTGCTGAGCTTGCCGGAGGAGGTCCCGAGGTCGATGCGCAAGCCTTCGATTTCGCGGCCCGTGCCGGTGAATTCGACTACGAAGATCCGGCGCTTGCCGTCGAAGCTCGGGCCGGTGCGCGTCGAGGTCACTTTGCCGATGGCGGGGGTGAGCTTCGGCTGCTTGGTCCAGCGCATCCGATAGGACAGGTGATAGGGCTTGCCTTCGGCGATCACGGTCGTCGGGCGCCAGAAGGCGACGATGTTGTCGTTCGTTTCGTTGTTGGTCGGAATCTCGAACAGCTGCACCGCGCCGGCGCCCCAGTCGCTGGTCGGCTCGATCCAGGCGCTTGGGCGCTGCTCGTAGTGCGCTTCGAGGTCGTGATAGTCGGAGACGCGGCGCGAGCGCTGGATCAGCCCAAAACCGCGCGGCGCCTGCGACGTGAAGCTGGAGACCTGCAGCTGCGTCGGATTCTTGAGCGGCCGCCAGACGCGCTCACCCGACGCCATCACGATCTGCAAGCCGTCCGAGTCGTGCACCTCGTCGCGGAAGTCGTCGATGCGCGCTCGGTCCGACTCATCGAACAGGAACATCGAGGTCAGCGGCGCGATGCCGATGTTGTCGAGCGCGACGCGCGGGAACAGCGTGACGTCGACGTCCGTCACTGTCTCCACGCCGGGCGTAATCGAAAAGCGGTAGGCGCCCGCGACGGACGGACTGTCGAGCAGCGCGTGCACGACGATCGACGACGCATTCGCCGAGGGCCGCTCGATCCAGAAGTGCGTGAACGCCGGGAACTCTTCGCCCGTGGGATGCGCCGTGCGCACCGCAAGTCCGCGTGCTGACAATCCATAGAGGGTGTCGCGTGCAACTGCGCGGAAGTACGAAGCTCCCTGGAACACCAGGAACTCGTCCCACACCGAGCGCGAGTTGAGGCGCGTGCGAACTCGTAAGCCCGACAGCGGCAACGGTTGATTGGCAAGCTGTTTCGCAACATAACCGCCGAGCACGAACGTGTCGGCGCGGGGCACGATGTCGCGCGCCAGTCCGCCTTCTACGACCGAGACGGTCACCGGTGTCTGGAACAGGAAGCCTGCGGGGAACAGCTCGATGCGGAACGGCACCTGCTCGGCGCGCCAGATGCTCGCTTCGGGATTGAAGCGGATGTCGCGGTACTGGTCATAGGTCAATTGTTGCAATGCCGGGCTCTCGAGGCGCTTCGGCACGAAGGCGCTGCCCGCAGTGCGGCGTGCCAGGTCCAGCACGGTATTTCCATCGAAGCGGTAACGAGGCGTACCCTTGGCATCCGTTGCCGGACGAGTCGCAGTGGCTGCAGCCACGCAGCTGAAAGCGATCGCGAGGACCAGCAGCCACCAGCCGCGTCCCGCAATGGACTTGCCGCGTCCTTGTAATGGATCACTGATCGTCATCCGAAACCGAGCTCTCCGGGCTGTGGCAGTGGATACGCAATGGATCGAAGTCGGCGCGGTTCCAGGGAACCCGTAGCTATTGCCGGGTATTTACGGGGTCGGCGCCTGCAGGCGGCAACGATAACATCAGTTACAACAAGGAATGCGACCGTGCCCGAGGCGCGACATGTCTGGTCCCTGATCCTGGCCGGCGGCGACGGCAACCGGCTGCGTGCCCTCACGACCAAGCCCTGCGGCACCTCGGTTCCCAAACAATATTGCTCGCTGACTGGACATTCCCTGCTGGAAGATGCTATCGCGCGCGCCCAGCGCGTGGTCGCGCCCGAGCGGGTCTGCACCATCGTCGCCCAGCAGCATCGCCAGTGGTGGACCGAATGCCCGCCGCTGCTCGAATCCCTCGAACGCGGCAACCTGATCGTGCAGCCGCGCAATCTCGGCACGGGTATCGGTATTCTTTACTCGCTGCTGCACATTCTCGCCAAGGATTCGCAGGCGCGGGTCGTGTTGCTGCCTGCCGACCATTTCGTGCGCGATGAAGATGTATTGAATCGCGTGCTGCTGCAGGCACTCGAGCGCATCGATCGCGATGCGGAGCGTCCGGTGCTGCTCGGCCTGCAGCCGGAAGAGGCCGACACCGATCTCGGCTACATCCTGCCGGGAGATCCCGATCCGTGCGGTGGCCAGAGCGTCGCGCGCTTCATCGAGAAGCCGGGCTACTCGGTCGCGCGCGAGATCATCGATGCCGGCGGGCTTTGCAACACTTTCATCATGGTCGCGGCGGCGCGCACGCTGCTCGACCTGTACATGCCGCGCTATGCGCCGCTGGTGATGGAGATGCAGGTCAGCCTTGCGAAAGGCCAGACAGCGGGCTCGCCGACCGGAAGCTGGCCGGCGCTGCTCAGCCTGTACGACCGTCTCCCCGAGCTCGACTTTTCACGCGATCTGCTCGAAGGCCGCGCCGCCGACCTGTGCGTGCTGCGTGTGCCGCCCTGTGGCTGGAGCGACCTGGGCACGCCCCGCCGCGTCGGCGAGATCGTCAAGCTGCTGCCGACCGAGGCCGTCACCGACCGTGCCGGGCACCTCAACCTCGCGATTCAGCACGCTCACTTCATGAGCACGAATGCCCAACCCGATCACCGCCGTCTGGCCCGGTAAACCTTTTCCGCAAGGCGCTACTTGGGACGGCGAAGGCGTCAACTTCGCCCTGTTCTCGGAGCATGCGGAAGGCGTCGAGCTGTGCATCTTCGACGGCCGCGGCCGGCGCGAGCTGCAGCGCATCCCGATGCGCGACCAGACGGACCAGGTCTGGCACTGCTATCTGCCCGAGGCGCGGCCGGGCCAGCTGTACGGCTATCGCGTGTACGGCCCTTACCAGCCGCAGCACGGTCATCGCTTCAATCCGCAGAAGCTGCTGCTCGATCCGTATGCGAAGGCGATCGTCGGCTCGCTCGCCTGGAGCGACGCGCACTTCGGCTATCGCATCGGCAGTCAGCGCGCCGACCTGTCGCAGGACCGGCGCAACAACGCGAGCGGCATGCCGAAGTGCCAGGTCATCGATCCGGCGTTCTCGTGGGGCGATGACCGCAATCCGCGCACCCCGTGGCACGACACGGTCATCTACGAGACGCACGTGCGCGGCTTCACCAAGCTGCATCCGCAAGTCCCGCAGCAATATCGCGGCACGTATGCCGGGCTCGGCACGACACCGGTCATCGAATATCTGCAGCG
>CADEEJ010000018.1:0-17956 GCA_902826315.1 uncultured Steroidobacter sp.
CGCCGAGCGAGCCCATGCCGCGATACGACTTGTACGACGCGCCCTGGTACAGCTCGACTTCGCCGGGCGATTCCTCGGTGCCGGCGAACAAGCCGCCGATCATTACGCAATGCGCCCCGGCGACGAGCGCCTTGGCGATATCGCCGGAATAGCGAATGCCGCCGTCCGCGATCAGCGGTACGCCGGAGCCTTTCAGCGCGGCTGCAACGTTCGCGACAGCGGTGATCTGCGGCACACCGACGCCGGCGACGACGCGAGTCGTGCAGATCGAACCGGGTCCGATGCCGACCTTGATGCCATCCGCGCCTGCTTCGACGAGCGCTTTCGCGGCCTCAGCGGTAACGACGTTGCCGGCGATGATCTGCTGATCCTTCCACGTACGACGGATCTCGCTGACCATCTTCAGCACGTTGCTGGAGTGGCCATGCGCGGTGTCGACGACGATCACATCGACACGTGCTTCGCGCAGTGCTTCGATGCGCTTCAGTGTGTCGGCACCCGTACCGACTGCGGCGCCGACGCGCAGCGCTCCACGCTCATCTTTGGCAGCGCGCGGGAACTCAGTGGCCTTCTGGAAATCCTTGACCGTGATCATGCCCTTGAGATTGAAGTTCTGATCGACGACCAGCACCTTCTCGATGCGATGCTTGTGCAGCAGCGCCAGCACCTCTTCCTTCGGCGCGTTCTCGCGCACGGTGATGAGCCGCTCCTGCGGCGTCATGACGGAGGAGACCGGCGCATCGAGCTTGGTTTCGAACCGCAGGTCGCGGTGCGTGACGATGCCGACGGCCTTCGATCCCACGACGACCGGCACGCCGGAAATGTTCTTCGAGCGCGTCAGCTCCAGCACTTCGCGGATCGTCTTGTCGGGCGTGGTCGTGATCGGCTCGTGGATCATGCCGCTCTCGAACTTCTTGACCCGCTGCACCTCGCGCGCCTGCGCCTCGATGCTCATGTTCTTGTGGACGATGCCGAGCCCGCCCTCCTGCGCGATCGTGATCGCGAGGCGCGCCTCCGTGACCGTGTCCATGGCAGCGGACAGGACCGGCAGGTTGAGTCGGATCGTGCGGGTGAGCTGCGTGCTCAGGTCTGCGTCGCGCGGCAGGAAATCGGAGTGTGCCGGGACCAGAAGCACGTCGTCGAAGGTGAGTGCTTCCTCGAGAATGCGCATGGTGTGGAACCCGCGTTATCGATGAAAGCGCGCCATTGTACATGAACAAGGGCAGCCTGTAGCCTTCTTTTCCATGCCGCCTTCGGACCTGGAGCTCGACTTCTCGGAGCCTGCACCGCCGCCGCAGCCGGTGGAGACGCGCGACATCTACACCCCGTCGCGCCTGAATCGCGAGGCCCGCGTGCTGCTGGAGCGCGGCCTGCCGGCGCTGTGGCTGGAGGGCGAGATCTCGAACCTGTCGCGCCCCTCCTCCGGCCACTGGTACTTCTCGCTGAAGGACGAAGCCGCCCAGCTCCGCTGCGCCATGTTCCGCCAGCGCAACCTCATGGCGCGGTTCACGCCCCGGGACGGCTCGCACGTGCTGGTGCGGGGCCGCGTGAGCCTGTACGAGCAGCGCGGCGACTACCAATTCATCGCCGACTACATGGAAGAGGCTGGCGAAGGAGCGCTGCGCCAGCGCTTCGAGCTGCTGAAGGTCAAGCTCGCGGCCGAGGGCTTGTTTGCCATCGAGCGCAAGCGGCCGCTGCCGCGCCTGCCGCGAAGAATCGGCGTCATCACGTCGCCGACCGGCGCTGCGATCCGCGACGTCCTGCACATCCTGCGGCGCCGCTTTTGCAGCATTCCGATATTGCTCTATCCGGTCCAGGTACAAGGCGGCGTCGCCGCGGCACAGATCGCGAGGACGATCCGGCGTGCGTCGGCCCGCGCGGAATGCGACGTGCTGATTCTCGTGCGAGGCGGCGGCTCGCTCGAAGACCTGTGGGCCTTCAATGAAGAGAGCGTAGCCCGCGCGATCTACGACTCCGCCGTTCCCGTCGTCACCGGCATCGGTCACGAGGTCGATTTCACGATCGCCGACTTCGTCGCCGACGTGCGCGCGCCGACGCCGTCCGGCGCAGCGGAACTGGTCGTTCCCGACTCCAGCGAATGGCTCAGGAATGTGCTGCTCATCGCCAATCGATTGACGGTCGCACTCACGCGGTCGCTGAAGACCCGGCAGGATCGCGCCGCGTGGCTGCAACGGCGCCTGGGCCAGCTGCATCCTGGCGTGGAGCTGCGGCAACGCGCGCAGCGCCTCGACGATCTCGAACAACGCCTGATTCGCGTCGTTCGCCACGATCTCGGCGAGCGGCACCGCTCCCTGGCGCACCTCGCCTCAGGACTGCGCCAGCACTCGCCGGCGTTGCGCGTCGCGAATGCACGCAGACGCCTCGACAGTGCGCGTGCGAGCATCGAGAGAGCCGCGCAGCAGACCCTGGAACACTTCAGCAAGCGCATCGCGATCGCCGCACGAACGCTCGACGCTGTGAGCCCGCTCGCGACCCTCGAACGCGGCTACGCGATCGTCACCGACTCGAAAGGCGCCGTGATCACGGATGCGCAGGACGTTCGTGCCGGCCAGCTCATCAACGCGCGACTGACGAAGGGCTCAGTCCGCGCGCGAGTCGAGCGCAGCACGAGCCCGGAGCTGGACCTGCGGATGCCGACGGAAGACGAGAAGTGAGCCGACGAGAATGAATCGCCCAGTAATCCTGTTCATGATGCTCGCCTCCGCCGCCGCACACGCCGGCGACCTGCCGCGCGAAAGCCGCGTGCCGGGAGGCATCGCCCTGATCGAAATCCCGGGTGGCCAATTGGCGCCGACAGCACTGATCGACACTCGCCGCGCCGCCGTGATCCGTCACGACGACCGCTGGCTCGCGGTCGTCGGCATCCCGCTGTCGACCAAGCCTGGGCCGCAGAAGCTGAAGGTCGCCACGGACAAGGGCACCGTCGACGTGTCCTTCACGGTGGTCGACAAGAGCTACCGCACGCAGCACCTGACGATCAAGAACGAGCGGCAGGTAAACCCGAAGCCGGAGGATCTCAAGCGCATCGAAGTCGAGCGCGAGCGCTCCGACGTTGCGCTTTCGAAGTTCTCGGCGATCGAGACACCCGTGTTCGCCCTGCAGTCACCCGTGGCAGGCGTGCGCTCGGACTCCTACGGCTCGCGACGCGTGTTCAATGGGCAGCCGCGCAGTCCGCATTCCGGCATGGACATCGCCGCCGCCAAGGGCACGCCGATCCACTCGCCTGCTTCAGGCACAGTGGTCGAAGCCGGCAACTTTTTCTTCAACGGCAACACGCTGTACATCGATCACGGCTACGGCCTGGTGACGATGTACTGCCACCTCGACACGATCAAAGTGAAAGTCGGCGACAAGCTCGCTGCGGGCGATCTGCTTGGAACCGTAGGTGCGACGGGGCGCGTGACCGGACCGCACTTGCACTGGGGCGTGGCGCTGAACCGCGCGATGGTCGACCCCGCGCTGTTCCTGGACGGCGAGTAGCGTTACAGCCCTTCCGGCAGGCTCTTCGCCTTCTGCTCCAGGAAATCCCCGACGACCGGCCTGAAACGGTCCATGTCGACCAGGAACGAGTCGTGCCCTTGCAGTGAGGGCATGCGCACGAACTGCACTTCGCGACCGCCGGCCGCGAGACCGTTCGCCAGCTCCTGCTGCTGATCGATCGGAAACAGCAGGTCCGTCTCCACACCGATGATCAGTGCGCGCTCGACGGTGAAACGCTTCAGCGCGTCCTGCACGGTGCCGCCATGGTCGGCGAGATCGAACAGGTCCATCGCTCGGGAAATGTACAGATAGCAGTTAGGATCGTACTGCCCGGTGAACTTCGTCGCGTGGCTCTCCAGGTACGACTCCACTTCGAAATCGATGCCGAATGGATCGCCGGGTTTGCGCTCGGCACTGGCGCGCTCGCGACCGAAGCGCTGCGCCCACTCCTTCGCCGAGCGGTACGTGACCATGCCGAGCTTGCGCGCGAGGCGCATGCCCTGCACGGGCATCGCATCGGGCGTGTAGTTGCCTTCCTGCCAGGCCGGATCGCGCCGGATCATTTCCCGCTGCAGCGAGCGCAGCGCGATGGAGAACGGCACCGAGCGCGCGGCTGCCGAGATCGACACGACAGTCTGCGTCTCGCCCGGGAAGAGCGCGCAGTACGCCAGCACGGTCATGCCGCCCAGCGACGGGCCGATCACCGAAAACAGCTTCTTGATACCGAGCGCGACGGCGACTTCGTGCCCTGCGCGCGCCATGTCCTCGACCGTGAGCACCGGGAAAGTCAGGCGGTAAGGCTGGCCGGTGGTCGGGTTGATCGAGATCGGCGAAGTCGAGCCGAACGGACTGCCGAGCGAATTGATGCAGATGACGAACAAGCGCCGCGTGTCGATCGGCCGGCCCGGACCGATCATGTCTTCCCACCAACCCTGCGACGGATCGTCGGTCGACGAGGCGGCGTGCGCCGAAGGCGACAGGCCGGTGAAGATCATCACCGCGTTGTCGCGGC
The DNA here is from genome assembly GCA_902826315.1 of uncultured Steroidobacter sp. GTDB lineage: Bacteria > Pseudomonadota > Gammaproteobacteria > Steroidobacterales > Steroidobacteraceae > Steroidobacter. The sequence continues at coordinate 4,514 of CADEEJ010000018.1, forward strand.
TGGCGCTCAGCTCGCCCCAGGTCTCGTAAGCGACTTCGACGCTCGGCAGCGCCCCACCCCGACGCATCGGGAACGGCTGCTGCAGCTTCAATACTTTTCGGGCGGTCGCCATGCGGCGTCAGTTTAATCCTTTCGCACACCGCGCTGTCATTGCCGCGCGGTATGGCGACATGCCGCTCAGCGCTTCACGCGCTTCAACATGCGCTTGCGCGAGCGCACCTGGCGCGGCGTGAGCGGATTGCGCCGCCCCTTGAACGGATTCTCGTCGGCGCGGAACTCGACGCGCACCGGCGCGCCTTCCAGCCGGAAATGCTTGCGAAACAGGTTCGACAGATAGCGCCGATAGGCGTCCGGGACGTGCTGCACCTGGTTGCCGTGCACGACGATGATCGGCGGATTGCGGCCGCCCTGGTGGGCATAGCGCAACTTGATGCGCCGGCCACGCACGAGCGGCGGCTGGTGCTGCTCGATCGCGAGCTCGAGCACGCGCGTGAGCTCCGGCGTCGGTATCTCGCGCATCGATGCGTCGTAGGCCTGGCTCACGGCGCGCATCAGCTCGCCCACGCCGGTGCCGTGCAGCGCCGAGATGAAATGCACCGGTGCGAAGTCCAGGAACGGCAAGCGCAGATCGAGACCGGCCCGGATCTCGTCACGCTTGTCCATGGGAATGTTGTCCCACTTGTTGACGGCGATGAGCAGCGAGCGGCCGCGCTCGGCGACCATGCCGAAGAGCGTGGCATCCTGCTCCGCGACGGTGTCGTGCGCGTCGATGACGCCGATCACGACGTTGGCCGAATCGACGGCCTGCAGCGCCTTGATGACGCTGAACTTCTCGATCGCCTCCTCGACCCGCGCACGGCGTCGCACACCGGCAGTGTCGATCAGCGTGTAGCGACGGCCATCGCGTTCGAACGGTACGAACACGGCATCGCGCGTCGTGCCCGGCTGATCGAACGTGACCAGGCGCTCCTCGCCGAGCAGCCGGTTGATGAGCGTCGATTTGCCGACGTTCGGCCGGCCGATCACGGCGACGCGAATATCGTTCGGACCCGCTGCATCGCCGGCCCCGATGCTCTCCAGGCCTTGCAGTATGTCCTCCATCAACGAGCGAACGCCGTCGCCATGTGCGGAAGAAATGGCTCGTGGATCGCCCAGGCCGAGCTGATGGAACTCGGCAGCAGCGGCTGCAGTATCCAGGCCCTCGGCCTTGTTGGCGACGACGGTGACGTGCTTGCCGAGCTTGCGCAGTGTCTGCGCGATGAAATGATCCGAGGCCGCGAGCCCTTCGCGCGCATCGACGAGGAACAGCACACGATCGGCTTCCTCGACGGCGCGCAGCGCCTGCTTCGCCATCACAACCTCGACGCCACGTGCGTCGACGACGAGGCCGCCGGTGTCGACGACCAGGTAAGGAATCTCGCCGACTTTGCCGTAGCCGTAGTTGCGGTCGCGCGTCAGCCCGGGCAGGTCCGCGACGAGAGCGTCGCGGGTGCGCGTGAGGAAATTGAAGAGCGTCGACTTGCCGACGTTCGGCCGTCCGACGAGCGCGATGACTGGCAGCATCTAGGGACCATTCGGCTGCGGCTCGGCTTGCGACGGGGGCTGCGGCTCGGACTCGGGTTGCGGCTCTGCTGCCTTCGGCATCGTGTCGGGCGTCGGCGCCGGCTTCTGCTGGCTCTTGAACGCGAGCAGCTTGCCGGAGTCCGTCTGCACGAACACGCCCGCGTCGGTCGTGACCGCGGGATTGGTGATGCGCTCGCCGTCAGTCTTCTGCCGCGCGACGATCTCGCCGGTCGCCTTGTTCAGCCAGTGCACGTAGCCCTCGAAGTCGCCGACGACGAGCGAGTCGCCGTCCAGCGCCGGCGCCGTCAGGCCGCGGCGCTTCATGCTGTCCTGTTCCCACAGCACGGAGCCGTCGGCGCGCTTCATCGCGATCACGACGCTGTCCGCGTTGGTGAGATACAGGTTGTCGTCGTCCATCGTGAAGCCGCGATAACTGGAGGCATCGCGCGCCCACCAGATCTGCCCGGAATCGAGCGCGAGCATCGCGACGCGACCCTGGAAGCCGACCACGAAAATGTCGTCGCCGGAAACGCGCGCCGGCGAGTCGATGTCCGAAAGACGCTCCAGCTCCGTGCGACCGTGCGGCGCGTTGACGATCGCGTCCCACATCACGTCGCCGTTGCGCGGATCGATTGCCAGCACCTTGCCGTTGTCGAAGCCCGCGATGATGCGATCGCCAGCGAGCACCGGCGGAGCCGTGCCACGCAGAGTGAGTCGCGGCACCTGCTCGTCGACAGCCCAGCGAGGCGCGCCGTCGGTGCTTGCCAACCCTTCGACGTGACCGTCGACCGTGCGAATCACGACGATGTCTTTTGCGATGAGCGGCCGCGCCAGCACTTCGCTGCCGATCGACTTACGCCAGCGTTCTTTGCCGTTGCTGGAGTCGAGGGCAATGATGTCGCCGTCGCTCGAACCGAGCACGACGAGACCAGCGTCCACTTCCGGTCCGGCAGACAAAGCCAGCTTCGTCTTCACCGCCCAGAGCCGGCGGCCGTTGTCCGCCGACATCGCTACGACTTCGCCGTCGTGCGAGGCGGCATAGATGGTTCCGTCGACGACCATCGGTCGCAACGCGAGCCGCAACCGTTCGGAGTCGCCGCCGAGGCCGGCACTCCAGGTGTGGCGCACGTTGAGCTTCGGGACGATGTCGACCAGCTCCGCGGGCGGATCGATGTCCTTGTCGCCGCACGCGCCGAGCGTGAGCAGCGCTCCTGCGCCGAGCGCAGCGAGCGCGATGCGTACAGGATTCGCGGCGGACATCAGGAGTCTCCCTTTGCTGCCGCTGCCGGCGTGGTCGGCGCGGCCGGGACTTCGCCGCCGACGTCGCGCAGTTTCAGCTCGACGGTCGGCCGATCGATGCTGCCCTTCGCCGCAGGATCCAGCGCCGCAGCGTATTCCGCCCGCGCACCCTGCGCGTCGCCCTTGGCGACCAGGGCGTCGCCGCGAATCTCGCGGACCTGCGCAGCGAATGCGCCAGCCTTCGCAACATCCAGCAATTGCAGCGCCTCATCGTGCTTGCCCGTCTGGATCAGCAGACGTGCCAGGCGCAGGCGAGCAACGTGCGCCAGCTCCTCATCCTTCGAGGTGCTGATGACCTGCCGCAGGTGCTTGATGGCGTCTTCGAAGCGACCGGCCTCGGCGTCACGCTTGGCGATCAGCAGGTGACCCTGCTGCGTGTAGGCGGACTTCGCCTGATCCCCTTCGAGATCGGTGAGAAGGCGCCGCGCCTGCTCGATGTCGTTGCCCATCAGCGACTTCTGCAGGTCGGCGTACACCTTCGCAGCCTGAGCGGCGCGATTGGCGCGGTAGGTCTGCCAGTACTGCCAGCCGGCCAGCAGCCCCAAGCCGAGGGCCACGCCCGCAAAGATCCATTTCCAGTTCTCGCGCCACCAGTTACGCAGCGCCTCTTCCTGATCGCGATCGGTTAAATAGTCTTCGACCATGGTGGTGTCATCTGTCTATGAAGTTATACGACGGTGTCAGCGCCCGAGCCGCGTGGCGATCTCGTCCGCCACCCTTTCCCAGGCGACCTCGACCTGCGGCGCTTCCACACGCAGGGACTTGAGACCGACGACGCGGCGTTCGGTTTCCGCGTCGCCGAGAATCAGCGCCAGATGCGCCCCGCTCTTGTCGGCGCGCTTCAATTGCGATTTGAAGCTGCCGGCGCCGCAGTTGCTCTCGATGCGGACCGACGGCAGGGCGTCCCGGATCCGCTCGGCGAGCGCCAGGCCTGCGGCGTCGGCCCGCTCCCCGGCAATCACCAGATACACGTCCGGAGCGGCCGCGGGCGTCTCGCCCCGCTGCTGCCGCATCAGTGAAACGAGGCGTTCCTGGCCGAGCGCCCAGCCGATGCCGGGGGTGCTCTCGCCGCCCAGTTGCGTGACCAGGCCGTCGTAGCGGCCGCCCGAGCACACGGCTCCCTGCGAGCCCAGCTCCGTCGTCAGCCACTCGAAAACCGTGTGCGTATAGTAGTCGAGGCCACGAACCAGGCGGGGGTCGAGCACGTAACGGATACCCACCGCATCGAGATGCCGGCACAGCCCTGAGAAATGCTGGCGCGATTCCTCGTCCAGGTACTCGGTCAACACCGGCGCGCCGGCAATCACGTCCTGCAGCTCCGGGTTCTTGCTGTCGAGGATGCGCAGCGGATTGCCTTCGAGGCGCCGCAGGCTGTCGGCATCGAGGCGCGCCTTGTGCGCCGTGAAGTACTCGACCAGCTTCTCGCGATAGACGCGGCGCGAAGCCGGCGTGCCGAGCGAATTCAAGTGCAGCTCGATCCGTTCCAGCCCGAGCGTGCGCAGCAGCCGCGCGCTGAGCATGATCAGCTCGGCGTCGATGTCGGGACCCGGAAAACCAAACGCTTCCGCGTCCAGCTGATAGAACTGCCGGAAGCGTCCGGCCTGCGGCCGCTCGTAACGAAACATCGGGCCGGCACACCAGACGCGCTGACGCTGGTTGTGCAGCAGACCGTTGCTGATCATCGCGCGCACGATGCCGGCAGTCGCCTCCGGACGCAGCGTCAGCGAGTCGCCGCCCGGATCCTCGAAGGTGAACATCTCCTTCTGCACGATGTCGGTGAACTCGCCGATCGAGCGCTTGAACAGCGCCGTGTGCTCGACGATCGGCACGCGGATTTCCTGGTAGCCGTAGGCGGCGAACAACTCGCGCGCGACGCCCTCCAGCCGATGCCAGCCGGCAATGTCGGCTGGCAATACGTCGTTCATCCCGCGCGGCGGCTGGATCTGTTGCTGCGTCACTCGACCCGCTCCGCGGTCTTCACAGAAGTATCCGGTTTCACTGAGCCATCTGCCTCGACTACAAACTTGGCGCCATCGCGCCCCGCGCGGCGCGGGATCACGATCGGCCGATCGTTCACCTGCGCGCTCACTGCCGATGCCACTCCGAGATTCACTCGCAGCGGCGGCACACCCGCGACCGTGCGCACACGGCCCGCTGCGCCCATGTCGAACATCAGCCGCTTGCCCGAAGCATCGTAGATCTCGCTCCATGATGCTTCGCTGAACTCCAGGCGAAGTCGGACTTGCGCGGTCGTCGCCCCCTCCGCCTCCTCCCTGCCCTCCCCCGCATCGCGGGGGAGGGTTGGGGTGGGGGCGGCCGCCGCTTGCACGACCGGCTCGCTCACCGTCGACGCCGGCTCCGGCGCCACTACCGGTGCAATCACCTCACTGGTCGTTCCGTTGTCCGAGCCCTGCGTACGCAGCAGCTCGAACACGAGCCACGCCAGCCCGGCGACGATCGCAATCGCGGCAGCTATCCACAGCGGCAGCTTCGACACGCGGCGACGCTCCACTACGCGTACCGGCGTCGACATCGCTACCGGAATCGGCGTCGGGTCGGCTGGCGTGCCGCCCATCGCCTCGTAGCGCTCCAAGAGCGTCGCCGGCGACAGGCCGAGGAGCGCTGCGTACTTGCGCAGGTGCCCTCTCGCATACACCGGCGCACCGAGCGCCTCGAAGCGGTTCGCTTCGAGCGCTTCGATCACCCAGGTGTCTAGATGCAGATCCTCGGCGGCGTGTTGCAGCGAGTAGCCGCGGCGCTCGCGCTCTGCGCGCAACATCCCGCCCGGCGTGTCCGGCCCGGCTGCCGCCGCACCTGATGCACCGCCGACCGGCTCATTCATCCCGGATTCCGCTCGGACTCCAGCAGTTCCTTGGTCTGGGCCGCGCTCGGATATTCAGCCTTCAGGCGCTGCGCGTAGTGCTGCGCCTGAGCCTGGTTGCCGAGCCCGCGCTCGATGCGCACGCCCAGCCACAACGTTGCAGGACTGGTCCGGCCCACTTCCAGGTAGCGCTGGAGAAACGCACGCGCCGACATGTAATCGGTCTGGCGATATTCGAGGTCAGCCATCTGGAACAGCGCTTCGCCAAAGCGCGGCCTCACCGCGAGCGAGCGCCGCAGATGCTCCTCGGCACCCTTCAGGTCGCCGGCGCTGAGCGCGCAATTCGCCGCGTTCAGCAACGCCACCTCCGGCGTCTTGTACAGCGGGTCCGTGGACGCTTCGAGCGCCATCTTCTGGCCGCGCTCGTACTTCTTCTGCTGGCAGAGGAAGACGGAGTAGTTGTTCTTGAACTCCGGATTCTTCGGCTCCAACGCGATCGCTCGCGAATAGTGCGAATCCGCCTTGCTCTCGTCGCCGAGCCGGTTGTACAGCATGCCGGCCACCAGGTGCGCGCGGCCGTAGCGCGGATTCTGTTCGAGCGCGCGGTCGATCTTGTCTTTCGCCTGCTGCAGATTGCCCTTGCGCAGATGCTCGACACCGAGCTCCAGATTGATCTCCGCGGCGCGCACCGGTTGCGGCGTGCTCATGTTGTTGGTGCTCGTGCATCCGCTCAAGCAAATGCAAAGAACCACGAGGCCCCTCGCCACCATCGTCGCTGCACTCTTCACGATTGCACCGCCACTGAGATGAGCTTCGAGCCGAGGCGAACTGTGGTGCGGTCGTTGACGCGGCCGACCAGCTGGCCGCAGGCAGCGTCGATGTCATCGCCGCGCGTGCGCCGGGTCGTTGCGATCACACCGTTGTTGTTGAGAATGTCCCGGAACCGTTCGATCGCCGCGGGACTGGAGCGCACGTAGCGCGTGCCCGGGAACGGATTGAACGGGATCAGGTTCACTTTCGCCGGCCGGTCCTTGAGCAGCTGCGCGAGCTGGCGCGCCTGCTCCGGCTGGTCGTTGATGCCGTCGAGCATCACGTACTCGAACGTGATGCTGCGGGCGTTCTGCTTGTTCACGTATTGCCAGCAGGCATCGAGCAACTCGGCGATCGGATGCTTGCGGTTGATCGGCACGAGCTGATCGCGCAACGCGTCGTTCGGTGCGTGCAGCGAGACGGCCAGTGCGCAGTTGGTCTCTTCGGCGAGCCGCAACATCTGCGGCACGAGGCCGGAGGTGCTGACGGTCACGCGCCGACGCGAGATGTCGAAGCCGAGATCGTCCATCATGATCTCGGCAGCAGGCACGACGTTGCGATAGTTCGCGAGCGGCTCGCCCATGCCCATGAACACGACGTTCGTGACGACGCGAGGGCCACCCGGTTCCCACTTATATCCGGAATTGGCCAGCTCGCGATTCGCGAGCCACACCTGGCCCACGATCTCCGCGACCGTGAGGTTGCGATTGAATCCCTGCTGCGCGGTCGAGCAGAAGCTGCAGTCCATCGCGCAGCCGACCTGGCTGGAGATGCACAGGGTGCCGCGGCCCGGCTCGGGAATGAACACCGTCTCGATGCCCTGCGTGCCATCCATCGCAAGCAGCCACTTGCGAGTGCCGTCGGCGGAAACCTGTGTGGTGATGATCGACGGCGTGACGACGACCGCGACTTCCTTGAGTCGCTCGCGGAAGCTCTTCGCCAGATCGGTCATCTGGTCGAAGTCGGCGACGCAGCGCTTGTAGAGCCACTTGAGCAGCTGACGCGCGCGGAACGGCTTCTCGCCCATTCCGGCGACGAACGCTTCCAGCTCGGCGCGTGTCAGCCCGAGCAGGTTCGTCTTCGCGTCGGCGGCGCTCATGACAGCAGCGATCTTAGCGGGTTCGCGGACACAGGTCGGCAGCGGCGAAGAAGTACGCAATCTCGACGCGCGCGTTGTCGGCGCTGTCCGAGCCGTGCACGACGTTCTCTTCGATGCTGGTCGCGAGATCGGCGCGGATCGTGCCCTTGTCGGCTTTCTTCGGGTCGGTGGCGCCCATCAGCTCGCGGTTCTTCGCCACGGCGTTCTCGCCTTCGAGAACCTGAACGAGGATCGGGCCGGAGCTCATGTAGCGCGTCAGGTCCTTGAAGAACGGACGCTCACGATGCACGGCGTAGAAACCTTCGGCCTGGGCCAGCGTCAGCTGCATCATGCGGGCCGCGACGATGCGCAGGCCGGCCTTCTCGAAGCGGCCGTAGACGTTGCCGATCACGTTCTTCTGTACGCCGTCGGGCTTCACAATCGAAAGGGTGCGTTCGAGCGCCATGAATCCTCGTCCTCGATCTGAATAGAATCAATGAATTAGGAGCGCCCGCCGGGGGCGGTGCGCAGTGTGCGGCGCAGTCTACCGGCGGGGCCCGCCAGCAGCAAGAAATCCAGTCGGGGCGGGAAGTTAGGCGGTCAGACGGTGAAGCTTTCGCCGCAGCCGCATTCGCCCTTCACGTTCGGGTTGCGGAAGCGGAAGGCCTCGTTCAGGCCCTGCTTGACGAAATCGACCTCGGTGCCGTCGATGTAACCGAGACTGTCCCTGTCGACAATCACCTTGACGCCCTGATCCTCGAACACGACGTCGTCGTTGCCGACCTCGTCGGCGTAGTTCACCACGTAGGCAAACCCCGAGCAGCCGGTCTTCTTGACCGACAGGCGCAGTCCCACGCCATGGCCGCGGCGCCCCAGGAAGGAGCGAACGCGATCGGCAGCGGCTGAGGTCAGTGAAATGGACATAGGCGGGACATGGCGGTCGAGGAGGCCCTAGTCAAGGCCGGCAGCTCATTCGCATCGTGCATGAGTCCATGCCGGCGGCAAATTGTACGATCGATTGAGCCGCGCGAATTGATGCATGGGTCGCATTTCACCGGTCGCACTTCACTGGCGACGCTGCCACTGCGTCGCCAACGCGTGTACGGCGTCCTCCAGGACCAGCAGCCGTCCGCGCTTGTCCGGCGGGAATTCCAGCTCGTCGGAGGCCTCGCGCCAGCTCCAGCGCCGCAGCTGCTCCTGCGTCGCCCCCTGCAGGCGCTCGCTCAGCAGCGAACCGGCGGCGATGCAATGCGGGCAACCGTAAACTTCGAAGCGCATTGCGACGATACGATCGCCGTGCACGCGTGCGCTGAGATCGAACCGCACGCCCTGCTCCGGATCGCCGGCGGAGGCAGTGATGACGTCGGCGGCCGGCGCGAAGCGGCCCACGTTGCGGGGGTGCCCGAAATGCTCGACGACCAGCGGGCTGTACGGTGTTTCGCTCACGATTTTTTCTCCGCGTTCGCCGCCTGCGGCGAGAACGATCGCAACCGCGTGACTTCGCGCTTCACGGCGGCAATCGCCGTTTCGATTTGTTCGGCTGTCGTGAAGCGCCCCAGGCTGAAGCGCAGCGAGCTCTGCGCCAGCTGATCGCTGCGACCGAGCGCCCGTAGCACATACGATGCCTCTTCCGAAGCCGAGGAGCATGCGGCTCCAGCGGAGACCGCCAGCTCGCGCAGAGCGAACTGCAAGCTCTCGCCTTCGATGCCGCGGAAACTGATGTTGAGCAAGCCGGCCACGCAGTCCCGCGGATGTCCGTTCAACTCGACGTCGCCGATGCTGGCGATGCCTGCCCACAGCTGGTCGCGCAGCGCGCAGATGCGCTCGACGTCCTGCTCTCGCTCGCGCTCCGCGATTTCGAAAGCGAGGCCCATGCCGACGATCTGATGGGTGGCGAGCGTGCCCGAGCGCAGGCCATGCTCCTGGCCGCCGCCGTAGATCAAAGGCTGCAGGCCGAGCGGCGGCTTACGCCGGACATAGAGCGCACCGACGCCTTTCGGCCCGTAAATCTTGTGCGCCGTGAGCGACATCAGGTCGACGTTCATCGTTTCGACGTTCAGCGGCAACTTGCCGGCGCTCTGCGCAGCGTCGACATGAAACGGCACGCCGCGCTCGCGGCAGATCGCACCGACGGCAGCGATGTCCTGCACGACGCCGATCTCGTTGTTCACGTGCATCAACGAGACGAGCTGCGTGTCGGGACGCAAAGCGGCGCGCACCTGTTCCGGCCGCACGATGCCGTCCGCTGCGGGCTTCAGCCAGGTCACTTCGAAGCCTTCGCGCTCCAGCTGTTTCAGCGGGTCGAGCACAGCCTTGTGCTCAGTCTTGGACGACACGAGATGTCGGCCGCGATCGGCGTTGAAGCGCGCGACGCCGAAGATCGCGAGGTTGTCCGACTCGGTCGCGCCGGAAGTCCAGACGATACAGTCCGGCCGCGCGCCGATCGCGGCGGCAACCTGCGCTCGCGCCTTCTCGACCATGCCGCGCGCGCGTCGTCCGTACTCGTGACCGGCCGAGGAAGGATTACCCTGCGCGCCGCTCGGGCGCAGACATTCGATCATTACGTCGGCGACCCGCGGATCGACCGGCGTCGACGCTGCGTAATCGAGATAAATCGTGGTTACTGTGTTCACTGCTGCGCAGAATAAGAAAATTGCGTGACGGCGTCACTCCGTCACGTCACTTCGTCGCTCCGCCTCTTGGCGGGACGGCGCCGCGCCTGGACCGCAGTAAGCACGCCGCGCAGGATGTTCATCTCGTTCTGATCGAGCAACGCGCGATTGAACAAGCGGCGGATGCGCGCCATCAGGTGCCCGCCACCGGTGCGGTCGCGGAAATCGATGTACTCCAGCACCTGCTCGAAATGCTCGTACAGGCGCGTCATCTCTTCTGCGCTGGCGAGCGGCACGTCGCGCGGCGCGATCTCCGGTGCGCCGGGACGGCCTGCGAGCCAGACTTCGTAGGCGAACACCTGCACTGCCATGGCGAGATTCAGCGAGCTGTAGCGCGGGTCGGTCGGAATCGTCGCAAGCAGATTGCAGCGCGCGAGCTCGACGTTCGTCAGCCCGATGCGCTCCGAGCCGAACACGATGGCCGCCCCGCCGGAGCGGCCGGCCTGCACGATCTGCGAGGCGCAGTCGCGCGGCTCGACCAGATCGAACGGCAAGTGCCGTTGCCGGGCGCTGGTGCCGACCACCAGCCCGCAATCGGCGATCGCGTCGGCGAACTCTTCGTGGACGCGCGCCGCGGCGAGCACATCGTCGGCGCCGGAGGCACGCGCGGTCGCGTCGGCGTTCGGAAAGAACTTCGGCCGCACCAGGTGCAGCTCGGTAAGTCCCATGTTCTTCATGGCGCGCGCGACGGCGCCGATGTTGCCGGGATGGTTCGGGTCGACGAGGACGATGCGGATGGACATGGCGGCACCTGCTATTCTACGCGCCCGGCCCCATCCTCATTTAGAGAATGCGCGGCCCCGCTCTTTAACCGCTCCCCACGCTCCCGCCGAGGCTTGCCCGCATGCAACCGCTATTGAACATCGCCATTCAGGCCGCGCGCCGCGCCGGAGAGACCATCGTTCGCGGCTTGAACCGCGTGCACCGCCTCGAGGTGCGCACCAAGGGCCAGAACGACTTCGTCAGCGAGATCGATACGCAGGCGGAGCGGGAAATCATCGACACCGTGCACCGCCGTTATCCGCAGCACGCCTTCCTCGCCGAGGAAAGCGGCCAGAGCGGCCTGAGCAGCGACGACAATGAATTCCTCTGGATCATCGACCCGCTCGACGGCACCACGAATTTCCTGCACGGCTATCCGCAATTCGCCGTGTCGATCGGCGTGCAGCGGCGCGGCCGCATGGAGCACGCGGTCGTGTACGACCCGATGCGTCAGGAGCTGTTTACCGCTTCGCGCGGCGAAGGTGCGCAGCTCGACGGCAAGCGCATCCGCGTCACCCCGCACATCGGCCTGGAGCGCGCGCTCATCGGCACCGGTTTTCCCTATCGCTCGAACCTGGACTGGCTCGATTCGTACATGGGCATGATGAAAGCAGTGATGCAGGCAACCGCCGGCATCCGCCGTCCGGGTGCAGCGGCGCTCGATCTGGCCTACGTCGCAGCCGGCCGGCTGGACGCATTCTGGGAGCTCGGCCTGTCGCCTTGGGATACCGCGGCCGGAACGTTGCTGATCACCGAGGCCGGCGGCATGGTCGGCCGCCTGAACGGCGGTGAATACAAACTCGACAGCGACATCGTCGCCGGCACGCCGAAAGTCTACGCGCCGTTGCTGGAGCTGCTGGCGCCGCACGTTCCGGAAAGCCTTCGCTCCTGATCGAACTCGATTGCACAAATGGCGGACCGGTGCCGCGCCGCCTCGCTTTTGACCGGGTGCTCCGCTAGAGTGCCGCGCATCGCAGCGCCACAGTAGCCAGGCAACGGAGCCAGTACAGTCATGCTGAAGAACTTGCTCGCGGTCAAGTCCATCCAGGATCTCGCAACCGAAAGCGACAAGGGCGAGTTGCGCAGATCATTAGGACCGGTGGCGCTGACCGCGATCGGCATCGGCGGCATCATCGGCACCGGCATCTTCGTGCTCACCGGCCTCGCCGCCGCCCAGCACGCCGGACCGGCAATTGTGCTGTCGTTCATTATCGCCGGCATCGGCTGCGTCTTCGCCGGGCTGTGCTACGCCGAGTTCGCCTCCATGATTCCCGTCTCCGGCAGCGCCTACGCGTACTCGTACGCGACGCTCGGCGAAGGCGTGGCGTGGTTCATCGGCTGGAACCTGGTGCTCGAATATCTGTTCGCGGCCTCCACTGTTTCCGTCGGCTGGTCGCGCTACCTGGTCAAGTTCCTCGACGCCTTGGGGATCAACTTCATCCCACCAGCGCTCAGTAGCGCGCCGATCGACTACACGCTCGAGCAAGGTTTCTTCACCACCGGCGCGATGCTCAACCTGCCGGCGGTATTCATCGTCGCCGTAGTCACCGTCATCCTCATGCTCGGCATCCGCCAGTCGTCGCTGACGAACGCGATCGTGGTCGCGATCAAGGTCGGCATCGTGGTGCTGGTGATCGGCTTCGGTGCGTTCTACGTCACCGCCGACAACTGGAAGCCGTTCATTCCGGAGAACACGGGCGTGTGGGGCCAGTTCGGCTGGAGCGGCATCATCCGCGCCTCCGGCATCATCTTCTTCGCCTACATCGGCTTCGACGCGGTCTCCACGGCGGCGCAGGAAGCGAAGAATCCGCAGCGCGACGTGCCGTTCGGCATTCTCGCCAGTCTCATCATCTGCACGGTCCTGTACGTGCTGATGTCCGGCGTGCTCACGGGCATGCTCGAATATCCGAAGCTGAATGACGCAGCACCGGTCGCCACTGCACTGGAGTCGCATGCCGAGCTGAAGTGGCTGTCGGTCCCGGTGATCTTCGGCGCGCTCGCCGGCCTGACCTCGGTCATCCTGGTCATGATGCTGGCGCAATCGCGCATCTTCTATTCGATGTCGCGCGACGGGCTGCTGCCGCCGCCGTTCCGTGCCTGCCATCCCGAGTGGAAGACCCCGGTGTTCTCCACCGTGCTCACCGGCATCGGCGCCGGCCTGATGGGCGGCCTGCTGCCGCTGAACGTGCTCGGCGAGCTCGTGTCGAGCGGCACGCTGCTGGCGTTCGTCACCGTCTGCATCGGCATCATGGTGTTGCGCGTGACGAAGCCGGAGCTGCCGCGTCCGTTCCGCGTGAAGTGGGTGTGGTTCGTCGGCATCGGTGGCACGCTGTTCTGCGGCCTGATGCTCGCCAGCCTGTTCATGACCGGCGGCACGTGGTACCGGATCGTCGGCTGGACGATCATCGGGTTCGTGATCTACTTCGGCTACGGCTACA
>CADEEJ010000018.1:18056-26960 GCA_902826315.1 uncultured Steroidobacter sp.
CTGTTTGCCGGCCGCTGGTTCGTGCAGTTGGCCGCGTCGCAGGCGCGCGGGAAAGTCGTGATGCCGCGGCTGTTCTGGTACATGAGCGTATCGGGCAGCGTGCTGCTGCTGTCGTACTTCGTGTTCGGCAAGAACGACTCGGTGGGGATTCTCTCGAACCTGTTCCCGCTGTTCGTCGCGCTCTACAACCTGTACCTGGATTTCAAGAACCGCAACGGCGGCACGGCGCGAGCCTGACGCCTATTCTTCTTCCAGCTTCTTGCGCAACTTCACCGGGTCCAGCCGCTTGCGCACGCGGATGTTGAGCATCTCGACCGCGACCGAGAACGCCATCGCGAAGTAGATGTAGCCCTTCGGGATGTGGAAGCCGATGCCCTCCCCGACCAGCGCCGTGCCGATCAGGATCAGGAACGACAGCGCCAGCATCTTGATCGTCGGGTGGCGGTCGACGAAATCGCCGATCGGTCCGGCCAGGAACATCATCACGACGACCGCCACGACGACCGCCGCGATCATCACCTCGACGTGATCGGCCATGCCGACCGCCGTGATCACGGAGTCGAGCGAGAACACGATGTCGATGATCGCGATCTGCACGATCACGCTGGTGAACGTCGCACGGCCCTTGGCCTCCTTGTGATGCTCCTCGCCTTCCAGGCCGCTGTGGATCTCCAGCGTGCTCTTGGCGAGCAGGAACAGGCCGCCGCCGATCAGGATCAGGTCGCGGCCCGAGATGCCGTTGTCGCCGACCGAGAACAGCTCCGCCGACAGGCTCATCACCCAGGTGATCGACAGCAGCAGCAGGATGCGCGTGATCATCGCCAGCGCCAGGCCGATCGTGCGCCCGCGCTGCTGGAGCGCTTTCGGCAGGCGGCCGACCAGGATCGAGATGAAGATGATGTTGTCGATGCCGAGCACGATCTCGAGCGCCGTCAGCGTCGCGAACGCAAGCCACACCTGGGGATCGCTGAGTAATTCCATGGACGCCTACTGTTGCGTACGCTGCTCGCGCCGTGTCGACCAGAGCGAGGCGAGGATGCCGATCGCGAGGAAGCCGACGATCACGCCGAGCGAGATCGCGTGCGAAATCTCGAAATGGTGGTGCAGGATCATCTTCACGCCGACGAAGCCGAGGATGAAGATCAGGCTGAACTTGATGTACTTGAACATCATCATCAGCCCGGCGATCGCGAAGTACAGCGAGCGCAAGCCGAGGATCGCGAACGCGTTCGAGGTGAAGACGATGAACGGCTCCTGCGTCACGGCGAAGATCGCCGGGATCGAGTCGACCGCGAACACGACGTCCGCGAAGTCGACGAGCAGCAGCGTCACGAACAACGGCGTGGCGGCCCGTGCGCCGTCGACGTGCGTGAAGAAGCGCTCGCCGTCGAGCTTGTCGGTCACCGGATAGACGCGCCGCGCGATGCGCACGAGTACGCTCTTGCCCGGATCGAACTGCTCCTCATCGCTCTTGAGCATGCGCGCCGCGGAGTACAGCAGGATTGCGCCGAACAGGTAGAAGGTCCAATCGAACGCGTGGATCAGCGCGGCGCCCGCTGCAATCATCGCGCCGCGCAGCACGATCGCGCCGACGATGCCCCAGAACAGCACCCGGTACTGGAACTGCGCCGGGATCTTCATGAACGTGAAGATGATCGCGATGACGAAGATGTTGTCGACCGACAGCGACCATTCGAGCAGGTAGCCGGTCACGTATTGCAGCGCAGCCTCGGCGCCGCCCGGGGCGTCCTCGCCGACCGCATGCCAGCCGAACCACTGGTACTCGTAAACGCCGTAGACCAGCCCGGCGAACGACAGCGCGACGATGATCCACACGACCGTCCAGCCGAGCGCCTGCCGCACGTGCATGGCCTTGGACTCGCGATGCAGGACCCCGAGGTCGAGCGCGAGAACGCCGATGAAGATCGCGAAGAAGCAGAGCCAGATGAGCCAGTTCATGGCGTCATGGCATGGCGTCTACTTTGGAGGTGTCTTCCTTCTGTTCCATCAGGTCGCGCGCCGACAGCTTCATGTCCAGCGCCAGCGCACCGGCGACGTAGATCGAAGAATACGTGCCGACGATGATGCCGATCGTCAGCGCCCAGGAAAAGCCGCGCAGCGTCTCCCCGCCCATGATCAGCAACACGACCACCACGAGCAGCGTCGCGCCGCTGGTGATGATCGTGCGCGACAGCGTCTGGTTGATCGAGGCGTCCATGACGTCCTCGGAGCTCGCCTTGCGGGTCTTGTGGAAGTTCTCGCGCACGCGATCGAACACCACGACCGTGTCGTTGAGCGAGTAGCCGATGACCGCGAGGATCGCCGCCAGCACGGCCAGGTCGAACGGGATCTTCGTGATTGCGAAGAAGCCGAGAATGAGCAGCGGATCGTGCAGGGTCGCGATGACCGCGCTGATGCCCATCTTCCATTGGAAGCGGAACCACGTGTAGATGCCGATCAGCACGAAGGTGAACAGCACCGCGAGGCCGCCCTGATTGGTCAGCTCCTCGCCGACCTGCGGGCCGACGACTTCTGCGCGCCGCAGCTCGACGGTCGAGTCGACCTGCTTCAGCGAGTCGGTGACTGCCTTGCTGACCGCATTGACGTCCTGGTTCTCCTGCGGCAGCAGACGCACCATGATGCTGCGGTCGTCGCCGTAGTTCTGTACCTGCGCGTGGTCGTAGCCCGCCTGTTGCAGCGTCGCGCGCGTCTTTTCCAGCTCCGCCTTGTGCGGATACGCGAACTCCAGCTCCACGCCGCCGGTGAAGTCGATGCCGAGGTTCAGGCCGTGCCAGAACAGCAGCACGATCGACGCGATGATCGCGACGCCGGACACGCCGTACCACATGCGACGCGTGCGCATGAACGGGTACGTCGTGACTTTGTGAAAGAACTCCATGGTGCGGTTCCCGGCTCGTAACTAAATGGGCAGATGCGCCAGGCGCGCGCGGCGGCCCCAGATCCAATGGACCAGCGCGCGGCTGCCGACCACCGACGTGAACAGCGACGTGAGAATGCCCAGCGTCATGACGATGGCGAAGCTGCGAATCGTGCCGGTGCCGAATGCGAACAGCACGACGCCGGCGATCAGCGTCGTCACGTTCGAGTCGGCGATCGTCGCGAAGGCTTTCTCGAAGCCGGCATTGATGGCCGACAGCGGTGTGTTGCCGGCGCGCAGCTCTTCGCGGATGCGCTCGTAGATCAGGATGTTCGCATCCACGGCGATACCGAGGTGGAACACGACCGCCGCGATGCCCGGCAACGACAGCGACGCCTGGATCATCGACAGCAGGCCGACCGTGAGGATCAGGTTGGCGGCCAGCACCGCGTTGGCGATCCAGCCGAACGCGCGGTAGTACATCGCCATGAAGGCGAACGTCAGAACCAGGCCGACTGCCATCGCGTGCCAGCCGCGCCGGATGTTGTCAGCACCGAGGCTCGGTCCGACCGAACGCTGCTCGACGATGGTCTGCGGTGCCGCGAGTGCGCCGGAGCGCAACAGCAGCGCCAATTCGCGCGCTTCGTTCGCTTGCAGGCCGGTGATGCGGAAGCTCGAAGACAGCACGCTCTGAATCGTCGCGGCGCTGATGACGTCTTCCTCGGTGCAGATGGAGCCGCTGCGCGCGCCCTTGCACTGCTCGCCTTCGGCGAGCTGCTTCTTGGAGATGTAGACGACGGCCATGCGCTTGCCGACGTTGTCGCGCGTAGCCGCGAGCATCGATTGCCCGCCGCGCGCATCAAGCTTCACGTTGACCTGCGGCTGGCCTTCCTGGAAGTTGGAGCTCGCATCGGTCAGCTGCTCGCCGGTCGCGATGATCTCGCGCTTCAAGAGGATCGGACGGCCGCTGCGCTCCTTGTAGAGCTTCGAGCTGATCGGCACGCGCTTCGTGCTCTCGGCTTCGTACGGATTGTTGTTCTCGTCGACCAGGCGGAATTCCAGCGTCGCGGTCGCGCCGAGCACGCGGATCGCTTCGTTCGGATCCTGCACGCCCGGCAGCTGCACCGAGATCCGGTTCGCTGCCTGGCGCGTGATGATCGGCTCGCTGATGCCGAGCTCGTCGACGCGATTGCGCAGCGTCGTGATGTTCTGCTCGATGGCGACGTCCTGCCGGCGCTTGACCTCGGCGGGCGTCATGCGCATCTCGACGTACGGGCCGTCGGCTCCTTCACCGGACGTGAGCACGAGACTGCCGTCCGGCGCTTGCAACGCGTCCAACGCGCCCTGCAGGTCCGACGCGTTGCGGAGTACGACGCGCACCGCACCGTTGGTCGAAGTGACGGCACCGTACGGAATGCGCTTGTCGCGCAGCGTCGTGCGCACATCGCGCTCCATGCGCTCCACGGCCTGTGCGATGGCGCCCTGGATGTCGACTTCGTACACGAAGTGCACGCCGCCGCGCAGGTCGAGGCCGAGGCTCATCGGTTTCAGGCCGATGCGCCGCATCCACTCCGGCGTGCGCGGGACATCGGACAGCGCAACCAGGTAGTCGCCAGAAGTCCCCTTGGTGATGGCGTCGCGCGCCGCCGCCTGTTGCTGCTGGTCTGCAAAGCGCATGACCATGCGGTCTTTGTCGAGCCAGGAAACTTCGGGCTTGATCTTCTGCGCTTCCAGGACACCGAGCACGCGCGTTTGCGCGGCCTCATCCATCGCTACGCGGTCATTGCGCGATAGTTGCAACGCGGGGCCCTGGCCGAAGACGTTGGGCAGCGCGAACAGCGTACCGGCCACCACGACAATGATGACCAGCCAATATTTCCAGCGGGAAAACTGATACATGCAGAATCCACGGACGCCGCAGCGTCAGACGCTCTTCAGCGTGCCCTTCGGCAACACTTGCGCGACGGTGGCGCGCTGGACCTTGACGTTCACGCCGTCGGCGATCTCGAGCGTCAGGTATTGCTCGCCCAGCTCCGTGACCTTGCCGAGTATGCCGCCGTTGGTGACGACTTCGGCCCCGACCTCCAGCGCGGCGATCAGAGCGCGATGCTCCTTGGCGCGCTTGGTCTGCGGGCGGATCAGCAGGAAGTAGAAGACCACGAACATCAGGATCAGGAACGGGATCTGCATCAGGGCGCTCGAAGACCCGGATGAGCCCTGCGCCTGCGCCGCCGCGGTCGAAATCAGCCAGTCCATGTTGAATCCTGTGGAAAAAGAGCGGCGCATTATACACGTCAGAAGGACGTAAACTCTCGCCACCCTAAGGTTTCCGGCGGGATGCGTGCCCTCAATGAGCTACAGCGAAGTCCTCGTCATCCTCCTGCTGATCCTCGTCAACGGCTTTTTCGCGCTTTCGGAGATGGCACTGGTCTCCGCCAAGCGCTCCCGGCTGCAGGCAGCGGCCGAACAGGGCCGAACCGGCGCGAAATCGGCGATTGCTCTGACGGAGGACCCGACGACGCTGCTTTCCGCAATCCAGATCGGCATCACCCTGATCACGATCTTCACCGGCCTGTACAGCGGCGCCACCTTCGCCGCGCCCCTGGCGGGCACGTTGACCGGTTACGGCGTGCCGCCGCGGTACGCCGAAGAGATCGCCTACGGCATCGTCGTGCTGATCATCACCTTGGCCTCGCTGATCATTGGCGAGCTGGTGCCCAAACGCGTCGCCCTGCTACACGCCGAAACGCTCGCGGTGCGGGTCGCGCCGGTGATGCGCCTGTTCGCCACCGTGACGGCGCCGCTGGTCTGGCTGCTGCGCGTGTCGGTCAACGCGGTCCTGAAAATCATCCCGGTGTCGGCGGCGCCGCACGCAGCGGTGACTGAAGACGATGTGCGCGCGTTGCTCGCGGAGGGCACGCGCGCCGGCGTGTTCCTCGCCTCCGAGCGCCGTCTCGTCGAGGGCGTGCTGGCACTGGCCGACCGCAAGGTCGGCTCCATCATGATCCCGCGGCAAGACGTGATCTGGCTCGACATTGACGAGCCGATCGACGTGCTGTGGCAGCAGGCCAAGTCGAGCGGCCACGCGCGCTTCCTGATCGCGCGCGAGAAACTCGACACGCTGCTCGGGATGATTACGCTCGCGAACCTCAGCGAGGCCGTGCATCGCGGCGTGCTCGACCCGGATCATGACCTGGAGCCGCCGCTGCACATCCCGGATTCGATCTCGGTGCTGCAGCTGCTGGACCAGTTTCAGAAGTCGAGCACGCACCTCGCGGTCGTCACGGACGAATATGGCGAGATCGAAGGCATCACGACGCCGATCGACATCCTGAAAGCAATCGCCGGCGAGTTGCCGGAGCTCGGCAGCCGCGAGCGGCCGGAACTCGTGCAGCGCGAGGACGGCTCATGGCTGGTCGATGGGCATCTGCCGATAGAAGAGCTGCAGCGACGTCTCAACCGCCGCGACATGATCGGTCGCGACTATCAAACCGTGGCGGGCTTCGTGCTGGCGCGCCTCGGCCGCATTCCAAGGGCCGGCGACACGCTCACCTGGCGCGACCTGAAGGTCGAAATCGTCGACATGGACGGCGTCCGCATCGACAAGATCCTGCTATCGAAAGTCGCCTCCGCACCAACCGCCAAGCGCTAACCGCCAACCGCTGCATCTTTCTGCTGGTGCTCCTCCAGCCACTCGCGCCAGATCGCGAGCGACACCGCGAGCAGCACCGGCCCAATAAACAGGCCAACGAGGCCGAACGCCAGCACGCCGCCGAGCACACCGAACACGACGAGCAGGAAGGGCATGCGCGTTGCATTGGAGATGACCAGCGGCCGCACGATGTTGTCCACCCAGCTCACTATCAGTGCACCCCACAACAGCAGGCCGACGCCGGGCCAGATGTTGCCGGTGACGAGCATCCACAGCGAGAGGCTGCCCCAGACGAACGGCGCACCGAACGGAATCAGCGCGACCAGCACCGTCAATGCGCCCATCAGCACCGGCGCCTCGACACGGAAGATCCAGTAGCCGATGCCGGCGACCAGACCCTGCGCGATGGCGCCGAGAATCAACGCGTACACGACCGCCTGCGTCGTGGCGCCGATCGCATCGAGATAATCGTGCACGCGCGGGCCGAGAATGCCTTCGAGTATCGCGCGTGCCTCGCGCATGAGCCGCGGCCCGTCGCGCAACAGGAAAAACATCGAGAGCACCGCGAAGAAGAGCTTCGCGACGTTGCGCCCCACGCCGCCGATCAGCTTCGAGACTTCGACGGATGATTGTTCCAACGTCAGCACCAGCTGCTCGCGAATCGCTGTCGGATCGGCCGACAGCTGCGCCAGCATGTCCTGTGCCCATGCACCGATCCAGGGAAGGTCGCGCAGTGCCGGCGGCAACGTCGGCTGCGACGCGAGGAACGTCTGCACTTTCGCGTAGGCCGCCATGCCTTCGACGCGCACCATCAGGATCAGCCAGATGAGCGGCACGACGATTGCCGCCGTCACGAGCAGAGTCGTCAGCAGCGCCGCGAGCCCCGAACGCCCGCGCAGCGCGCGCATGATGCGTTGCTGCAGCGGCCAGCTGACGTACGCAAGGATGCCGCCCCAGATCAGCGGCACGATGAATGGCCGCAGCACGCTGAACGTGAGCAGCACGATGCCGAGGATCAGTGCCGCGACGAGTACGCGTCGGAACCAGGGTGCGGTCGGAAGATCGGCGAGCATGCGTGCGCGTCAGTCGTTTTCGGTGCGGCGGGAGTAGAAGTCGGCCACGAATGCGTCGAACCGTCGTTGTTCGATCGCCGCACGCATGGACTGCATCAGGGTCAGATAGTGGTGCAGATTATGGATGGTGCCAAGCCGCGCGGCCAGAATTTCGCCGCACTTGTCGAGGTGCCGCAGGTAAGCGCGACTGTAGTTGTGACAGGTGTAACAGGTGCACGCTGGATCGAGCGGCGCGGTGTCGGACTCGTAGCGCGCGTTGCGGATCTTCAGCACGCCCGTCGATACGAACAGGTGGCCGTTGCGCGCATGCCGGGTCGGCATCACGCAATCGAACATGTCCATGCCGCGCCGAACCGCCTCGACCAGGTCCTCGGGCGTGCCGACGCCCATCAGGTAGCGCGGCCGATCGGCCGGCATGTGCGGCTCGATCGCATCGAGCATCCTTTCGCGCTCCTCCTTCGGCTCACCGACCGCGAGGCCGCCGATCGCATAGCCATCGAAGCCGATCTGCCGCAGGCCGGCGAGCGATTCCTGGCGCAGGCCGGCAAACATGCCGCCTTGCACGATGCCGAACAGCGCGTGCGGATTCTGCAATCGCGCGAACTCGGCACGGCTGCGCGCGGCCCATCGCAGCGATAGCTGCATCGAGGTACGCGCTTGCTCTTCCGTCGACGGGTACGGCGTGCACTCGTCGAAGATCATCGCGATGTCTGCATCCAGGTCGCGCTGCACTTGCATCGAGCGCTCGGGCGTCAGCAGCACCGGATCGCCGTTGTGCGGCGAGCGGAAACTGACGCCCTCCTCCGTGATCTTGCGCAACGTCGCCAGGCTGAAGACCTGGAAGCCGCCCGAGTCCGTCAGGATCGGCCGCTCCCAGTGCATGAAGCGATGCAAGCCGCCGTGCGCGCGAATCACGTCCATGCCCGGCCGCAACATCAGGTGGAACGTATTGCCGAGCACGATCTGCGCGCCGTTCTCGAGCAATTCCTCCGGCGTCATCGCTTTCACGGTGCCGTAGGTGCCGACCGGCATGAACGCGGGCGTCTCGACGTCGCCGCGAGCGAACTTCATGCGTCCGCGGCGTGCGCGGCCGTCGGTACCGATCAGCTCGAACTTCATGCGCGCTCCAGAAACATCGCGTCCCCGTAGCTGAAGAAGCGATAGCGCTCGCTCACTGCGTGTCGATAGGCGTGCATGACCGCATCGTAGCCTCCGAACGCACACACGAGCATCAACAATGTCGACTCCGGGAGATGGAAGTTCGTGACGAGCGCATCGACGACCGCGAAACGGTAGCCCGG
>CADEEJ010000018.1:27060-30060 GCA_902826315.1 uncultured Steroidobacter sp.
TCCCATCTCGCGACAACGCGCGAGCATCGCTTCGTCGAAGTGCAAGCCCGCAGTCGGCGCAGCTACTGCGCCCGGTTCACGCGCATAGATGGTCTGATATCGCTTCGCATCGTCCGCTTCCGCCGCACGCTCGATGTACGGCGGCAAGGGCATCGAGCCGTATTGCTCGAAGTACGGCAAAGGATCGGTGCTCAGCTCCAGTTCGAACAGATCGTCGCGACGACCGATGTAATGAGCGAGTACGCCGCCCGGCAACGACACCGGCGCGTCACTGCGCAGAGGTTTGCTCGCGTGCGCGTGCGCGAGGATGCGACGTCCTTCGAGCACGCGCTCGAGCAGGATCTCAACTTGTCCGCCTGTCGGCTTGCTGCCGACGACGCGCGCCGGGATCACGCGAGTATCGTTGAAGACGAGCAAGTCGCCGGCACGCAGCAGCGAGGGCAGATCGGTGAAGCGCAGATCGTGCACATGGCTCGCGCGCTCCAAACGCAGCAAGCGGCTCCCCGATCTTTCGATCGGGGGCCGCTGTGCAATCAGATCTTCAGGCAGGTCGTAGGCGAAGTCGGCGCGCCGCATTGGGCGCGCACGGTAGACTACACCGGCTCGTCCGGCAACGGCACGGTTACGGGGCCGTCCGCGGGTACTTGCAGACGCTCTACGCGAATGCCGGGAACAGGCATTGCGGGCACTGCCTCGATGCCGGGACCGGTGCGAAAGCCGCGCTCGAACCGCGCGCCGTCGAGGCGCTTCTCCCACGTGTTTTCCGGGACAGTGATTTCAAAAGACATGCGCTTCTTCGTGCGCAGGATGTTGAGCTTCAGTTTCTCGCCGGGTTGATACGACGAGAGGATGCGCAGCGCATGCGATGCGCTCGACGGTGTGCGCCCGTCGATGTCTACGATCACGTCGCCGTCTTCGAGCTTCAAGCGACTGTCGTCCGGCGCACGCACCACCAGCAGGCCGGTGTCGGTGCCGAAGTACTGACCGAGCTTCGGCGTCATCGGCACCAGCTCGGCCGAGCCGAACACACCCTCGCCGCGCATGAACAGGAAATTCGGCATCGGCGGCATGGGCGGCATCGGAACGGTGCCTGCCGTGGGCGGGATCGCCATCGTGAAGAAACGATCCTGCAGCTGCTGCGCGACGAGACTGGCCTTCACGACCTTGTTGTCACGCCGATAACTCAGCGCGACGGAATCGCCCGGCTTCACGTTGCGCATCACAGTCAGCAACTGCTCGCGTGCCGTCGCCTCATCGTTGCTCTTGAGCGCCTTGCCGTTGATCTCCGTCAGCACATCGCCGGCCTTGAGGCCGGCGCGTTCCGCTGCTCCGCCCGGGCTCACGCTGACGACTTCGACGCCGCCGCCCTTCACGTCGTCGTTCGCGCCGAGGTTGATACCCAGAACCGCGCGCGACGGACCACCGCCCATCGTTCTGCCGAATGCCCGCATGTGCGGCACGACATCATCGGACATCGACATGCTCAGGTTCGCGACTTCGCGCACAGCTTCGTCGAGCCGCTTGCGGGCGTCGGCCAGTTTGCGCTCCAGCTCGGCTTGCGACTTCGCGTCGCTCTCCGTGGATTTGGCGTCCTGAGACTTGTCTTGCTCCGCGGCGCCCGCGGCCGTCGCGACCGCCAGCAGCGCAGCGAGCGACAGCGAAGCGAACACGGGCTTCTTGCTCAGCAGAATGTTCATTGAAATGCTCCTGTCGAATGCTCTCAGAAGGTGACTCCGCCTTCGGCGTATCGCACCTTCACCAGTGAATCCATCAGCTCGACCCGCTCGCGCCACAGGCGCTGCGTCTGCTGTTCGTTGAGTCCGCCGCCCGAGGTGTCGGACAGCTGGAAATCCAGCAATTGAATGCGCTCTTCGATCGTGTCGATCATCGCGGCAGTCGAGACGCGCTCGATGCGCGGCCGCTCGGGAAGCCGCTGCAAGAGGACTTCGAGCTGCTGCGACTGCGCGACCAGCTCCGGCACGCGCGCCATCTCGACGGCATCGTCCGCCGGCGCGGGCTGTTCATCCGGCTGCGCTCGGCGCTCCGCTACGGGCGGCGCTGTCTCGTCGCGCAGTGCGACGAAGAAAATCGTCGTCAGCGTCACGAATGCCAATGCGGCAACCAAACGTGCCGAGACCATCGTGCGCCGGGGCGGCACGGACTGTTTCATCGCGCGCTGGATTTCCTGGAACGAAGACGGCGCATCGAGTTGCGGCAGCGACTGCAGCTTCGCGCGCGTCTCGCGCAGCTTGTGCAGCTCGGTCGAGCAGCGCTGGCATTGCTCCACGTGCGCCGCTGTCGCGGCATCCACGGGCTGGCCGTCGCGCAAGCTCAGCAGATGGTCGATAGATGCGTGCATGGCAGTGACTCGGACTGGGAATCGAGCAGCTCGCGCAAGCGCTGATGCGCTCTCGCAAGCTGCGACTTGGAAAAACTGGTGGTGCGTCCCATCAGGCGTGCGATTTCTCCGTGTGTGTAACCTTCGACGTCGTGCAGCCAGACGACACTACGGGTCAGCGGCGGCAGCGACGCCAATGCGCGCTCGACGTCCGTGCTCGCCTGGACTTGCACGTCTGGCCCCGACGCGGCGTCGACCAGCATGTCTGCGAGCGGCTCGTTCTCGTCGGCGTCGAGGTACGCGAAGCTGCGATGCCACGGCGAACGCAGATACATGAGGCACTTGTTCACCGCGATCGCGCGCACCCAGCCGCCGAATGCGCCGTCGCCGGAATAGCTGCGAAGGCTGCGCAGGATCTCGATGAACGTGTCCTGGAACAGCTCATCCGCAATCGCGGGCCTCGCGATCAGCCGCCGGATCAGCGAATAGACGGGCCGTTGGTACGAGCGGTAGATCGCTTCCTGCGCGCGGGAATCGCCGTCGCAGGCTGCGCTGAGCACTTCGGCTGTGACTTCTGTTCCCGCGAATTGCGACATGTTGCAGCTTAGATGCTGCACTCGGAGAAAAGGTCGCAGGAACACGCCGGCGTTTGCACGATGCCG
>CADEEJ010000018.1:30160-35344 GCA_902826315.1 uncultured Steroidobacter sp.
ATCTGCCTCGCCTCGGCGGCGTTCGTCCTCATCGGAACAATCGCGATCTGCTTTCCGGTCCCGGCGCTGCTGGGAGCTTGAGCGTGCTTACTCGCCGCCCTCCGGCGCCGCGGTCGGCTTGCGACCGTGG
Organism: uncultured Steroidobacter sp.; assembly: GCA_902826315.1. Classification (GTDB taxonomy): domain Bacteria; phylum Pseudomonadota; class Gammaproteobacteria; order Steroidobacterales; family Steroidobacteraceae; genus Steroidobacter. Next base: position 30,291 of record CADEEJ010000018.1, read on the forward strand.
CGTTCGGCTTCGCGCGCACCCGCGAGAATTCCCGGCAACGCATAGTTGCCCTCGTGGCACGCATATTCATAGAGCGGCTGATCGATCGCGTTCAGCGGCACCTGCCCGCCCCACGACTGCGTGAAGACCTCCGGATCCTCGACCGTGAACTCGTAGAGGATCGTGCGCGGACCGGTGCGCTTGAAGCGCTCGATCACCTTCAAGTTTTCGCTCGACGGCACGTAGCGATAGCTGCCGCCGCCACCGATCGAGATGTATTGCTCCTTGCGCAGGCGTGAGGTCTCGACGACGAGCGTCTCGCCTTCCCAACGGCCGGTCGAGTGTCCCATCCACTTGCGCATGCCGGCGGGCGGCGCCGTGTCGTCGAGATGGATCATGCGCACGTCGTGCGGCATCTCGACCAGGATCATGACCGTGTCGGCGGTCTGCACGATCTGGTAGTTGCTGTTGTACATGACGGGCAGCATCGGCGGACCGGATGCATTGCCGAAGGCGAGCAGGCAGCGCTCACCGAGCGGCCGCTGTTCCGGTCCGTCATAGCCGCGTCGGTCTGCGGCGCTCACCAGCTTCTCGGCCTGCGGCTGCAACGTCGGCACGCGACCCTGCGGCGGATCGATGATCAACGAGCTGCGTCGTTCGCCGTTGACGATCGCAACCTGCGTGCCGAAGTCCGCCCAAAACATGTTGTAGCCGCCGACAGCCTGGCCGGCGCGTTGCACTTCTGTCGGATCGCTCGGTGCGTTCGCTGCTTCCATGCGCTTTGCCATCTGACGTTCCATCGCGGTCGCCTCGGCCTCGGAGAGCACGAGCTTGTGGCCGAGCGATGCCGGCCGCTCGACCGGCGTCAGCGTTGCATTGGTCCAGAATCCTTGCAGGTCAGGCTGACCGTCGCTGGTGCGCGGCACTTTGTACGTGTCGGCCTGCACGCTCGCACAACAGAACACAATGAGCGTGGCGCCGGTGATCCGATGCATGATTCGCGCGAGCTGCGAGTGCGTCATAGTGGCTCGATCATAGCGCCGGCCGCGCGTGTTACTCCATTACTACCGACGCGCGACCGACATCGCACCGGCCGCTGTACAGAATCCATCTCGACTCACGCAAACAGGAGATCGAGATGACGCTGCGACTCGGCGACACGGCACCGGATTTCACCGCGGAGACCACGCGCGGCAGGATCGAGTTTCACTCATGGCTGAGCGACAGCTGGGCCCTGCTCTTCTCTCACCCACGCGACTTCACTCCTGTCTGCACGACGGAACTCGGCCAGCTCGCGCTGCTGGAGCGCCACTTCGAGCGGCGCGGCGTCAAGCTCATCGGTTTGTCGGGCGACACGGTCGTGTCGCACGAGCAGTGGCTGCACGACATTCGCGACATGCAGGGCACCACAGTCCACTTCCCGATCATCGCGGACATCGACCGCTCGATTGCGACGCTGTACGGGATGCTGCATCCGAATCACGACTCGAATCACACCGTGCGTACCGTCTTCGTCATCGATCCCGCCAAGAAGGTGCGGCTGACGATCGCCTATCCGCAGTCCTGCGGCCGCAACTTCGACGAGTTGCTGCGTACGATCGATTCGCTACAGCTCACTGATGCGCACGCTGTCGCGACGCCCGCGCATTGGCGCGTCGGCGACGACGTCATCATCCTGCCGTCCATTACTGACGACGATGCGCGGACTCGCTTCCCGCGCGGCTGGCACGCGCTCAAGCCGTACTTGCGCTTGACGCCGGATCCGCGCGTCTAGGGAAGCTCGCACACCGGATGAAGATCCTGCTGGTCGACCAGGATGCGGAGCTGAGCGCGCTGATTGCCTTTACCTTGGAACAATCCGGCTACGCGAGCTGCGTGGCCGCCGATCGCGCCAGCGCCCTGGAGCTGTTCGAGCTCGAATCGCCGGACCTGGCGCTGCTCAGCCATGCGCCGCTCCTCGATGGAATCGAGCTCTGCCAGGAGCTGCGGCGCCGCTCGCGCCTGCCGATCATGCTGCTCACAGCCCATGATCGCGAGGAAGAATTGCTCGCGGCATTCGATGCGGGAGCGGACGACTATCTGCGCAAGCCGTTCAGTCCCCGCGTGCTGCTCGCGCGAGTCAAAGCGTTGCTGCGCCGGGTCGACAGCGTCCCGGTCAAGGTAGTCACAGTCGGGCAGGTGTGCCTCGACGTGGAAGAACATGCGCTGCGGATCGGTTCGTCCCATCCCGTGCGTCTGACGCCGCTGGAGTTCACAGCGATACATCTACTGCTGAGCACGCCTGGCCGCACCGTGACAGCTGCGCGCTTGCTCGCGCAGCTGTGGGGACCCGAGTCGACGCGCAAGCAGCGCATGCTCAAGCAGCTCATCTATCGCTTGCGGCAGAAGATCGAGATCGATCCGGCCGAGCCGCGCCTCATCGTCACGACGCCGCATGCCGGCTATCGCTTCGAAACCGAAAGTTAGAGCGTCAGACGATTTACTTCCGCGCCACAAGCCTGAGCATGCATTCGCGGACGACGTCGCAGTCAGCAAGAGTCGCTCTCCGACGAGCGATTCCGTTAGCATTCGTAGCGTCATCACAAGGGAGATCGATCATGAAAATCTTGCACACCACCGCCGCCGCTGCGCTGCTGCTCGTCGCAACGAGCTGGGCCTTCGCTGGCGATTCGAAACTGAGCCTGACCGGGAAGGAAGAAGTACCCGCCGTCGAGACCGCAGCGACGGGCACCGGAACGATCACTGTCGGCGCCGACAAGTCAGTCAGCGGCAGTGTCACGACCAAAGGAATCACCGGCGTTGCCGCTCACATCCACCAGGCCGCTGCTGGCAAGAACGGTCCGCCGATCGTCGCACTGGAAAAGACCGGCGACGGCGTGTGGAGCGTGCCGAAAGACTCCAAGCTCACTGATGAGCAACTCGCCGCCTACAAGGCCGGCGAGCTGTACGTCAACGTGCACAGCGCCGAGCACAAGGGCGGCGAGATTCGCGGCCAGCTGAAGCCCTGAGGTGACAATGCATGTCGACATCGCCACATTGCATGGCGATGTCGACGTGTCCCACTACTGAACTGCTGACTGCTGCTGAATGGCGTTCGAGCAGCTCGCGCGTCACGATTGGTTACAGAACGGTCGGCGCGAGCTCCGGAAAGACTTTCGAGACCTTGCTGAGCAGATACTCGCCGTAGGTCCCCTGCATCGCGTGCGGGTCGATGCGATCCCAGCGCACGTTCGTGTGCGGCTGACTGGAGTCCGGGACGACACCGGGTAGCGGCTCGAGCTTCGCATCGAAGGAAGGATCGAGGAACAGCACCATCGACAGGCGCTCGCGCGCACTCAGGTTCTTCGCGCGATGCAGAGCCGACAGATAGCGGCCGTTGGTCAGCCGCTCCAGCATGTCGCCGACGTTGCAGACGAGCGAGTCGGCGAGCGGCGGCACGTCGAGCCAGCGGTCGCGATTCAGAACCTGCAGGCCGCCGACCGCATCCTGCTGCAGCAACGTGAGCAATCCGTAGTCGGTGTGCGCTCCGACGCCCCACCCTTCGCGCGCGGCCTCGTCGGGCGGATAGCGAAAGATCCTGAAGAGCACGGTTGGATCCGCGGTGAAGTGGCGCTGAAAATAGTCGGTGTCCAAGCGCAGTCCTTCTGCCATCAGCGACAGGACTTGCTGACCGACGCCTTCGAGCGCGCTCATGTATTCGAGCACGCTGACGCGAAAATCCGGGACGTCCGGAAACAGGTTGCGCCCGTGCATCGGCAAGCCCGCACGCACGCGCGGGTCGCTGTCACCGAGCTCGGAGCCGAAGTACAGGCCCTCTTTGAGATCCGGCTGCCCCGAAGTGAGCTCGCCGCCGACAGGAAAATAGCCGCGCCAGGCGCGACCGCCGCGCGACATGTGGATCTGCATTTTCTCTGCCGGGTCGCTGGCGAAGAACTCGCGCGCCAGCCTCAGCATTCCGTCGGTCGACTGCCCACCGACCTCGTGCCCGACCAGATAGAAGAAGCCGAACTCGCTGCAGGCGTAGTCGAGCTGGCGCGCCACGGACGACCGCGCCGCGGCGTCGCGCCTCGCAAGGCGCAGGTCGATCACCGGGAGCGAGCTGCTCATTGGCTGGAGAATAGCGCAGCGTTTAAGCTGTCGTCCGCATGAAGTTCTGCTCCACGTGCGGCCAGCCAGTCGAATTGAAGGTGCCTGAGGGCGATCACCTGCCGCGCTCCGTCTGCACGGCTTGCGGCACGATCCACTACGAGAATCCGCGCATCATCGCCGGCTGCGTCATCGAGGTGGACGGCAAGATTCTGATGTGCAAGCGGGCCATCGAGCCTCGGCACGGCTTCTGGACCATCCCGGCGGGCTTCATGGAGAACGGCGAATCCGTGCAGCAGGGTGCAGCCCGCGAGGCGATGGAAGAAGCACTGGCCCACGTGCAGATCGGCTCGATGCTCGCGGTCGTGAGCGTGCTGCGCGCCCACCAGGTTCACATCATGTTTCGCGCGCGGCTCGATCCCGCGCATCCGGAATTCGGTATCGGGCCGGAGAGCCTGGAGACGCAGCTATACGCCGAGTCCGAGATTCCATGGCCGCAAGTCGCTTTTCTCAGCGTCGAGTTCGCCCTGCGCCGCTACCTGGAAGACCGCCGCAACGGCGTGCAACAGCTGCATTTCCGCACGATCGATTGGCGGGACGGCAAACTGGTGACCACCGATGACTAATGCCACAATGCACGCCCCCCAGCGGAGTCGCCGATGACCTTTGTCGTCACAGAAGCCTGCATCAAGTGCAAATACACGGACTGCGTCGAGGTCTGTCCGGTCGACTGCTTCCACGAGGGGCCGAACTTCCTGGTGATCGATCCGGACGAGTGCATCGACTGCACGCTGTGCGAGCCGGAGTGCCCGGTGGAGGCGATTTTTTCCGAGGAAGAGCTGCCGGCCGGCCAGGAGCAGTTCCGTCAGCTCAATGCCGAGCTCGCCAAGTCGTGGCCGGTGATCACCGAAAAGAAAGCGGCGCCGCCAGATGCCAAGGAATGGGAAGGCAAGCCGGACAAGGCGCAGCTGCTGGAAAAATAGGCTCTA
>CADEEJ010000018.1:35444-39981 GCA_902826315.1 uncultured Steroidobacter sp.
CAAGGAATGGGAAGGCAAGCCGGACAAGGCGCAGCTGCTGGAAAAATAGGCTCTACGAGCCCTTCTTCTTCGCCTCGGATTCTTCGAGCTGCTTGACCAGGTCCGCCGGCGGCAGGTAGCCACCGATGTACAGGCCGTTCGGCGAGAAGATCGCAGGCGTGCCGCGCACGCCGAGATCCTCGCCGAGCTGATACTGCTTCGCGATCGGCGTCGCGCCACAGCTCTCCGACTTCACGGGCTGGCCGAGCTTGGCCTGCGTGAGCGCGTTCTGACGATCCTTCGAGCACCACACGCCCTCCATCTTGCGCCAGTCTTCCGTGCCCGGACCGGCGCGCGGATAGGCCGCGTAGCGGACCTTCACGCCGAGCTTGGTGAGCTCGCTGATCTGGCTGTGAAGCTTGCGGCAGTAGCCGCACTCCACGTCGGTGAAGACCGTGATCGTGTGCTTCACGACCTGCGGCGAGAACACGATCATGTCGCGCTCGTCGAGCTTCGCGAGCAACTTGACGCGGTTGCCTGCGCGGCTCTGCTCGGTGATGTTGGCGCGCGTGTCGATCTCGAACAGATCGCCGGCAAACAGGTAGCGCCCATCGGCGCTGACATAGGCAACGTCCGCGCCCATCGGAATCTGGTAGATCCCGGGCACCGGCGACGGCTGCACCTCGTCGAGCTTGACCTCGGGGAATTTCTTGACGATGACCGCGCGCGGGTCGGCCTTGTCCACCGCCGGCTTGTCGCCTTCGGCCGCGAGCGCGGACGCGCAGAGCATGCCGAAGAGCATTCCCACCAGTGCACGAGAGAGCTTGTTCATGACGGCCTTTTGCTGGGGCGCACTTGCGCCCGTGACTCGTTCGACGCCGGAGCCGGCCAACGGTTCAGAAGTTTAGCACCGGACCGCCGCGCCGGACGGTCATCAGCCGCGCGGGTGGTGTTGCGCGTGGAGCTCTTTCATGCGCTCGCGCGCGACGTGGGTATATATCTGCGTCGTGGAAAGGTCGCTGTGGCCCAGCAGCATCTGCACCACGCGCAGGTCGGCGCCGTGATTCAGCAGGTGTGTGGCAAACGCATGACGCAGCGTGTGCGGCGACAGCGCTTTCTGCACCCCTGCCTTCTGCGCATACCGCTTGATGATGTGCCAGAAAGCCTGGCGCGTCATGCGATCGCCGCGGCGGGTCGGGAACAGATATTCGGTCTGGCGCTCGAGCAGGATCTCCAGGCGCGGGCCGTTCATGAACTTCTGCAGCCAGCCGACGGCCTCTTCGCCGAGCGGGATCAGGCGCTCGCGATCGCCCTTGCCGACGATGCGCAGCACGCCCTGGTTCATGTTCACCTGGCTCGACTTCAGGTTCACCAGCTCGGAGACGCGCAGCCCGGTGGCGTACAGCACTTCGAGCATCGAGCGGTCGCGGTTGCCGAGCGGATCGTCGATCTCCGGCGCGGCCAGCAGCGACTCGACCTCGTCTTCGGTAAGCGACTTCGGCAGCGAGCGGCCGATCTTCGGCATCGCGATCTGCGCGGTCGGATCTTCCTTGATCGCGCCCTCGCGGATCAGATAACGGTAGTAGCGGCGGAAGCTGGACAGCTGCCGCGCCGTCGAGCGCGGCCGCGCACCCGCTTCGACGCGGAATGCAATGAATGCGAGCACGTCGGCGCGCTTGGCGCCGAGGCTGGAGCCGCCGCGGGTTTGCAACCAGCGGTCCAGCGCCGTCAGGTCGGCACGATAGGCCGAGAGCGTGTTCGGCGACAGGCCGCGCTCCATCCAGACGGCATCGAGAAACCGGTCGATCGACGCCAGCGACGGCGTGTCGGGCGTGTCTTCGCCGGTCCTCGAGTAAACTGACGCTTTCGTAACAGTGCTCATCTCGTTGAGGCTAAAAGCCGGAGCCAGCCGGTGCCGACCCCGTTCCTGTGGTGCCTGCAGTATGCAAAGGGGGGTAGGTACGGGACGTGACAGTTATCACAGAACCCCGGTACGGTTGACATAAAGAGACATAGTTCACAGAAACCGGCCCCCTGTTTTCGGCATTCACACGGCACCCGAAGCATTCCCCGATCCAAATGGTTTCATCGCTCAAGCGCGCCCTGCTCGGCTTGCTGGAGATCGCTTACGGTTTGTACGCGGTCACGGCCTTCCTGGTTTGCGGCCTGCTCGCCTTTGCACTGGTTTTGCTGCCGCTGGGCATTGCGACCCGGCGCCGCCTGGCGCACTTCGCGGCGCAGGCGTTTTTCCGACTGGCCGGCATGCCGATCCGCCTGATCGATACGCAGCACCTGCCCGCTGGGCCGTGCGTGGTCGTCGCCAACCATGCGAGCTACCTGGACGGCGTCGTGCTCAAGGCCGCCCTGCCCGCGCGCTTCTCCTTCGTCATCAAGAAAGAGGTTTCGCACGTGCCGCTGGCCGGCTTCATGCTGCGGCGAATCGGCTCGGAGTTCGTCGACCGCTTCAATCGTCACGCCGGCGGGATGGATGCGCGCCGCCTGTTCAAGGTTGCGGAAACCGGCCAGGCGCTGGCGTTTTTTCCCGAGGGCACCTTCCTCGCGGAGCCGGGCCTCGGCAAGTTTCACACTGGCGCATTTGCGATCGCCGCGCGCGCAGAGTTGCCGATCGTGCCGATCGCGATTCGCGGCACGCGCCGCATCTTGCCGAGCGGCCGGTTCCTGCCGCGGCCGGGACGCATCCACATTCAGGTGCTGCCGGCGCTCGGGCCGCTGCCGGGCCTCGACTCCAACGCTGCAATTACGCAGACCCGCGATCAGGCACGCGCACGCATTCTCACGGCGCTGGACGAGCCGGATCTATCCGAGACGGATGGCGTTGCATCGCTGCAAGCGCGACGCTGACACCGCATTGAATTGCCGGCGCGGACCGCAACTATCGCTTGGTCGCGCCGCTCCACCTTCTGTAGGATCACGCCCATGAGTGAAGACATCTACATCGTTGCCGCACGTCGTACCCCGATCGGCGCGTTCCAGGGCGCGCTCAGCGCGCTCACCGCGCCGCAGCTCGGCGCAGTCGCCGCTCAAGCAGCAATCAAGGACAGCGGCGTCGATGCAGCGCAGATCGACGAGTCGATCTTCGGCTGCGTGCTCATGGCGGGCATCGGTCAGGCTCCCGGACGCCAGGCGGCGCTTGCAGCCGGCGTGCCGCAGAAAGTGCCGGCAACCACCGTGAACAAGATGTGCGGCTCCGGCTTGAAGGCCGTGATGCTGGCGGCGGATCAGATTGGCGCCGGCTCGGCGCAGATCGTGCTCGCCGGCGGCATCGAGTCGATGACGAATGCTCCCTATCTGCTGCCGAAAGCCCGCGCAGGCCTGCGCATGGGGCATGCACAGCTGATCGATCACATGTTCTTCGACGGCCTGCAGAGCCCGTTCGACGGCAACATGATGGGCTACTTCGCCGACGCGACCTCGAAGAAGTACGGCTTCACGCGCGGCCAGCAGGACGAGTTCGCAGCGGAATCGGTGCGGCGTGCATTGAATGCAGTCGAGAAGGGCCACTTCGACGCCGAAGTCGCTGCCGTCACCGTCAAGGATCGCAAGGGCGAGCGCATCGTGGCGAAAGACGAAACGCCGTTCACCTGCGACATCGCGAAGATCCCCACGCTCAAGCCTGCGTTCAACAGCGACGGCACGGTGACCGCCGCGAGTTCCTCATCGATCTCGGACGGCGCCGCGGCGCTGATCGTCGTGAGTGGAGCCAAAGCGCGCGCGAGCAATTTGCAGCCGCTCGCTCGCATCGTCGCTCACGCCAGCTACGCGCAGGCGCCCGAGTGGTTCACGACTGCTCCGGTCGGTGCAATGCAGGCTGTGCTCGCGAAGACTGGCTGGAACGCGAACCAGGTCGATCTCTATGAGGTCAACGAAGCGTTCGCTTGCGTCGCGATGGCCGCGATCCACGATCTGAAACTCGATCCCGCCCGCGTCAACGTGAACGGCGGCGCGTGCGCCCTCGGTCATCCGATCGGCGCCACCGGCGCGCGCATCCTGACGACGCTGATCCATGCGCTGAAGAAGCGTGGTGGCAAGCGTGGAATAGCGTCGCTGTGCATCGGCGGTGGCGAAGCGACGGCCGTAGCGATCGAACTGGCGTAAGGATCCCCAGCTCATCGATGCGATCACTGCTGCTCATGTCCGTGCTCGTAGCGAGCACGGCGTTCGCTGCCGAACGTTTTATCGGGATCGTCGAGCTGCCGGGTCTTTTCGGCGCGATGGACTCCGATAGTCCGGGCGGTGTCGAGTTGCCGGCAGATCTGCAGCCCCTCACGCTGTACGGCGCTGCAGCGCCCGATGCGCCGGTTCGCGCGAAAGTCACAGATCCCGCATTGATCGAGTCGCGTGAGTTCGCACCCGAGCTCAGCGGTGCGCTCGTCTACGGCATCGAAGGCCGCTGGTATCAGCTCGCCTACGGCCCGCAGAACGCACGGCAGAAGGGCTGGGTCCGGGCCGAAGACACCAAGCGCTTCTACGACTTCGGCGCGTTGCTGCCGGACGCGCTCACCTATCTCACTGACTCCTGGAGCGGCGAGATCTGGCA